>NZ_JBQCFT010000081.1:0-5898 GCF_051958795.1 Luteibacter sp. | reverse complement strand
GGGGCCACCCCCGCGGACCACCAGGTTTCCCGGATTGGTAGCTCAGGTGGTCAGAGGGGGGCACTCAAACTGCGGTGGTGGGGGGTTCGAGCCCGCCTCGACCACCCCGCAAAAACAAACGCCGCTCCGGTCCCCGGGGCGGCTTTTTTCTTGCCCGCCGTAGGAGCCCACCCTGTGGGCGACATCTTTCGCCGTGAGGCTGCAGGCCCTGCGGCTCTCCCGCGAATGGCGTCGCCCCCAGGGTGGGCTCCTACGGCAGCGTTGTCTCCATCTCCGGTGTGGGCGCGGTATCCAGCACCACCCGGGCCAGCTCCACCACGTTGTGCACCCGCAGCTTCGCCATCAGGTTCGACCGGTGCAGTTCCACGGTTTTCGGGCTGATTTTCAGATCGTTCGCGATCACCTTGTTGAGCTTGCCAAGCATGATCCCGTCCAACACCTGCGATTCGCGGCGGGTTAGGGAAACGCCGGGACGCAGGTTCGCCAAGGGGTCGGGATCAGGCCCCGCGGCGGGGTCCTCGCCAAGCGGCATGAGAAACACGGCCTGGAAGCTGACGGGCGCCACGTCGAGTACCTCGCGCGTTACGCGATAGCGCCGGGGCGCGGCGTGCCGGTCGCGGAAGAGGAATTCATCGGGCTGGCCGGTGGGCAGGAGATGGTTTTCCAGCCAGCCTGGGCCGGCTCGGCCCCTGGAGATGCCGAATTCGCGACGGAACGCCGCATTGATCATGACGGCGTGACCGCCATCGCTTCGCCAGACCACGCAGGGCCAGGGCAGGGCGGAAAACACTCCCTCGGCCAGCGCGCAGGGCTGCGGCTGGTCGACAGACTCACGGCCAAGGCACATCGATGCCTCCTTCGGTGAACCACAAGGGGTCGGCGCGCCCCCTGACGCCGCCGATCTAGTTACCACTGCAACCGTTGGGCGATGAAAAGTCCATGAACCCGGCCGCCGGATTGGCCAAACTGCGATCTGCGTCGTGAAGCTTCCCTGCGCCCGGTCATTTTTTCCGGGTTGCTACAATCCCCGTCAGAAACCGTTCATTCCTGGCTCCCATGCGTATCTTCAAGACCTTCAATATCGAGGCGGCCCACCGCCTGCCGAACGTGCCCGAGGGGCACAAGTGCTCGCGCCTGCACGGCCACTCCTTCCATGTGGAGCTCCACGTGGAGGGCCCGATCGACCCCGTTTTCGGCTGGGTCATGGATTTCGGCGACCTCAAGGCGCGCTTCAAGCCGCTGTACGAGCGCCTGGACCACAACTACCTCAATGACATCGAGGGGCTGGACAATCCGACTAGCGAAAACCTCGCCCGCTGGATCTTCGAACGCCTGCGTCCCGAGGTGCCGCTGCTGTGCAAGGTGGTGGTGCATGAAACCTGCACGTCGGGCGCCGAGTACGCGCCGTAAGCCAGGCGCCTATTCGGCAAGACGAAACCTGTCATCGCAATAAAAAACGGTTGCTGCCCTGCAACAGGCGGGACTACACTCCGGCACCTTCCCGTTTCCCGGCGGTTCCCCGATGGCGCACGTAAACGCTTACGCTGACCTTGCCCATTTCGTGGAACAGGCCGCGGCTGCGCAGGCGCTTGCCTTGCGCGGCATGGAGCGGGTGGCCGACCTGCAGTTGCAGGCCCTCGAAGGGCATGCGCGCGCGGCGACCGGCCTCATGGCGGATGCGATGCAGGCGCAGGATCCGGACGCGATGCGTGCCGTGATCGCGCGCGGCGGAGACCTGCAGCGGGAAGGCGTCGAGCGTGCCGCAACGGCCGCCGGCGACATCATGGGCGTGGCGGTGCACACCGCCACCTCGCTCGGCGCACTGGTGGGCCAGCCCGCCAGGGCCTGACCTGCCGCGGCCCACTCGCCAACGACGCGACCGCCCGTCGCGCCGGCGGGTGGTTATGGACTTTCGTCGCTTGTCCGGTCGTTTGCGCCACTGGTATACTTTTCCAGATTAAACCGTGGCCCGTTGAACCATCTGGTGCCGCCTTCGAGCGAAACCACGGGAGCCTCGCGTTGCTCAATAGTCTTGCAGCCGGTCGTCACCTAGCCATGCGCGTGGTTATCACGCAGCTGGCGGTGGCTGTGGTCGCGGGACTCGCTTTCTGCCTGCAGGGGCGTGCCGCCGGACTGGCCGCGTTTGCAGGTGCCCTGGTCGTCGCTTTCGCCACCGCGCTGCTTGCCGCGCGAGCGTTCAGCGCGCTGGGCGGAGCAGGGGCAACGTTCATGCGGTTCCTCGTGGGCATGATCCTTCGCTGGATCGTCCTCATCGGTGGACTGCTGCTCATCCTGGTTCAATGGAAGCTGCCACCCTTGCCGGCACTGGTCGGCCTGGTAGCGGCTTACGCGGTCAACGTATTTGCATTCAGATTCAAGGGTTGAGGCATGGCTAGCGAACCGCAGGGCGGTCTAACCGAATACATCCAGCACCACCTGAACCACATGACGGTGAATTTCAGCGCCGATCATTTCTGGTTCTGGAACCTCCGCGCCGACTCGCTCATCGTGTCGTTCGTGCTGGGTGCCGCGTTCTGCCTGTGGTTCTGGCTGTACGCACGCAAGGCCACGTCCGGCGTGCCGTCCAAGGGCCAGGCCCTGGTCGAGCTCGCCATCGAATTCGTCGATACCCAGGTGAAGGACACCTTCCACGGCGACCGCCGCACGGTCACGCCGCTGGCGCTGTCCATCTTCATGTGGGTGTTCCTGATGAACGCCATGGACCTCCTGCCGGTCGACCTCGCCGGCTGGCTGGTGCACACGTTCGCGGGTGCTGAAACGGCCCACCACACCTACTTCCGCGCGGTGCCCACCGCGGACATCAACACCACCGTCGGCCTGTCGGTCGCCGTGCTGTTCATCGTCATCGGCCACGGCATCAAGGCCAAGGGCGGCTTCGGCTTCGGCAAGGAGCTGCTGACCGCACCGTTCCATGCGGAAAACCCGATCGCCAAGACCATCCTGGTGATCCCGAACTTCCTTCTCAACGTCGTCGAAACCCTGTCGAAGCCCGTGTCGCTCGCCATGCGACTGTTCGGCAACATGTACGGCGGCGAACTGGTGTTCATGCTGATTGCCGGTCTGATGGTGAGCTGGATCAGCTTCGTGCCTGGCGTCGTGTTCAACACGGCCTGGGCGATCTTCCACATCCTGATCATCGCCCTCCAGGCGTTCATCTTCATGATGCTGACGATCGTCTACATCGCCACGGCGCGGGAACATCACTAACTCACCGCACCGACGTTCCACTTTTTTCAGTTCGTCCTTTCCATCCTTTCGTAATTCGTTATCCAGGAGATCACCATGGAACTCGCCTCGCTTCTCGCCCACGTGCAGGGCATGACCGCCATCGCCATCGGCGTCATCATCGGCCTCGGCGCGCTGGGCGCCTGCCTCGGCATCGCCATCATGGGCTCGAAGTTCCTCGAGTCGGCTGCCCGTCAGCCGGAACTGGTCCCGCTGCTGCAGGGCCGCATGTTCCTGCTCGCCGGCCTGATCGACGCGGCGTTCATCATCGGCCTCGCCGTTGCCCTGCTCTTCGCGTTCTCGAACCCGCTGGTCGGCGTCGTCCGCGCTGCCATCGGCGGCTAATCCGCCGTTCGTTCGCCTTGTCGCCGCGGCCTGAGTGCCGCGGCGGCCGTCAGTACACAAGCGTTCGGAGTACTTCGGAGAGATCATGGAAATCAACATGACCTTCCTGGGCCAGATGATCTCTTTTGCGATCCTGGTCTGGTTCACCACCAAATTCGTCTGGCCGCCGCTGAACGGTGCCATCGAAGAGCGCCAGAAGAAGGTGGCCGAGGGGCTTGCCGCCGCTGAGCGTGCCCGCGCGGAACTCAAGGACGCCGACGCCAAGGTCGCGGCCGAGATCAAGCAGGCTCGCGTCCAGTCCACCGACATCATCGACAAGGCACAGGCCCAGGCCAACGCCATCATCGAGAAGGCCCGCGTGGAAGCCACCGAGGAGATCAACCGTCTGAAGGCCCAGGCCCAGGACGAGATCGCCACCATGGCGCAGCGTGCGCGCGAACAGCTGCGTGAGCAGGTCGGTTCGCTCGCCATCAAGGGTGCTGAAAAGATCGTCCAGCGTGAAATCGACCCGGCGGCCCACAAGGCGCTGCTCGACCAGCTCGCTGCCGAGATCTGATCATGGCCCAGGCGCTCACCCTCGCCCGTCCGTATGCGCGCGCTGCCTTCGAGGTAGCGCACGCATCCGGTGCGCTCGCCGACTGGTCGGCAGCGCTGAATTTTGCCGCCGCGGTTGCGGTCGACCCTCAGGTCGCCGGCCTCGGCAACGATCCGCGCGTGCAGCCGAAGCAGCTCGTCGCGATCCACCTTCCGCAAGGCATGTCCGCCGATGCGCCGTTCGCCCGTTTCCTCGAGGAACTGGCGGACAACGGCCGCATGGGCCTGCTGCCGGAAATCGCCGCGCTCTACGACCAGTACAAGCTGGAGTCGGAGTCGACCCTGAAGGTCAAGGTCACGAGCGCGCTGGATCTCGACAACGCCCAGGCCGAAGCGCTGCGCGCTTCGCTCAAGCGCCGCTTCAAGCGTGAGATCGAACTGGATACGCACGTCGATCCGGCGTTGCTTGGCGGTGTCGTCATCGACACGGGCGAGCAGGTCATCGACGGGTCCGCGCGCGGCCGCCTGCAGCGGCTGGCCAGCGTGCTGACGCACTGAATACGAGCTTCTCATACCACCGGGTGCCGTGAGAGCGGCGCAACCCAAGGAACCGACCATGTCCAGCACCACTCTGAATCCGTCCGAGATCAGCGAGCTGATCAAGTCCCGCATCGAGCAGTTCAAGCTTGGTGCCGAGGCACGCAACGAAGGCACGATCATCAGCGTGTCCGACGGCATCGTGCGCATCCACGGCCTGGCCGACGTGATGCAGGGCGAAATGATCGAACTGCCGAACGACACCTACGCGCTTGCGCTGAACCTCGAGCGCGACTCCGTCGGCGCCGTGGTCCTCGGTGAGTACCAGCACCTGCGTGAAGGCGATACCGCCAAGACCACCGGCCGCATCCTCGAAGTGCCGGTCGGCCCGGGCCTGCTCGGCCGCGTCGTCGACGCGCTCGGCAACCCGATCGACGGCAAGGGCCCGATCGATGCCGCTGGCTCCTCGCCGATCGAAAAGGTTGCGCCGGGCGTCATCTGGCGCCAGTCGGTCGACCAGCCGATGCAGACGGGCTATAAGTCCATCGACTCGATGATCCCGATCGGCCGTGGCCAGCGCGAGCTGATCATCGGCGACCGCCAGACGGGTAAGACCGCTGTCGCGATCGACGCCATCATCAACCAGAAGCACTCGGGCATTAAGTGCATCTACGTGGCCATCGGCCAGAAGCGCAGCTCCATCGCGAACGTGGTGCGCAAGCTCGAAGAGAACGGCGCGCTGGCCAACACCATCGTCGTCGTGGCTTCGGCCTCCGAAGCGGCTGCCCTGCAGTACGTCGCGCCGTACTCCGGCTGCGCCATGGGCGAGTACTTCCGTGACCGCGGCGAAGACGCGCTGATCGTGTACGACGACCTGTCCAAGCAGGCCGTGGCCTACCGCCAGATCTCGCTGCTGCTCAAGCGCCCGCCGGGCCGCGAAGCCTACCCGGGTGACGTGTTCTATCTCCACTCGCGCCTGCTCGAGCGCGCTTCGCGCGTCAGCGCCGAGTACGTCGAGAAGATGACCAACGGCGAAGTGAAGGGCAAGACCGGCTCGCTCACCGCGCTGCCGATCATCGAAACCCAGGCGGGTGACGTCTCGGCCTTCGTGCCGACCAACGTCATCTCGATCACCGACGGCCAGATCTTCCTTGAAACCGATCTGTTCAACGCCGGTATCCGTCCGCCCGTCAACGCCGGTATCTCGGTGTCGCGCGTCGGTGGTGCCGCCCAGAC
>NZ_JBQCFT010000080.1:0-2428 GCF_051958795.1 Luteibacter sp. | reverse complement strand
CTCCCACCGCGACTAAGCCCCACATTTGGGCCAAGGCCTCGTAGGAGCCCACCCTGTGGGCGACATCTTTCGCCTTGCCGTAACAGGGCCTGTTGCGCCGTCGCGAAAGGCGTCGCCCACAGGGTGGGCTCCTACGGACTATTTCGCGCCGAAGTACCAGCCAACGAACAGCGCGAAGACCCCGTACAGCGCCCCGATCGGCATCAGCCAGCGCGCCTCGACCGCACCGCGGCGGAACATCGCCCACAGCGCGATCACGGCCACCATGGTGATCACACCCGCCACGATCAGCGGCGTATCGAACAGCCACGGCGTGGCGAACAGCGCCAGCGAGCTCGGGATGGTCGCCTGGATCATCATCGCGCCGGAGATGTTGGCCAATGCCAACCGCTCCTTGCCCTGGCGGACCCAGATCAGCGCATTGACGGTCTCCGGCAGCTCGGTCGCCACCGGGCTCAGCACCAGCGCAACCAGGTGCGGCGAGAGCTTGAAGAACTCGCCGAAGGCTTCCAGCTGCCAGACGAACACGCGCGAGGCGATGGCGATGACGACGAGGGCCAGGCCGGTCTGCAAGAGGACCCACTTCATCGCGGGATCGGCATCACGCGGGCGGAACGACAGCGGCTCCAGCTCCTCGTCCTCGGGCGCCGAACTGTCGTCGCCGATCTCGCGCCAGACGTACAGGCCGTAGGCAAGCAGGAAGAGCACGCCGAGCCACGGCTTCCATGCAAAGGCGATCAGGCCCAGGCCGACCTTCACCACGAAGATGGCGAGGAACCAGGACTGGTCGCGGGCGAGGCGCTGGTGGTCCACGCGAATGCGGGAATCCGCCCGATTCAGCCGCTTACGGCCGAGATATAAGGCGAAACCTACGACAGCGTAAGCGATCGTCGCGAGGACGAGCGGGCCACCGAGGGCGGCGCCGACGCCGATGTCCCGGGCTTCCGGCGTCTTGCCGAACATGACGGCGACAAAGGTAACGGCACTCTCCGGCAACGCCGTGCCGAACGCGGCGAGTACCGTGCCGGTGGCGGTGGCGCCCAGGTTGAGCTTGCGCCCGAACCACTCGACGCCGTTGACGAAGTATTCGCAGGTGAAATAGATGGCCCCGGCGGAAACCAGGAACAGGAAGGTTGTCAGCAGCATGGATAAGGATCAGGCCGGGCGAGCGCGCGTTAACCGATGGCACAACGACACCGCTCGCCCGGCCACGGGTGAGCATGTCGATGGCCAAAGGTCTCGCCGGGCCGGCAGCGTGCTCTCCACACGCTACTGCCGTTCGCGCCATGGGGTCCGGGGACCACCAAGTCTGTTGACGCGAACTCCTCAGGGGGAACGAGGATGGCTACTCCCCAATGACTTCGGCGCGCATGTTAACACGGTTTCTACGGCCCGCCCCACCCCTGTGGGAGCGCGCGTGCGGGCCGGCCCCCGGCCGGCGGCCCGGGGGTGGGAACGACATCGCGCGCAAGCGCGCTCCCACAACGGCGTTGGGGTCAGACCTTTGCGGCGATGACGTCTTCGATGGTCCAGGCGCCAGGGGCGCGGCCTGCCATCCAGGCGGCGGCTTCCAGGGCGCCGCGGGCGAAGATGCGGCGATCGGTGGCGCGGTGGGCGAGTTCGATGCGCTCGCCCTGCCCCATGATCAGCGCCTGGTGCTCGCCGACGATAGCGCCACCCCGGACCACGGCAAAACCGATCGTGCCGGCTTCACGGGCGCCGGGGCGGCCTTCGCGGGCGTAGACCGCCAGGTCTTCCAGCTTCGCATCCCGGCCGGCGGCTGCGGCGTGGCCCAGGGCCAGTGCGGTGCCCGACGGCGCGTCTTCCTTGCGGCCATGGTGGGCTTCGACGAGATCGATGTCCCAGCCCGGCAGGGCGGCGGCGGCTTCGCGCAGCAGGCGGGTGAGCACGGCGACGCCGAGGCTGAAGTTCGCGGCGCGGAGAATGGCCGTGCGCTCGGCCGCCCGGCCCAGGCGATCGTCCATAGCCTGGTCGAGCCCGGTGGTCCCCGTCACGAGTGCGGCGCCGGTGGCTTCGCACACATCCAGGGCCGCACCGAGGCCTTCGGGGCCACTGAAATCGATGACGACATCGATGCCCGTGGCGTCGTCCCACCCGGTGAAACGCAGCGCCGAGACATCGCCATACGCCGCCTTGCCGAGCCGCGTGGATTGCGTCGATACCACCGCGCGGACCAGCTCGAAGCGTTCGTCATCGCGCACGAGGTCAAGCAGTGCGAGGCCCATGCGGCCGGAGGCGCCGCTGATGGCGAGACGGATGGGGCGGGTCATGGGGCGAGCCTTCGAGAACGTAGAGGCTCATCGTAATAGGTCGCCCCACCCAATGCGACGAAGTCGTGGTGGGGGGGGGGGGGGGGGGGGGAGGGGGGGGGCGCCGCGCCGCGGGCGGGCAACCCGCGGGGAGGGTG
>NZ_JBQCFT010000079.1:0-2691 GCF_051958795.1 Luteibacter sp. | reverse complement strand
ACACCGATGATGAGGCAGACAAACGGCGGGAAGCCCAGTACGCGCTTGGCGATCAACGCCCTGCTCGTGCTCTTCCCCGAATAGAGCGATGCCACGATGATCCCGCCCGCGGCCAGCAGCGGAAAACAACCGAGCTGGTCGACGATCACCGCCACCGAAAGCCCTTCCTTACCGTGCAGGGCCTCCATCAGCGGATAGCCCATGAACGAGGTATTGCCGAGGCCGCACACGAGGGTCAGGCAACCGATGCGCTGCGGGGTCCACCGGAATATGCGCCCCAGCGTGGCGAACAAAGCCCACGCGCCAAAGAAGGTGATCCACATCCCCACCACCGGGAACCACAGGTGCGGATCCACGGTGACCTGCGGCACCAGCCCGAGCACCAGGGCCGGCAGCGCGATGTTCAGCACCCACCAGTTGATCCCCGGGACGATGCCTTCAGGCAGGTTCGCGTAACGCCGGCAGAGGATGCCGAGGGCGAGGCAGACAAAGAGGATGAGCAGCGCGGACATGGGATCGGAAGATAGCAGTTCCAGCGCCGACGTCCCGGCTACGGGCCAACCACGTGCGCGGCGCGTTGTAGGAGCTCACCCTGTGAGCGACATCTTTCGCGGTAGAGCCACAGGCCCTGATGCGTTTTCGCGAAAGATGTCGCCCACAGGGTGGGCTCCTACACGCGCGTGGCTTAGCCTAGCAACACGCGGTTCATGCGCTGCACGAAACCGGCCGGGTCGGCGAGCTGGGCACCGGCGGTGATTTCGGCCTGTTCGAAGAGCAGGTTCGCGAGATCAGCGGCCTTGCCGTCGTCACCTTCGGCGGCCAGGCGCTTCACCAGCGGGTGTTCCGGGTTGAGCTCAAGCGCCGGCTTCGAGTCGGGCACGTCCTGGCCGGCTTCGCGCAGCAGGCGAGCCAGGTGCGGGGCCAGGTCAAAGTCGGACAGGGCCAGGCACGACGGCGAATCGGTGAGGCGCGCCGAGACGCGGACGTCGCTGACCTTGTCGCCGAGCAGGGCCTTGGTGCGCTCGATCAGCGGCGCAGCGGCCGTGTTGGCGGCTTCCTGCTTCGCCTTGTCGGCTTCATCCAGCGGGAAATCGCCCTTCGCCACGTTGCGCAGGCGCTTGCCTTCGTACTCGGTGAAGTAGCCCAGCATCCACTCATCGATGCGGTCGGACATCAGCAGCACTTCGATGCCCTTGGCCTTCAACGCCTCGATCTGCGGGCTGCCGGCGGCGGCCGCGTAGCTATCGGCGGTGACGTACCAAATTGCATCCTGGCCCACGGCCATGCGGCCGATGTAGTCGTCCAGCGAGACCGTCTTCGCCGCGCCTTCGCCCTTGGTCGAGGCGAAACGCAGCAGCTTCGCGATGCGCTCGCGGTTGGCCGCGTCTTCGACGATGCCTTCCTTCAGCGTGTTGCCGAAACCGGCGAGGAAGGTAGCGAACTTCTCCGGCTCATCGCGCGAGACCTTCTCGAGCAGGTCCAGCACGCGCTTCACGCACGAGCTCTTGATCTTCTCGAGCTGGCGGTTCTGCTGCAGGATCTCGCGGCTGACGTTCAGCGGCAGGTCGTCCGCATCCACCACGCCACGCACGAAGCGCAGGTAGTTCGGCAGCAGTTCCTCGGCGGCATCCATGATGAAGACGCGCTTGATGTACAGCTTGAGGCCCTTACGCTCCTCGCGGCCACCACCCATCATCATGTCGAACGGCGGCTGCTCCGGTACGTAGAGCAGCGTGGTGAAGCTCTGGCTGCCCTCGACGCGGTTGTGCGCCCAGGCGAGCGGGTCGTTGAAGTCGTGGCCCAACGCCTTGTAGAAGTTCTGGTATTCCTCGTCGGTGATCTCGCTCTTCGGCCGCGCCCACAGCGCCGAGGCGGAGTTCACCGTCACCCACTCGTTCGGATCCGGCTTGCCGTCTTTTTCTTCCGGCATGCGGATAGGGAACGCCACGTGGTCGGAGTACTTCGTGACCAGCTGGCGCAGCTGCCAGCCCTTGAGGAATTCGTCTTCGTCGGCCTTGAGGTGCAGCACCACGGTGGTGCCGCGCTCGCTGACGTTGGTTTCCTCGAGGGTGTATTCGCCCTTGCCGTCGCTCTCCCAGCGCACGCCCGATTCAGTCGGCTCGCCGGCGCGGCGGGTGATCACGGTGACCTTGTCGGCCACGACGAAGGCGGAATAGAAGCCCACGCCGAACTGGCCGATAAGGCGCGAGTCGGCCTTCTGCTCGCCGGAAAGGGCTTCGAGGTAGCGGCGGGTGCCCGAGCTGGCGATGGTGCCGATGTTGGCGACCACGTCCTCGCGGCTCATGCCGATACCGTTGTCGCGCACGCTGATGGTGCGGGCCTCCGGGTCCCAGGTGACCTGGATGCGCAGCTCGGCGTCTTCGGTGACCAGGCCGGGGTTGGCGAGGGCTTCGAAGCGGAGCTTGTCGCAGGCGTCGGAGGCGTTGGAAATGAGCTCGCGGAGGAAGATTTCCTTGTGCGAGTAGAGGGAATGGGTGACCAGGTGCAGGACCTGGGCGACCTCGGCTTCGAATTTGCGGGTTTCCTGGCTCACGGTGCCGTTCCTTCAGGGATGGACAGACCGTGAATTATGGGGACCGCGGGGCGAAAGAAAAGTCTTTGGGGCGGGGGACGCCCCGTGGGAGTGGGGGTGCGTACTATGCGCCCCCACCGGGGGGCCTCGTTCGGAAA
>NZ_JBQCFT010000078.1:0-12367 GCF_051958795.1 Luteibacter sp. | reverse complement strand
GAATACACCTGCGAGAACTCCGCACGCGAGCCCTTGAAGCCCACGGTGCTGGTGTTGGCGATGTTGTTGGCGGTGACTTCCAGGTCCGTGGAAGCGGCATTGATGCCGCTGAGAGCGATATCGAAAGGCATGGAGGGATGTCCTCGGTGGGATTACAGGATTTGGGCGATCTGGCTAAGCAGGGCACCGCCGTAACCGGCCACCTGCACGTACGTACCATCGGTGCCGGAGGCACCGACGCCTTCCACCTTGCCTTTGACGAACGTGTCAGCGGCCGTCGTACCGGAGGTGGCGGAGATCTGGTAGGCGCCGTCGGGCAGCTGCGTGCCGTCGTCGGATTTGCCATCCCAGGTGAACTGCTGAAGGCCGGCATCCGGCTGGCCCATCGGAAGCGTGCGGACGACCTTGCCGGAGCTGTCCTTGATCGTGACGCTCACGTAGGTGCCGGAGGTCGGCACGTTGACGGCGCCCGACAGGCTGCCGTCGGTGAGCTTGCCGGCGCTCGACGGGATCAGGACGTCGCTGCCGACCAGTGCGGCCGCGCGGACGAACTGGTCGCCGGTCAGGTTGGAGGAGAGCGAGTCGAACGACGACTGCAGCTGCTGGGTGGCCGCCACCTGGGAGAACTGCGCCATCTGGGCCACCATGTCGTTGGCGTCCATCGGCTTGGTGGGATCCTGGTTGGTCATCTGGGTGACCATGAGTTTCAGGAAGTCCGACTGGTCCAGCGTCTGCTGCTGGAGCTGCGACGAGGTCGATTGCTGGGAACTGCTGGAGTTGCTGGTGCCGTTGACGGTAGTCATGGATCGGGCCCTTATTTGCCGAGGTCGAGCGTCTTCTGCATGAGCTGGCGAGCGCTGTTCATGACTTCGACGTTGTTCTGGTAGGAGCGCGACGCGGAGATCATGTTGACCAGCTCGTCGACCGGGTTGACGTTGCTCTGCCAGACGTTGCCGTCGGCATCGGCCATGGGGTTGGAAGGCTCGTAGCGCGCCTGCACCGGCGCCTGGCTTTCGGTGATGCCCATCGCCCGGACGCCTTCGTTTTCCATCTGGCCGTTGACCATGGCCTGCACCGAGGAAAACATCGGCTGCTTCGCGCGGTAGGCGCCCGCCTCGCTGCTGGCCACGCTATCGGCGTTGGCCATGTTGCTGGCGGTGGTGTTGAGACGGGCCGACTGCGCGGCCATGCCTGAGCCCGCGACGTCGAAGATCTTGAGCAGGCTCATGAGCTGCCTCCGGTGATGGCGGTGCGCATCATCTTGATCTGCGCGGTGATGAAGCTCAGCGACGCCTGGTAGTGGATGGCGTTGCCGGCGAACTGGGCCTGCTCGATCTGCGTATCGACGGTGTTGCCGTCCATGGACGGCTGCGTGGCGGCGCGATAGGCGAGCTTGTCGGCATCGGCCATGGCATAGGCGGGGTTACCGCCGATATGGCCGGATTCGGTGGCGGCCATCGGCAGCTGGTTGCCGTCCAGCGCCCCGGTGGCGGCGGTGAGGGCCTTGCGGAAGTCGACATCGCGGGCGAGGAAGCCCGGGGTATCCGCATTGGCGAGGTTCGACGAAATGATTTCCGCACGGCGCTGCCACAGGCTGAGCGCCTGTGGGTGCATGCCGAGCAGCGGATCCGGTTTGTCGATCATGGGCGTGGCCCCCTCTTGGGTCTTGGCCCATGGGGATCAGCAAGAGGCGTGCCACGGCCGGGCGTTGAACGCGAAACGGCGCCGTGGCGCCGTTTGATGGGGGTTTGGTTGGTTTGCGCCGGGGTGGGTGCCGGTTTTCTGGCGCGCTGGGGTGACGGTGAATCGACGCGCTTTTTCGCGAGCACCCATCGTTCGCAAGCTCACTCCCACAAGAGCAGGTCCGGCGGGGCCGGCTGCTTTGTCAGGCGGGGAGGAGGTCCAGTACGGCGGTGGCGAGGACTTCGGGCTGGAACTTCGCGATGAAGCGGTCGGCGCCCACGCGGGCCACCATCGCCTCGTTGAAGACGCCGCTCAGGGAGCTGTGCAGGAGGACGCGGAGGCCGCGAAGCTGGGCGTCCTCGCGGATGGCGCGGGTAAGCGCATAGCCATCCATGGAGGGCATCTCGATGTCCGACACCACCAGGTTCACCTGTTCGCTGGCCGGGCCGGTGGCGAGGCTGCGCAGCATGTCCAGGCCCTCGGCCCCGTCCTTCGCAAGCAGGCATTCCAGGTCCAGCTTGCGGAACAGGTCGGCAAGCTGGGTGCGCGCCACAAGGGAATCGTCGACGACGAGCACGCGGCGGTTACCGGCGCGCTGGCCGTGGGCGGCCTGCTGGACCTTGTCGGAGATCTCGACCTGCTGCGGGTTCACGGCCGCCAGCACCTGCTCCACGTCAACGATGGCGAGCAGGTCGCCATCCAGCCGGGTCACGGCGTTGACGCGCGAGCCATAGCCCAGCGCCGGGGGCGGCGCGGCCATCTGCGCGCCATCGACGTGGACGATGCGGTCCACGTCGGACACGAGGAAGCCCTGCACCGAACGGCTGAACTCGGTGACGATCAGGTGGGCGGTGTCCACGGCGGCGAGCGGCGGATAGCCCATGGCGGCGGCAAGGTCGATCACCGGGATGGTCTGGCCCCGGTAGTCGAAACTGCCGGAAACCAGTTCATGCATGCTCGGCATCCGCTCTAGGCGCGGCCGGCGCAGCACTTCGCGCACCTTGAAGACGTTGATACCGAAAGCCTGCCGGTCACCCAGCCGGAACAGCAGCATGGCCACGCGGTTGTGGCCCGCCAGGCGGGTGAAGGTATCCACGGTGTCGAGGAGCGGTCGGGCCATGGTGCGCATGCTGCTTTTGAAGGTGTCCAGGAGGTATCGGCCTGCCCACGCGGTTCTTTATAGATTCGTTTGCTGGAGAGAGACAGGTCAAAGGTGGCACGCGGATTGCTTGGCTCAAGTACCGCCCCCTGTGACCGATGTAGTGGGGCGACCCTAATCAATGAGCGTAAGTACGACATGAGCCTGCTCTGGAGCCAGCACGTCCGCCTCCTCGCCCACGCTGCCGCCAGCGGTGACACCGCGCGCGTGCGCGCCCTGTCGGCGCAGTACCCGGCGGCGGCCAGCGCGCTGGGGGCGCTGCTGAACCCGCCCAAGGCCGAGCCGCGCACCGCGGCCGCCACCACCATCCAGGCGATCGAGCAGCAGGGCATGGCGCTTACCAGTGCCCAGGCGCTGGGCGCCACGCTGCAGGAACTGGGGACGGCCGTGGACGCCGGCCGCGACGCCGCCAGCCGTTTGACGGAAGCGAGCGCCGGAATCTCGACGGCCGTGGACAGCGCGCACAGCGGCGTGGCCGCCATGGGCGATGTCGGCACCCAGGGTGTCGCCACCGCGGGCGACCTCGATGGCCAGCTTCGTCTGCTGCGCAGCGCGCTTGCCGGCATGAGCAAGAACCACGCGCAGTTCTCCGAATACTTCACGGCGATCCGCAAGCTGACTGCGGCCGTGCAGGACATCGCGCACCAGACCAACCTCGTCGCGCTGAACGCGGCGATCGAGGCGGCCCGCGCTGGCGAGGCCGGCCGCGGCTTCGCCGTGGTGGCCGATGAGGTCAAGCAACTCGCCGAGAAGACCACCCAGGCCACGGCGGAAATCGACGAAGTCACCCACGCCGTCGGCGAGTTCTCCCATCACCTCGACGAGGCGGTGCAGAGCAGCCTGCGCCGTCTCGACACGACCCAGGCCGGCGTGGCCGGCATGCAGACCGCGATGGGCCGCATCGACGATGCCGTGCGCGGCGCGCGTGGCAGCCTCGATGCCGCCCGCCAGGGTCTTGGTGCCCTGCAGGGTCGGGTCGCCACCGTGCAGTCGGGCCAGTCGTCGCTGGGCCGGGTCGCCAACGAAGTACGCCGCCAGTCCGATGCGGCCGCGCGCGCCACCGTGCTCGCCCACCGCCTTGGCCTCGCCAAGCTGGAGACCGAGGGCGCGCTCGACGCGGCCACGCTCAGCCAGATGATCCGCGAGGCCTGCCAGGGGCTGCGCTTCGCGGTGGAACTGGCCGCCCGCGATCCGGCCGGCCTGGACCGTCGCTGGCTGGATACCACCCCGCTCATGCGCTGCATCGAACAACTCCGCGTCCGCCGCGCCGATGGCTCCGCCGATGCGGCCCAGGCCGCGGCGGAACGCTTCAGCGCGCAGGCCTCGCTCTACGCGATCACCCTGGGTGAAGGCCGCCACGCGGATGCCAGCCACATGGTCGCGGGCCTGCTCAAGGAACTCGACCACGTGAACCAGGGACTCTCCGTCGCCCTGGCGGTGCACGCCGCCTGATGCGCCGCCTGGCCGCCACCATGCTCGCCGCCGCCTGCCTGGCGGCGTGCCCGCTTGTCGCCTCCGCCGAGCAGTCGCTGGAAGCGATGCGCAACGCCGCGGTGAGCTGGCTGGTCCAGAACCGCACCCTGCCCGGCGCCCGCATGGTCGCCGAGGCCGATCCGCTGGACAGCCGCCTCCGCCTGGCGGATTGCGCGGCGCCCCTCGCGGTGTCGGTGCCGGGCAACCGGCCGGTCAGCGCGCGGGTCAGCGTGGTGGTGCACTGCCCCACCCCCGGTGGCTGGACCGCCCGCGTGCCGGTGCGCGTACACATGTTTACCGATGTCCTGGTCACCACGCGCCCGCTGGCGCGCGGTGACGGCCTTGGCGCAGGCGATGTCCGCGCCGAGGACCGGGACGTAGCAAGCCTGGCCTACGGTTACGTGACCGCACTGGACCAGGTGGGTGGCCGCGCCCTGGCGCGTCCGCTGAACGCCGGCACGGTGCTCACACCGGGTATGCTCGCGGGCCGCCAGGCCGTCCGCGTGGGCGATGCCGTGAGCATGGAGGCCAGCGTGGATGGCGTGGTGATCCACGCCGATGGCGTGGCGATGGGCGCCGGGGATACCGGTGCCAGGGTCAAGGTCCGCAATGCGTCATCAGGGAAGATCCTGGACGCGGTCGTCAGCGGACCGGGGTCTGTCGCCGTTCTGCCATGAACGAACTACGAATCCGGTCACACTTTGCCGGATAACGCCAGTTAAAGTTTGTGCCCCGAGGGCCGATAAAGGGTTCGAAGGACACATGTTCCGAGGGATACACCCATGACGACCACGATCAAACCAGGCATCCAGGCCCAGCAGCCGCCCGTGCAGCTGCGCTCGCAGAGCCAGGCCGCAGGCGGCACCGCCAGGGCGGAAGGCGCCGCGTCCGTGCGCAGCACGGATGACAGCGTGAAGCTGACCGATTCGGCCAAGGCGCTGGACGCCGCCAGCCGCTCGGATGCCATCGACACCAAGCGCGTCGACGAAATCCGTTCGAAGATCGCCGACGGCACGTACAAGCCGGACGCCCAGGCCATCGCCAGCAAGTTCCTGGCCATGGAAACCCAGATGGGTGGCAAGGCATGAATGCCGGCAGCCGCGACTTCGACACCGCGCTGAGCGCCGTGATGGGCGACCTCGCCCGCGAGGTCGATGCGCTGCACGCCTGCCTGATCGACGAGCGCATGGCGCTCGACCAGGCCAACAGCGACGCGTTGCAGGACGCGACGCGCAGCAAGGGCCACCTGCTCGACCGCATCGACCGCCTGGATAGCGAACGCCGCCAGCTCAGCTCGGCCGGCGGCATCGATAGCGCCAGCGATGCGCGCTGGGCGCCCACGTTCGAGCGCATCCGCGAGTGCCGCTCCATCAACGAGACCAATGGCCGCATCGTCAGCCAGCGCATCGGCCATGTCCGCCAGGCCCTCGCGCTGATCTCCGGTGATTCGACGGGTGGGGCCGCCTCCACCTACGGGCCACGGGGCACCACCCACGTGAGCTTGCGCTCCGGGATACTCGCGCAGGCCTGAGCGCCGACGAAATACCCTCCCGCCCACCGTTTGGCTCAAGAAGAACAGCAATGGCAGTGAACCCCCAGGCGGCAGCGGTGAACGACGACGGTATCCTCCCGATCGTTCGCGTTCCCATCCTCGACCGCAAGCAGGCACTGTTCGCGTACGAGTTGCTTTTCCCGCGCCCGGCCGGCGTCGATGTCGATACGGCCGCCACCGCGCACACCCAGGCCACGCTGAGCGCGATCGCCGATGGCAGCCTCAAGCGCCTCGTACGTGATAACCGCGCCTTCCTGCACATGTCGCGCGACCTGCTGCTCGAACACGCCGATATCCTGCGCCACAACGCGCGCCTAGGCGCCAGCATCAGCGCCGACCTAGGCAATGACGACCAGTTGCTGGAAAAGCTGCGTGAGCTCAAGGGCCACGGCTGCCTGCTCATGCTGGAAGATTTCAACCTCCCCGCCGACCCGGCCCACCGTGCCGGCGTGGATGCTCTGCTGCGGATCGTGCAGTTCGCCAAGGTGGCGGTTAACCACCGCCACCCCGTCGCCGCCCGCGCGCACATGGACTATGTCCACGCGTTCGGGGTGAAGGTGATCGTCACCGGCATCGATACGCACGAGAGCTTCGCGGATTACGTCGACCAGGACGTGGACGGTTTCCAGGGCAAGTACCTGCTGCGGCCGGAGCGCGTGGACATGCCACGCCTCACGCCCAGCAAGCTTGGCGTGCTCCGCCTGATGGGCGCCCTGCAGGACCCGGAGAACGGCCCGGTCGAACTCGGCAAGATCGTGCGCGACGACGCCATCCTCAGCTACAAGCTGCTGGGTTGCGTTAACTCCGCCTATTTCGCCCTGCCCCGGCAGCTGAAGTCGGTGGAACAGGCCGCGGTGTTCTTCGGCGTGAACCGCATGCGCAACTGGATCTTCACCATGGCCGTGTCGGGCATGGACGAGCGGCCGCCGGAACTGCTTCGCCAGGCACTTATCCGCGCCCATATGTGTGAGAAGCTTGCCCGCGCGATCAAGCCGGAGCTGCAGGAGATGGCCTTCACCGCCGGCCTGTTCTCGCTGCTCGATGCGCTGATGAATGTCTCGATGGCGTATGTGCTCGAGCACCTGCCGCTGGCTATCGAGATCCGTGAAGCGCTGCTCGAGGGTACCGGCCCATTCGCCTCCATCCTCGACCAGGTGCGCCACTGGGAACAGGGCGAGCTGGAGAGCGACACGGCACTGCGCGACCAGCACGTGCACCAGATGGCTTCGCTCTACGTCGAGGCGACCACCTGGGCCGACCACGTGTACGCCTTCGCGGACGGCAGCGCCGCGGCCTGAGCCGCGAAACCTGATCTATTCACTGTGGGAGCGCGCTTGCGCGCGATGGGGGGTGCCGCTAGCACCCATCGCGTGCAAGCACGCTCCCACCAAGAACGCTTCTACAGCGCTTTGCTACACGATGGACGCGGTTACTACGTGGATGACCACGTATTGCCAGATCAGCATCAGTGCCATCGCGAGCAGTACCAGCAACGTGAGGGCCGCGCCGATGGCGCGGCCGGCCGACATGCCTGGCGTGGCGGAAAGGCCCAGCGCGTGGGCCACGCGCCCGACCACCAGGACGATGCCGAACACGTGCAACAGCATGGGCAGCGTCTGGTTGAGTTCCAGCACCAGTAACAGGATCAGGCCGATGGGGATGTATTCCATCGCATTGCCGTGTGCACGCACGGCGCAGGCCAGCTTCCGGTTGCCGCCGTCGCCCAGGCCGATGCTGGTATCCCGCCGCAGCAACATCACCCGCACCGCCATGGCGAGCATCAACAAGGCGAGCAACGCGGCGTAGAGGCCGGTGATGCGCATGAAGACTCCTTTCTCAGTGGGCCGGACGGTGGCCGTGCTGCTGGACACGCCAGATGGCGAGGCCCGCGCCCAGCACGGCAAAGAGCAACCATACGCTCGCGGCCATGGCGTCGCCAGCCAGCCACATGGCGCCCGCCACCGCGGAGACCACGACAACGCCGACACCCACCGCGAACAGCATGTCGCGTCGGAAGCGGCCGCCTGAGGCCAGCAGCAACGCGCCGGCGATCGCGAGCAGATATGCCGCGCCGCGCACAGGGATCACCGCGCCCGGCGGCTCCGGCAATGCGGGCAACACGTCGAGCAGGGTCCGGTCGCCCACCTGCACATCGAAACCCGACTCGCCGGGCCGATGGGACTTAGCGGGAACAAGGGTATCGCCCTCGATCTGCGCCAGCACGGTCATCGCCTGGAGCGGCACGGCCTCCCAGCTCACGCGCAGGTCGCCCAACCGCGGACGCTCGGGCTTGCTGCTGGTGACCAATACACCGTCGTGCGCCGTGAACGTCGCGGCGAGGTTGGCGGGCAAGGCTTTTTCATCGACGGGCACGTCGACCCGCCCCGGGAAGTCACGCACGATCTCGGTGTCCAGGCGGAAATGCCCAAGTCGCACCTCGCCTGCCTCGAACTGCCGCCCCTGCACGGGGAAAGCCCCCGGGTTCACGTGACCCGCCGGCTTGGCAAAGCCGGTCGCATCGATGGGATGGTCGACCCAGTCCATCTCGTAGTGGGTATTGCCACCCACCGTGATCTCGCGCCACTGGAACATCTCCACGTGGCGGATCAGCACGGGCGATTCGCTGCGCACGTTGAACTCGCCATCCCTCGGCGCATCGACGATCTGCGGCGTGCCGCTGACCCGGGTGGTCGAACCGTACTGGCCAGCTGCCGGACGGCCACCGCTGCCCAGGTCGAGCACGGGCGAACCGTGCCGCGCTAGCGCGGCCGCGTAGTCCATGACCCGGCGCTCGTTCCAGGCGATCAGCCCCAACGCACAGAGCAGCACCACGGCGCCCGCGGCGCGCGCGCCGAATGCCAGGCCCGTGCCGTTGAATGTCTTCTTCGATCTCATCTAGCCCCCTGTCATCCGCGCCTGCCCGCGCGTCAGCCTGCCCAACCGGCCAGTACCGGATGGATATCGGCTGCCTGGTAACGTCCTTTATCGTCCACGGCCACCGATGCCATCGCGCAGTCGTGGTCGTGGGTGAAGAACAGGCGCACGCCGCGCGCCAGTTTGTCGTCGAGGAACGCCTTCTTCTCGTCGATCAGTTTCTCCGGCCAGCGGTCGTAACCCATGGTGACCGGCAGGTGCACCCAGGCGCGGCCCGGGATGAGGTCCGCGCAGAACACGACGCCGCCGACCTCCGCCAGCATGAGCCCCGGCGTGTGGCCCTCGGAGAACTCGAAGCGCACCGCGTCGCCCAGCGAACTCGGCTTGCCTTCGTCGACCAGCTCCAGCCGCCCGCTTTCCTTCAGCAGGCGGATGATGTCGGGCACGAACGAGGCCCGGTCGCGCGGATGGGGATCCTCGGCGCGCTCGAAATGCGCCCGCCCCACGAGGAAGCGCGCGTTGGGAAACAGCAGACGTGCCGGCTTGCCTTCTTCCCATGGCGCGAGCAGGCCGCCGGCATGGTCGAAATGCAGGTGGGAAAGCACGACCGCATCGATGTCCTCGTGCGCGAGCCCGACCGCGGCCAGCGAATCCAGGAGGACGTGCCGGTCTTCGACCACGCCGTAGCGCTCGCGCATGGCGGGGTCGAAGAAGGCGCCGATACCGGTCTCGAACAGGACGTTGCGACCATCGAGGTCGCGGACGAGCAGGCAGCGGCACGCGAGCGGGATGCGATTCTCTTCATCCGGTGCGATCCAGCGCGACCACATGGCGCGCGGCGCGTTACCGAACATGGCGCCGCCATCCAGTTTTTGCGAGTTGCCGATAAGTGACCAGAGTTCCATGGGCCTACCTTACTGCACCTTGCCCAGTCCCGACGGCCGACGCGGATCGCTGGCGGCTTCCAGCTTGTTCGTGCGGTGGTCCCAGGTCACGACGTTCATGAAGCCCCAGGGCGAACGCGGGTGCAGCACATGGCCCATGTCGGTAAGCGTCTTCGTCGTCGCGGCGTCGAACGCGCCATCCTCGACGTCGACGCGATCGGGCAGGTACTGGTGGTGGAAGCGCTTCTGCGCGGTGATGTCGCTGGCGCCCTTGCCATCGATGAAGGCGAGGATGCCCTCGAGCACCTGGGTGATGATGGTGGAGCCACCGGGCGAACCGATGACGGCGGTGCGGTTCGCACCGAACACGAAGCTGGGCGACATCGAGGACAGCATGCGCTTGCCGGGTTCCGGCTTGTTCGCTTCCGCACCACGTAGCCCGAACGCATTGGGCTGGCCCGGCACGAGCGCGAAGTCGTCCATCTCATCGTTGAGGAACACGCCAGTGCCTTCGGCGACGAAGCCCGAACCGAATTCGAGGTTCACCGTGAGCGTGGATGCCACCATGTTGCCATCGGCATCGATCACCGAGAAATGCGTGGTGTGCATGCCCGGTTCGCTGGCCATGGCGGTCGGCAGCAGGTCGGAGGGCGTGGCCTTGTCCGGCGAGATCGTCGCGCGCAGGCCGTCGGCGTAGTAAGGCGACAGCAGCATGTCCAGCGGCATCTTCACGAAATCCGGATCGCCGAGGTATTCGTTGTGGTCGCGGAATGCCCTGCGCATCGCTTCGATGGTCAGGTGGGTGGCGTGCGCGGCATCCAGCTTCGGCAGGTCGTAGCCGGCGAGGATGTTCAGGATTTCGGCGATCGCGACGCCGCCCGATGACGGGGGCGGTGCCGTGACGATGCGGTAGCCCTTGTAGTCGACGCGAAGCGGCTCACGCTCCTTGACCGTATAGGCGTCCAGATCGGCCTGCGTCCAGTTGCCACCCGCCTTGCGCGACGCGTCGACCAGCAACGTGCCCGTTTCGCCCTTGTAGAACCCGTCGGCGCCCTTCTCGGCCATGTTCCGCAGGGTCTTCGCCAGGTCTGGCTGCTTCAGGGTCCAGCCCTGTGCCGGCGGCTTGCCACCGGGAAGCAGGATCGCGGCCGACGAGGGGTAACGCGACAACACGTCCTCGTTCTCGGCGATCGTGCTGATGAAACGCTTGTCCGGCTGGTAACCCTCGGTGGCCACGCGGATCGCGGGTGCCAGCGACTGGGCGAGCGGCAGCTTGCCGTAGTGCGAGGCCAGCCAGGCCAGGCCGGCCGGTTCGCCAGGAATACCGGCGGAGAGCGGACCGTGCGTGGAGACATCACGGTTCGGCTTGCCATCCTTGCCGAGGTACACCTTCATGTCGACCGCCCTGGGCGCGGTTTCGCGTGCGTCGATGAAGATGTCGCGGTTGTCCTTCGCTACGTGCAGCATGGCCATGAAGCCGCCGCCCAGGCCCGAGCTCTGCTGCTCCACCACGGCCAGGGTCGACGAGACGGCGATGGCTGCATCGAACGCGTTGCCACCCTTCGCGAGGATCTCGAGGCCGGCATTCGTCGCCAGGTAGTTCGCACTTGCGATGGCGGCATGGCCGGGGCCGCGAACGGCCGGCGCGGGAGCGGCGGTTTTGGGGTGCTGATCGGCGACGGCGGCGCCGGAGCCGGCGACAAGGAACAGGCTCGCGGCAAGCACGCGCCACGACGGGGCATGGACCATGGGGGCCTCACTTAGCGGGGAATATCTCGACCAGCGAGATTACCGCATCGGGACGCCGAGGTCTTACGAAGCCGCCTTCGCCATGAGGTGCTCGTACTTGCGCATGAGTTGGTCGTGCGTCTCGACATGGTCCGGATCGTGCGGGATGCACTCCACCGGGCACACCTCCACGCACTGCGGGTTATCGAAGTGGCCGACGCATTCGGTGCAGAGGTCGGGATCGATGACGTAGTACTGCTCGCCCAGCGAAATAGCCTTGTTGGGGCATACGGGTTCGCAGACGTCGCAGTTGACGCAGGTATCGAGGATCAGGAGGGACATGCCGCCATTTTAGCAAGAAAAAGGGCGCCCCCCGGGGGCGCCCTTTCCTGTACCAGCCCGGAGGGCGGGTATTACATCGCGACGAAGCGGTAGGTGGCGCCCGTCGGGGTCAGGGCGTCGCCCACGCGCTGCTGGTCGGCCGGTTCGCCGATGAACAGCACGATCACGTTCTTGAACGAGCCGGCGTTGGCACCCTTGAACGCCTCGACCATCAGGTCGGCGGTCTTGGCCGAGTCCGGGCCACCGAACACGAGCATGTTGCCCGGGGTGACACCGCGAGCGACCGTGCCCTGCACGTTCTCGAGCTGGCGCTGGCGACCGTCCTGGCCGGCCTGGTCGTCGCCAGCGGGCACGAAGTACGGGAACGGACGGTCGGCGGTCATGCCCTGCATGTTCTTCCGCACGATCTGGCCGAAGTACTGGCTCCAGGCCTTGGTATCGGTCGGGTCGGTCGGCTTCGCGACGGCGGCTTCCTGCTGCGTGGCAGCCTGGTCAGTATCTTCCGACTTGTTGCAGGCCGAGAGGGCCAGGACGGCGGTCAGGGCCACGGACGCGGCGAGGACGAACTTACGCATGATGATCACCTTTGTTTTCAAGAGTTGCGGCAGCGCAGGCGCAAAGCCGGTTGCAAACCCGCATGCACGAAGCCGGCAATAAAGCCCCCCCCGCCCC
>NZ_JBQCFT010000077.1:0-2235 GCF_051958795.1 Luteibacter sp. | reverse complement strand
CAGCTGGTGCTGCTGGACCGGGACGCGAAGCGGATCGCGAAGCATCCGGAGACGGCGCCGGCGAGCGGCGCGCGGCCGGACAACCTGGCCTATGTGATCTATACCTCAGGCTCGACCGGACGCCCCAAGGGGGTGTCGATGCATCACAGCATCGTCGGCCTGGTGGAGTGGTCGCGCACCTTCTTCCGGCCCGAGGACCTGGCGGGCGTGGTCGCGGCGACCTCGATCTGCTTCGACCTGTCGGTGTTCGAGATATTTGTTCCGCTGTTGCTGGGAGGGCGGGTGATCATCCGGCGCAATGCGCTGGATCTCGACGACCTGCAGCCTGAGGCGACGATGTTGAACACGGTGCCTTCGGCACTGCGGGACGTGGTGGACCATCAGACCATTCCACCCCAGATCAGGGCGATCAACATTGCGGGCGAGCGGTTGCCCAACAGCCTGGTGCAGGCGCTGTACGAACACAGCCAGACCGACGCCGTGTTCAACCTGTACGGCCCTTCGGAGTTCACGACGTACGCAACCGCGGCCCGGATCGAGCGCGGCCAGGAGGAGGAGCCCCTGATCGGAAGGCCGGTGGCCAATGGTCAGGCTTATGTGCTGGACGAGGAGCTCGAGCTGTCGCCTGTGGGCGTGGCGGGCGAGCTGTATGTTGCGGGCGACGGGCTTGCGCGCGGCTATCTTGGCCGCCCGGGCCTGACGGCGGAGCGGTTCGTGGCGAACCCGTTCGGGGCGCCGGGGTCGCGGATGTACCGGACGGGCGACCTTGTGCGCTGGCGGGCGGACGGGCAGCTGGACTATCTGGGCCGGCTCGATCACCAGGTGAAGATCCGGGGGCACCGGATCGAGCTGGGCGAGGTCGAGGCGGCGCTGCTGGCGGAGCCCGGCGTGGCGCAGGCGGTCGCGGTGGCGCGCGAGGACAGCCCCGGCGACAAGCGGCTGGTGGCCTATGTGGTGGGCGAGGAGCTGGACGCGGCCGCGCTGCGCCAGAGCCTGCGCGAGCGGTTGCCGGGCTACATGGCCCCGTCCGTGATCCTGGTGCTGCCGTCGCTGCCGCTGACGCCCAACGGCAAGGTCGACCGCAAGGCGCTGCCGGTGCCCGAGGGGCGGCCGGAGCTTGCGGGCGACTATGTGGCGCCGGCGACGCCGCTCGAGGAGGCGCTGGCAGGCATCTGGGCGGAGACGCTGCGGCTAGACCAGGTCGGGACGCAGGACAACTTCTTCGACCTTGGCGGCCACTCGCTGCTGGCGACGCAGGTCGTGTCGCGGGTGCGCGAGACGCTGGGCGTGGAACTCACCGTGCGCACCTTCTTCGAGGCGCCCACCATCCAGCAGCTCGCCGAACGGATCGGCAGCGCGCAGCAGGAGGAGGCGGGGCTTGGCCGTCCGGCGCTGGTGCGCAGGGAGCGTCCGGAGCATCTGCCCTTGTCGTTCGCGCAGGACCGGCTGTGGTTCCTGGAGCAGCTTGGGGTGGGTGCTGCGTACAGCATGCCCAACTTCCTGCGGCTGGAGGGCGTGCTGGATGTGGGGGCGCTGGAGGCGGCGCTCAGTCATCTGGTGGAGCGGCACGAGCCGTTGCGGACGCGGTTCGCGGAGCATGAGGGTGTCGCGACGCAGGTGATCGACGCGCCGGAGGCGCTGCGGCTGGAGGTGACGGACCTGTCGGGTCTGGCGCCGGAGGCGCGCGAGGCGGAGGCGGTGCGTCTGCAGCAGGCGGAGGTGGAGCGTCCGTTCGACCTGGAGCGGGGCCCCTTGTTCCGGGCGTCGCTGCTGCGGCTGGGCGAGCGGGAGCATGTTCTGCTGATGAACATGCACCATATCGTGTCGGACGGGTGGTCGCTGCTGGGAGTGATCCCGCGCGAGCTTGGGATTTTGTACGCGGCGTTCCTGGAGGGGCGTGCATCGCCGCTGCCGGCGCTGGAGGTTCAGTATGCGGATTATGCCTTGTGGCAGCGCGACTGGCTGCAGGGCGAGGCGCTGGAGCGGCAGCTGTCCTACTGGCGCGAGCGGTTGTCGGGTGCGCCTGGTGTGCTGGAGCTTCCGACCGACCGGCCGCGTCCGCCGGTGGAGAGCTTCCGGGGAGCGGCGCTCGGGTTCGGGTTGACGGCGGAGCTGGCGGAAGGTGTGCGCCAGCTGTCGCGTCGCGAGGGTGTGACGCCGTTCATGGTGTTCCTGGCGGCGTTCCAGCTGCTGATGAGCCGGTGGAGCGGTCAGAAGGACGTGGTGGTCGGCTCG
>NZ_JBQCFT010000076.1:0-11654 GCF_051958795.1 Luteibacter sp. | reverse complement strand
TGGTCGACCACGGCGCGATCGACATGATCGTCGACCGCCGCGAGATGCGCGAGAAAGTCGGCGCCATGTTGGGCATCATGGAAAAAATGCCACGCGTCGACGCCGCCTGATCCACGAAACCCCGCTCCGGCGGGGTTTTTTTTGGCATCGTCACTGAGCGTGATCTCACGTTGCGTGGCTCGCGCCGTCGTTGCAGAGCAGACGGAAGTTACGACGGTTCGCGGATGGAGCCGCGCCCATGTCATTGTTTCCGCGTATGTTCGTGCAGGGCGAGATGCTCGTGGCCACACTGTGCCCAGTCGCGGATTGGACAGGCGTGCGGCGGCACTTCACATTCCGTCTCCCGCAACCGACGTCCTCTAAGGGGAGGCGCACCATGGGCAAGACGCGACCCTTCAAGCCATCGATCAATCCTCGTGCGCCCGCCCTGAGCGGCGATCTGTCATACGCGATTCTTCTCCAGCTCAAGGACGCCCTTCCGCGCATCGAAATGGAGCTCGGCAGGTTCAGGGATTCCATCCCGCGTATCGAGACGGAGCTGGGCAGGGTGAAGGACTCCATTCCGCGTATCGAGACGGAACTGGGCCAGGTCAAGAATTCCATCCCGGGTATCGAAACGGAGCTGAAGCACATCCGTAACCTGGCGGAAGCGACCAGGGACGACGTCGATGGCCTCAAGACCTGGAAAACCCTGGTTATCGGCGGCGCCGCCGTGCTCGGGATCCTGTTCGGCCTCTACAGGGCTACGGCCGCGTCCGTCCACTTGAGCTTCGGTGGCTCACCGTCAGCGGCTGAGGTCAGCGCGACGCTGCCACCGCGGTAATCGGCATCTGCGAGACGCTGGTCGTCACCATGGCACCCATCGTGATGATGCAGGCCAGGACGACAACGGCGAACAAGGTTTTTAGCAGGACGAATTCGGCTTTCATGGCTGCTCTCCGTGGTTTCACGTGGGTGGGCGCTGGCGCCCTTCGCCAAACCTGTTGCATTGCCCGTGCCAACGACGAAAGTGCTTAAAAAACGGCACCGCGAAGCCATTTCGTGCAGTCTCATATGCGCATGCACAGTGTCCGCGGACGATCAGGTGTCCGCATATGGACGTCCGTCCGGACGGGCAAAAAAAGCCCCGGACGAGGCCGGGGCTCCAAGAGAACCGTAAACCGCCTTGGGGCGGGCTGATCAGAAGATCACGCGCTCCAGCCACAGTGACAACGTTCCGAGGCCACCACCGATCGCGGTGGCCGCCAGGACGTCGCTCGGATAGTGCAGGCCGAGGATCACGCGCGAAGCGCCGATCAGCGCGGCGAAGCCAATGAGGAATGGCGCCAGGACCGTGTAGTGCGCGACTGCGACGACAGTGAATGCCACGGCCTGCAGCGTGTGTCCCGAGGGGAAGCTGAATTCATCGAGCGGCGGTACGTGTGCGATCACGCCCGGGCAGGAGCGGAAGGGGCGAGGGCGCTTCGTCCAGCGCTTCAGCACGCGGTACATCAGCAGTGCCGTCAGGCCGGTCAGCGCCATCTGCGCCGCTACGGCCAGGCCATGCAGTCCGCCGACCAGTGCGATCACGCTCATCAGCGCATACCAGAAGACGCCGTCCCCCAGGCGGCTGACGAGACCGAAGAAGACGCCGATGGCGCGGCGTGCGCCCCAGCGGTTGGCGGCGACGCACATGCGTCGGTCGAGGTTCGCTCTACGCGGCGACGGCGGTGCTGCGTTCATGGAGGTTCTCCTCGGCGAGCGACTGCATGATGGATTCGAACTCGGCAACGACCGACTCGGGTGAAAGGCCTGCCACTGAGGCACGTGCGGCGCGTCCCATCGCCGCACGTACGGTGGCATCCGCGCCGAGCGTGGCGGCGCGTTCGATGAGGCCGCCTTCATTGCCAGGCGCGACGCGGATACCGTTCTGGCCGTTGCGGATGTACTCGCGCGCCGCCGCTTCGGCGTAGGCCACCACCGGCACGCCGGAGGCCATGGCCTCCAGGACGACGTTGCCGAAGGTTTCAGTGAGGCTGGGGAACACGAACAGGTCGGCGCTGGCGTAGTACGCGGCCAGCTCGTCGCCGCGGCGCGTGCCGGCGAAGATGACATCCGGGTGCGCGGCTTCCAGCGAAGCGCGCTCCGGGCCGTCGCCCACAATGACGCAGCGCGCGTCAGGGGCGCGGCGGGCGAGGGCGCGGTAAGCGTCGATCACGACGTGCAGGTTCTTTTCCGAAGCCACGCGGCCGACGCACAGCACCACCGGCGTCTCAGGGCTTACGCCCCAGGAAGCACGGAGTTCCTCGCTGCGGCGATCGGGATGGAAACGCTGCGTATCCACCGCGCGGCGCAGCACGCGCACGTCATGCACGCCCAGGTCGTTCAGCTCGCCAGCGAGCTGGCCGGTCGGTACCAGCGTGGCCTGCGCGCGGCGGTGGAAGCGGGCCAGGTAGCGCCGGACCATCGGGGTCAGTACGCCGAAGCCGTAGTGGCCGACGTAGAAGTCGAAGCGGGTGTGGAAGCCGGTCGCAACCGGGATGCCAAGGCGGCGGGCGGCGCTAACCGCGCTCCACCCCAGCGGGCCTTCCGTGGCCACGTAGATGGCGTCCGGCCGTTCGGTGCGCCAGCGGCGCTCGATGCGAAAACGGGAGGGCAGGCCGAAGCGCAGGCCTGCGTAGCGGGGAACCGAGGCACCTTCCACCTCGAGGACGTCCATCCCCGCGTCCGCCAGGGGTGGAGTCCCGGCGTGGGCCGGACGGATGAGGTCGACGGTGTGGCCGCGGCGGACAAGGCCGCGGGCGAGGGCCTGGACCGTGAGCGCAACCCCGTTCACGTCCGGTGCGTAGGTCTCGGTGACGATGCCGACTCGCATGGCGGTGCCCCATCTGGCCTTGGCTTGAGCCATGCTCGCGCGGTGGCGTGTCGCGTGGGTTATCGCGGCATGACTGCCGCATGACAGCAGCCCGCAAAAACGGCGATCCGGGCGGCGGGTAGGGGGCGCCGGCGTATCCGGACACAGCAGGTTGTGCCCGATCCGGATAAAATCCCGGTTCTGCCCGCCATACGCATGACTACACGATGACCGTCCGCACCCGTTTCGCCCCAAGTCCCACCGGCTACCTGCACATCGGCGGCGCGCGCACCGCGCTGTATTGCTGGCTGGAAGCGCGCCGTCGCGGCGGTGAGTTCATCCTGCGTATCGAGGATACGGATCGCGAGCGCTCCACCCAGGAGGCCGTGCAGGCCATCCTCGATGGCATGAACTGGCTGGGCCTTTCCCACGACGAGGGCCCGTACTACCAGACCCTGCGCATGGACCGTTACCGCGAAGTGGCGGAGCAGCTGCTGCGTGAGGGCAAGGCTTATTACGCCTACGAGACCAAGGATGAGATCGAGGCCATGCGTAACGCCGCGATGGCCGCGGGCGAGAAGCCGCGCTACAACGGTTATTACCGCGACCGCAACGAGCCGTTCCGCGAGGATCCGAACCGGGTCATCCGCTTCAAGAACCCGACCACCGGTTCCGTCGTGTTCGACGACAAGGTGAAGGGCCGGATCGAGTGGGCGAATACCGAGCTCGACGACCTGGTGATCTTCCGTTCGGATGGTTACCCCACCTATAACTTCGCCGTCGTGGTCGACGACATCGACATGGGGATCACCGGAGTGATCCGCGGCGATGACCACGTGAACAACACCCCGCGCCAGATCAATATCTACAAGGCGCTGGGCGCCCCGGTGCCGGAGTTCGCCCACCTGCCGATGATCCTGGGCCCGGATGGCCAGAAGCTCTCCAAGCGCCATGGTGCGGTCAGCGTCATGCAGTACCGCGAGGATGGCTTCCTGCCACACGCGCTGCTGAACTACCTGGTCCGCCTGGGCTGGTCGCATGGCGACCAGGAAATCTTCTCCGTGGGCGAGATGATCGAACTGTTCGACGCCGCCGACGTGAACAAGGCCGCGTCGCGCTTCGACGTCACCAAGCTCTCGTGGCTGAACCAGCATTACCTGAAGACCGACGATCCCGCGGCACTCGGCCCCGAGCTGGCCTACCACCTCGAGCGGATCGGCATCGATCCGGCGAACGGCCCGAACCCGGCCGACGTCGTCGTGGCCCTGCGCGATCGCGTGCAGACGTTCGTGGAAATGGCCGAGCGCGCGAAGATCTGGTACGGCCCGCTCACCGAGTGGGACGACAAGGCGATCGAAAAGCACCTGCGCACCGAGACGGCGCCGACCGTGCTGGCCCGCGCGAAGGAAGAGCTCGCGGCGCTGCCCGAATGGACCCCGGAAGCCGTGCACGGCGCCGTCGAGAAGACCGCCGCAGCGCTGGAACTGGGCATGGGCAAGGTCGCCGCGCCGCTGCGCGTGGCGATGACCGGCACCCAGGTCTCGCCCTCCATCGAGCACACCATCTACCTGTGCGGCCGTGAGGGCGCGCTGGCCCGCATCGACGACGCCATCGCCAAAACCGCCGCCTGACCGTAGGAGCCCACCCTGTGGGCGACGCCTTTCGCGATGGGGCAACAGGCCCTGTTCCGTTCCCGCGAAAGAAGTCGCCCACAGGGTGGGCTCCTACGATCGATTAGGCTTCGTCCATGGAAGACCTCCTCGCCAAAGCCCTGAACGGCGTCGACCCCGAAGCCCCCGGGGCGTTCTTCACGATCTGCATGAACCTGATACGGCTGGTCCCCTGGGGCCAGCTGATCCTCTGGCAGGTGGTGTTCATCGTGGTCGGGGCGCTGCTGGGCTGGTGGCGCGGCCGCTTCACCGCCACCGTGGTCGCATCGCTGGTGCTGGGGCCCGTCGGGTGGGCTGTGCCGTTCCTGCCAAGGCATCCGCCGTCGGCAGCTCCAAAGCCAGCATCGCCGCCACCTCGGCCCGCGTCACAGCCAGCACCGCTACCGCCGCCACTGACTTCGACGACGGCAGGCCGGCAGACCGTCGTTCCGCCGCCACTCCCGGGCTCGAAAAAGGGCTGAAAGGCCCTCATGTTAGGATGACGCCCATGAGTTCACACGCCAGCCACAATCACGCCCACGAGCACCACGACGACGCCCGCAGCTTCGTCGCGGCGGTTGAGGTCGCCTCGACGGAGCGTGGCCTGCGCCTGACCCCGCTGCGCCGCGAGGTGCTTGAGCTGGTCGCGGCGGCGGGCAAGCCGGTCAAGGCCTACGACCTGCTCGACCGCCTGCGCGAAAAGCACGGCAATGCCGCGCCGCCCACGGTGTACCGCGCGCTCGATTTCCTCCTTGAGAACGGCTTCATCCACAAGCTGGAATCGATCAACGCCTACGTCTCCTGCCACCACCCGGCGGAGTCGCACCAGGTGCCGTTCCTCATCTGCGACAAGTGCCAGTGCGCGCAGGAAGTCTGCGACGAGCGCGTCGCGGAACTGATCGAGGCCCAGGCGAAGGCGTTCGGCTTCCGTCCGCAGGCGCAGACCCTCGAAGTCCACGGCATCTGCAAGAACTGCCGTTAGGAGCCCACCCTGTGGGCGACGCCGTTCGCGCTGACGCGGCAGGGCCTGCCGCGATACCGCGAAAGTTGTCGCTCACAGGGTGAGCTCCTACTTAGCCCGAAAAAACGGGGCGCCGCATCACTGCGGCGCCCCGGGCTGTTTCCGGCTCCTGCCGGGGAGGGAGGAGTGGGACGTCAGGAGCCGGGAACTCAGAAGTAGGCGCGAACGCCTACGGACACGTTGCGGCCTGGCATCGGTGCCACGTCCTTGAACAGCGACGTGGCCGGGCGGGCCGTCTGGTTGGTGAGGTTGTTGCCGTCGACGAAGGCTTCCCACTGGCTGCGCTCGTCGTTGATGAACGTCCAACCGAAGTGCGCGTTCACCAGCGTGTAGCCGGCAGTATCGGTCTCGAACGCGGCGACCTTGTCCTGCTTCATGTAACGCACCGCGCCCACGTTCGCGCGCAGGCCATCGGCGTTCCAGCTGAGCGTCGAGCCAATGCGGCCCGCGGGGATGCGCGGCACGTTGCCGCCGCCGTCGCTGAGCGTGGCGCGGACGGTGTCGCCGAACACACGCAGGTCCCAATGGCCGGAAGGGCTGTCGGAGAGGTGGAAGGTCGCTTCCGCCTCGGCACCGCGGAACGTCGCGTCGTTCTGCGACCACACGCGCACCGGCAGGTCATCCTCGATCTCACCCGTATCGGCGAGATAGATGAAGTTCTTGTACTTGTTGTAGTACACGGCGACCTTGCCCTCGACGACATCGCCATGGAAATGCAGGCCCAGTTCGGCCTGGTTGGATTTCTCCTTGCCGAGGTCGCTGCCGATTTCAAATGTATTTGAGGCCTCGTGCGGGCCGTTCGCGAACAGCTCCTCCTCGGACGGCGCGCGCTCGGCGTGGTCGAGGTTCAACGACAGGTGCCACTGCTCGTCGAAGCGGTAGGCGAAGCCGGCGGAGAAGCTGTTCGGCGAGTAGTTGCGTTTCGCGCCATCGATCGGTTCGACGCTCTGCTTGTCATGGCGCGCGCCCAGCTCGACCTTCACCGGCCCGAAGTCGCGCGTCTCGGTAAGGAAGACGCCAACACCCTTGGTCGTCGTCGCCGGCACGAAGGTTTCCTCGCCCACCGCGGCGAACTTGCGGTGCTGGGTCTGCACGCCGAACGAGCCGACCCAGCCGCCCAGTTCGTCGTGGGTCACGACGAGGCGGCCCTGGTTGCTGTCGGTGGAGAATGTAGTGCCCGGCTCATCGCCTTCGTATTCCACGTGCTGGTACGCGCCGTGGCCCAGGCTGAATTCGATCGTGCTGATGCCATCGATCGGCTGGACGAAGCCGCCTTTCAGCGTGTAGTTCGTCTGCGCCATCTTGATGTGCACGGGATCCTCGCCCTCGGCCGGGTCACCCGGTTCCGCGGGGCTGCCGTACAGATCCAGGAAGCGCGACACGGACAGGCCCAGGTAGCCCCAGGAACCGAGGACCGAGGCGCCGACCGAACCCGAGGTCGTCTTCACCGCGCTGTTGGCCAGCGTGCCGCCGGGGATGTCGTAATCCTTGTTGTCGCGGTGCATGCCGTCGACATGGATGGCGAACTGGTCGTTGCCCGCGTCGAAGCGCGCGAGGCCGGTCTTGCCGTCGGAGACGGAGTCCGTGCGCACCTCGGCGCGGCCGGCGAAGCCATTGTCCGGCGCCTTCTCGGGCACGCGGCCATCGACCACGTTGACCACGCCACCGATCGCGCCGGAGCCGTAGAGCAGGGTGGCCGGGCCCTTAAGGACTTCGATCTGGTCGGCGAGGAACGGCTCCAGGGTCACCGCGTGGTCCTGGCTCACGTTGGACACGTCCTGGGCCGACAGGCCGTTTTCGAGCACCGCCACGCGCGGGCCATCGAGGCCGCGGATCACCGGGCGGCCCACGGCGGTGCCGAGCGCCGAGGTCTGCACGCCAGGGATCGACGACACCGTCTCGCCGAGGGAGACGCCCTTGGCGTCGTCCAGGGCCGTACCGGCCAGGACGGCCACGGGCGCCACGATCTGGTCGGCGTTGCGGCCACCGGGCACGGCGTTGACGACGATGCCTTCCAGCTTGTCCACGTGCTTGCGCGACTTGCCCTGGGGGTCCTTCGTGCCCACATCCGGGGTCGTGGCGTCCTGCGTCGCGTCTTCCGCCATGGCGGGGAGGGCGCTGCCGAACGTCGCGGCGAGGGTCAGGGCGAATAGGGTTCTGCGCATCGGGTGGAGCTCCATCGTTGGACTTTGCAATGTTATAAAGTATCATCACTTGCCTCGACCCGTGCAAAAAGTCACGCTATGCACTCCATGACCGAACCCACGCTCGCCCCTGAAACCCGCCGCCGCTGGTGGCACGCCGCGGATCGGCTGGGCGCGACGGCGTCTTTCCTCTGCGCGATCCACTGCGCGCTGCTCCCGTTCGTCATCGCGGTATTGCCGCTGCTGGGCCTGTCGTTCCTGGCCAACCACCGCTTCGAAGAGATCTTCGTCTCGTTCGCCTGCGTGCTGGCCGCGGCCGCGCTGGTCTCCGGTTATCGCCGGCACCATCGTCGCCTGCCGTTCGTCTTCGCGGTGCCGGGCCTGCTCCTGCTCATCCTCGGCGTGACCTTCCTGCACAGCGGTTCCCTGCTGGTCCATAGCGTGCTGGTCACCACGGGCGGCCTGCTGGTCGCCACGGCGCATTTCATCAACCTGAGGGTCGATCGCAGCGGCCACGCGGGCCATATCCATGGGCCGACCTGCGCCCACCCGTGATTGTGTAACCGCCACCGCAGCGCCTAGCCTTCGCCCCATGTCACACGACCACTCCCACGCGCCCGGGCATGCCCACGGGCACGACCATGCGCACGACCACTCGCATTTCGAGGGCAGCAGCGAGAAGAAGCTGCTGTTCGCGTTCGTGCTCACGTTCATCATGCTGCTCGTGGAAGCGGCGGGCGGCCTCGTGTCGGGCTCGCTGGCGCTGCTGGCCGATGCCGGGCACATGCTGGTCGACGCTCTGGCCCTGCTTCTCGCCTTCCTTGGCGCGCGCTTCGCGGCCCGTCCGGCGGATGCGCGGCGCACCTATGGCTATGGGCGCATCGAGGTCCTGGCCGGCTTCGTCAATGCGCTGACCCAGTTCGTGCTGGTCGCCTTCATCATCTTCGAAGCGGTGCAGCGCCTGTTCAACCCGGAGCCGATCCTCTCGGGGGTCATGTTCATCGTGGCCGTCGTGGGCCTGGTGGCGAACGTGGTGGTGTTGCGCACCCTGCATGGCCATGACCCGGATGACGTGAACATCGCGGGGGCCAGCCTGCACGTGCTGGGCGACCTGCTGGGCTCGGTGGCCGCAGTGCTCGCCGCGCTGGCGGTGCGCTGGATGGACTGGCTATGGGCGGATCCGGCGCTTTCCATCCTGGTCTCGCTGCTGATCCTGCGCAGCGCGTGGTCGCTGCTGCGTCGATCGAGCCACATCCTGCTCGAAGGCACCCCGGAAGGGGTTCACCTGGACGAGGTCACCCGGGTGCTGCACGAGTGCGATGAGTCCATCGTGGACATCCACCACGTGCACGTCTGGCAGATGACCGCTGGGTCGCGGATGGCCACCCTCCACGCCGAACTGGCCCCGGGGGCCGACCAGGCGCGCGTTCTCACGGCCATCAAGACCACGTTGAGCGAACGTTGGCAGGTGGGCCACGCGACGGTCCAGTTCGACCCGGGCGAGTGCCCGGACGAGCTGGAGGGTTGCGGGCAGGACGGCCGCCACAGCCACTGACAGGGGCGCCCTGCATGGGGACCCTTGCCATTTACGCGGCCGCTGATACGATGGCCGGCCGTTCCTCTCCATTACTAGAATTAAGGAGTTTCCCATGGGCAAGGGCGACCGCCGCACCCGTCGCGGCAAGATCTACCGTTCCAGCTATGGCAATGCCCGTCCGCACGTCGATATCGTGACTGGCGCTGCCGTGGCCAAGCCGGCCGCCACCAAGGCGGCGGCCAAGAAGGCCGCTCCGCGCAAGAAGGCCTGATCCCTTCTACGCGTGACACAAAAAACCCCGCCTCGGCGGGGTTTTTTGTGGCCTAGAGTTCGTTGAGGGTTTCGAATTCCACCCCGTTCTCGATATGCGCGGCGATCAGGTTGCAGCTGACGAGGCCGGGGAAGATGTTGCGCGGGGTCGCCGCGTGGTTCTCGGGGTTAAAGAGCGGCGGCGTGTGTGACCACACCCGGTAGCCCAGGGCCTTCACGGCATCGACCTCGCCCTCAGCCGAGGCAGGGCCACCCAAGCGCGCGTAAATCAGGGGGCGATGCTCGTGGAGGGTGCGGGTCCCGCCCTCGAGCAGGCCTGGCAACGCGCCAGGCAGGTTCACCTTCAGCAGGTGCAGGGCGGGCAGGTGAAAGCTGTCCAGGGTCGTGCCGCGTACGGTCTCGCCGGCAAGGGTTTCCATGCCTTCGCTGGCGCCGAGCCAGGCATGGTGCGTGTGCACGTTGGCCAGCTGGTTCAGTGCCACGTTGGCGCAGAGCTGCTGGAAAGGCAGCCGGCAGGGCTCGATCACATGCACGACGCCGGCATCGCCCACGGCGCGTGCGAGCCAGAGCGTGTGCGCGCCGTGCTCGCCACCGACCTCTACGACATGCTGGCCATCGGTCATCGCGCCGCTAAGCAGGTCGGTTTCGTACTCCGCCCACTCCCCGTACAACTGGAGAGAGCGAGCCACGGCGGCATCACTCGTGGACGGGGCGGTGATGCCATAGCGGGTGGAAAGCAGGGGTGACGTCGAGGCGCGGGTCATGGGGTTCCACGGTGGATGAGGGAACGGGCGTCGGTGAGCTCACGGCGCAGCACGGCGGCGACATCGCCGCCAACGCGGTGGCCGGGCAAGCCGTCGTAGGTGGCCTGGATCGCGAGGCGCACCTCGAGTGAAGCGATGTGCCAGGCGGGGTGCTGGCCTGCGCTGAAGGCATGGCCGAGCGCGGCAGAACACGCCTCCGCCGCCGCATCGGGTGGCAGGAGGGCGGCGCGTTGATGCATGCCGTTGGCGATGAGCAGCGATGTCGCCGGGTCGGGCGCGCGGGCGTCGACAGATTCAAGCAAGCCGAGGGCGTTGTCGAGATGCAGCAGCCGTGCATCGCCTTTTTCGAGGTTCGCACGGCACAGGAGGATCTCGGCGCGGCGGCGCATCGCGGGCACGGGCTCGATGTCGGCCAGGCGCGAGCAGGTCGCCTCGGCGTGATCGAGCCGCGTGCGCGCGGCCATACCAACCAGCCAGCCTGACCACGCCAGGTGGATGTCGATCCATGCGTCGAGCACGGGCGCGTCCCGGTCGTGCTCGTCGCTGCCGAGCTCGCGCAGGGCGAGCAGGCGCGATGCGCCCGTGAGGCGGCGGAGACGGGCGAGTTCCGTCCGCAGGAGGTGTGCGCGCCACCATGGACGCAGCGCCGGAGCGCACGCTTCCAGCTCGGCGCGGCAACGCGCGAGCGCCTCGTCGAGACAGGCCTGGGCGGCGGCCCGTTCGAGCAGTGCAGCCTTCCCTCTCAACAGGGCCGGCAGCAACCATCGTGCAAGCAGGCCGTCTGCGCCGGGTGCGTCGCGCATTTCGCGCACTACCTGTTCCCAGGCGAGGAAGTCATCAGCGTGGGTACCGACGTGGCGTACGGACGGATAGGTCTGGTCGCCGCTCAGGTAGAGCGGAGTCGGGCGCCCGTCGGGGTGCAGCCGTGCCACGAGCGATGCGGGCAATCCGGGTGCGTCACGTAAGGTATCGGTGGACGGGTCCGCCGCCGCTGCGGGGCGAAGGGACAACAGGTCCACCGGTTCGAGCGTGAGTTGCAGTGTTGGCGCTTCGAACGCAGTGCGCTTGTAAGTCCAGTCGGGTGTCGCGGGTGGGCGGGCGATGGTGGTGTCCTCTGGGGAAGTGGGCAAGGGGGCGGAAGCGAAGTGCGTGGCGATAGAGACCTCGCTCACGGATGGCGGCGCCTGCTTGTGTACGCGCCGACGGCGCCATGCGATCCCCAGGCCGGTGACCAGGGCGAGTGCAGCGACAGCCGCCGCCCATGGCGTAAGCAAGAATGCCCCTCTGGTGGGGCCGTCCCGTGCACCTTCAGCGGGTGCCAGGGTGAGTCGCCTCGCGGTTGCTTGCGCGGGTGGGCTCGCTGGCGCCACGGGAGCCTCCATCGCATCGAGCATGCGCGATACATCGCGCATCTGCCGCGCACGCTCGGCCGCTTC
>NZ_JBQCFT010000075.1:0-4090 GCF_051958795.1 Luteibacter sp. | reverse complement strand
TGAAACTCGCCATCCATGGCTCGATTTCAAACGGCCGGCCCTCCATGGCCGGCCCCCTGACGGGCTGTTCCCGCCCAGCCGCCTCGCCTGCGGAACTCGCCTCGAGGGTGGGCGCCAAGGGCTCTCGGACACACTGGGGTTAGGTGGTGGGAGAGCCGGTGTCGCTTCGACGGCGGGGCACGGCTTCATCGCCCTATAGGCCATCGCGCGCAAGCGCGCTCCCACAGGTGGATGGCGGCCGGGCTGCGATGGCCTTGTGGGAGCGCGCTTGCGCGCGACATCTTTCGCGAAAGCGCCGCAGGGTCATGCCGGTCGAGGCGAAAGCTGTCGGCCACAGGGTGGCCTCCTACGAAGGCTAGGCTTTCCCAACACCCACCTCAGTGCGTCCGAGAGCCCTTGGTGCCCACCCTCGAGGCGAGTTCCGCAGGCGAGGCAGTCGGGCGGGAACAGCCGCCGAAGGCGGGAGCGGCCATGGACGGCCGCTCGTTTGAAATCGAGCCAGGATGGCGAGTTTCAAACCCCCGCCCGGCTGCCGGTTCGCGCCCGTAGGGCAATAGGTACATGGGCCGCGTAGCGGCCTTCCTTTTCGAACGACGAGGACTGTCTGAGCAGCGAGGGTGGGCGCCAAGGGCTCTTTCCAGAGACGTCAGAGCGTTAGCGCGATGGCCAAAGGCCGAGCCCCGCGAAGCCGAAGGCGAGCCCCGTCGATGGACTCGCCTCACGGTTCAGCCGAACGTAAACGTAAACGCGTGGAAGTTGGCCTTCGGGACCTTGATGGTCAGCACGTGGTCCTTGTAGCCGTCGCCTTCGAACAGCGTGTACAGCTGCGAGGCCTGGACCGTCACCGGGGCCTGGGGCTTGCCGTCCACGGCGATTTCCAGGGTCACCGGATCGTTCGCGCTGGCGACCATGTGCACCTTCTTCGCCTTGAAATGCAGGCGTATCTCGCCGCTCGAACCCACCAGGCTCGCGTTCTGCCGGCCAATCTCCCAGCGGCCCACCAGCGCAAACTGGTTCAGTTCCAGGCGGCTCGGCGCGGTGAAATCACGGGTACCACTGCGGGCGCCCTCGGGGCTGGCGTTGTTCTGGCTGCGGTCGCTGCCGAAGTACATCTCCGGCGAGCCCAGCTGGTTGAAGTCCGGGGCGTCCTTATCGGTCTCCGCCTTGGCATCCGCCAGGCGCGGCAGGCCCAGCAGCGTACGGATGGCGTTCTCCATCTCCGCGTAGTTGCCCTCGCCGAAGTGGTGGGCGACCACGTTGCCGCGCTGGTCCACCAGGTACTCGGCCGGCCAGTACTGGTTATCCCAGGCATCCCAGGTCGCCAGGTCGTTGTCCTGGGCCACCGGGTAGTGGATGTTGTACTTCTTGATGGCGTCGCGGACGTTGCCTTCCTGCTTCTCGAACGGGAATTCCGGGGAATGCACGCCGATCACCACGAGGCCCTTGTCCTTGTACTGGTCGTACCAGCGGGTGACGTGGGGCAGGGTGCGCAGGCAGTTGATGCAGGAATAGGCCCAGAAATCGACAAGGACCACCTTGCCGCGCAACTGGCTCATTTTCAGCGGCTTGGAGTTCTGCCAGGCGGCGATCCCGGTGAATTCCGGGGCGGTCTGGGCCGCGAGGGCCGGCTGGGCGAGGCCCAGGGCGGCAGCGACGAGGGCCAGGGCGAACAGGGCGGTGCGGAAGCGGGAACGCATGGGAACTCCGTGTGCGGGGTGTACCGGCATAAAGACCGGGGAAAGCTGCCCCACCTTACACCGGCCAAGCTGGGGTAAAATTGGCGTTTTGCCAGCCTAGCGAGCCAGCGGTAGCACCATGACCTCGATCAAGCAGGACGACCTCATCCAGAGCGTCGCAGACGCCCTCCAGTACATCTCGTACTACCACCCGGTGGACTACATCCGGAACCTCTCCGCCGCCTACGAGCGCGAAGAGAGCCCGGCCGCGAAGGATGCGATCGCCCAGATCCTCATCAACTCGCGCATGTGCGCCGAGGGCCACCGGCCGATCTGCCAGGACACCGGCATCGTCACCGTGTTCCTCAAGGTCGGCATGAACGTCCGCTGGGACGATGCCACCATGAGCGTGGAAGACATGGTGAACGAAGGTGTTCGCCGCGCCTACAACCACCCGGACAACAAGCTCCGCGCCTCGGTGCTGGCTGATCCGGCGGGCAAGCGCATGAACACGCGCGATAACACGCCGGCGGTGGTCAACGTCTCGATCGTGCCGGGCGACAAGCTCGACGTGACCGTGGCCGCGAAGGGCGGCGGCTCGGAGGCGAAGTCGAAGTTCGCCATGCTGAATCCGTCCGACTCCATCGTCGACTGGGTGCTGAAGACCGTGCCGACCATGGGCGCCGGCTGGTGCCCGCCGGGCATGCTCGGCATCGGCATCGGCGGCACCGCGGAGAAGGCGATGCTGCTGGCGAAGGAATCGTTGATGGAGCCGATCGACATCACCGAGCTGCAGGCTCGCGGCCCGTCGAACCGCGCGGAAGAGCTGCGCCTGGAGTTGTACGAGAAGGTCAACGCGCTCGGCATCGGCGCGCAGGGCCTGGGTGGCTTGACCACCGTGCTCGACGTGAAGGTCAGCGACTATCCGACCCACGCCGCCAACCTGCCGGTGGCGATCATCCCGAACTGCGCGGCCACGCGCCACGCGCACTTCGTAATGGATGGTTCGGGCCCGGTCATGCTCGAGCCGCCGTCGCTGGAAGACTGGCCGAAGCTCACCTACGACTCGTCGAAGGGTCGCCGGGTGAACCTCGACACGATCACGCGCGAGGAAGTGAACAGCTGGCAGCCGGGCGAGGTGATCCTGCTCAATGGCAAGCTGCTCACCGGCCGCGATGCCGCGCACAAGCGCATGATCGACATGCTCAACCGCGGCGAAACGCTGCCGGTGGACTTCACCAACCGCTTCATCTACTACGTCGGCCCGGTGGATCCGGTGCGTGACGAAGTGGTGGGCCCGGCGGGTCCGACCACCGCGACGCGCATGGACAAGTTCACCCGCCAGATGCTGGAAACCACTGGGCTGCTCGGCATGGTCGGCAAGAGCGAGCGCGGCCCCACCGCCATCGACGCCATCCGCGACAACAAGGCCGTGTACCTGATGGCCGTCGGCGGGGCCGCGTACCTCGTGTCGAAGGCGATCAAGTCCTCGCGCGTGCTCGCGTTCGAAGACCTGGGCATGGAAGCGATCTACGAGTTCGACGTGCAGGACATGCCGGTAACCGTCGCCGTCGACAGCGCCGGCACCTCGGTACACACCACCGGCCCGAAGGAATGGCGCTCGAAGATCGGCAAGATCCCGGTGGTGGTCGAGTAACCGCACGCCAGTGTAGGAGCCCACCCTGTGGGCGACGCCTTTCGCCTCAAGGCCACAGGCCCTGAAGCGTTGTCGCGAAAGATGTCGCCCACAGGGTGGGCTCCTACGACGAGCGCGCTAGCTCTGCAGTGTGCCGCGCGATTTGCGCGTCTTCTTCCGTGGGAATCACGCGGCTTTCGAAGTCGCCCAGCCATTGCAGCCCCGCGAGGATCGCATCGCGGGTCACCGCGTCGTTCTCGCCGATGCCACCAGTGAAGACCAGCAGGTCGAGGCCGCCGAGCGAGGCCACCATCGCGGCGATGTGCTTGCGCGCGGTGTGGACGAAGACCTCCATGGCCAGGTGTGACGCCGCGTCTTTCGCCGCATGCAGCTTGCGCATGTCGCTCGTGCCGCCGGAGAGACCCTTCAGGCCCGACTCGCGATCGACCAGCACCTCGAGCCGTTCGGCGTCGTATCCCTTCTCACGCATCAGGTACAGCAACACGCCCGGGTCGAGATCGCCGGGGCGCGTACCCATCACGATGCCGCCGGTGGGCGTGAGGCCCATCGTCGTATCGATCGATTTCCCCTCGCGCACGGCGCACAGGCTCGCGCCGTTGCCGAGATGGGCGATGACCACGCGTTCGGGGATGCCCGCGCCCAACTGGCGCACGATGGATTCATACGACAGGCCGTGGAAGCCATAGCGCTCGATACCGCCTTTGCGCAGGTCGGCGGGCAGGGGCAGCGTCTTCGCGACGACCGGCATGGTCTTGTG
>NZ_JBQCFT010000074.1:0-7433 GCF_051958795.1 Luteibacter sp. | reverse complement strand
CTGCTTCGCGATTTCCTCGAGCTGGGCGCGGGTGACCTTGCCCACCTTGTCGGTGTTCGGCTTCTGCGAGCCCTTGGCCACGCCCGTGATCTTCTTGAGGAGGATCGAGGCCGGCGGGGTCTTCGTGATGAAGGTGAAGGTACGGTCCGAGTAGGCCGTGATCACGACCGGGATCGGGAGACCCGGCTCGAGCTTCTGCGTGGCGGCATTGAACGCCTTGCAGAATTCCATGATGTTCAGGCCGCGCTGGCCGAGGGCGGGACCCACCGGCGGCGACGGGTTGGCCTGACCGGCCTTCACCTGCAACTTGATGTAACCAATGACTTTCTTTGCCATTTTACGTTCCTCGCGAGTGCTGGCGCCTTGCGGCTCCTCGCTGTTGGCCATCCCTGGGAATGATGGAATCCGCACCTGCGGACCCCGTAAACACGGACACGCCGGAGCACAAAGCTCCAGCGTGAACCGGGCATTATAGGCACTTCACACGGCTTATGCAAACGCCGTGCCGGTAAGGCCGCTTTAGCGGCCTCAGGCCTTCTCGACCTGGCCGAACTCGAGCTCGACCGGGGTGGAACGACCGAAAATGAGCACCGCGACGCGCAGGCGGCTCTTTTCGTAATTGACTTCCTCGACCACGCCGTTGAAGTCGTTGAACGGGCCCTCGGTGACACGGACCATCTCGCCCGGCTCGAAGAGAACCTTCGGACGGGGCTTTTCAACGCCTTCGCGGACCCGGCTCAGGATCGCGTCGGCCTCGGAATCCCGGATCGGGTGCGGACGATCGGCGGTGCCGCCGATGAAGCCCATGACCTTCGGGGTTTCCTTGACCAGGTGCCAGCACTCGTCATCGATACGCGGCGTCTTGCCGTTGGTATCGGTTTCGATCTGGACCAGGACATAACCAGGGAAGAACTTGCGCTCGCTGCGGCGCTTCTGGCCGCCGCGCATCTCGATGACTTCCTCGGTCGGAACCAGGATTTCACCGAACTTCTCGTCCATGCCCTCGCGCACGACGCGCTCTGTCAGGGCCTTGCGAACCTGCTGTTCGAAACCCGAATAGGCGTGAACGACGTACCAGCGTTTGCTCATGCCTTACCTCAGTGTCCGAGCTTGAGCAACCAATCGAGCACGATCGACTTCAACAGCCAGTCGATGAGCCCCATCAGAAGCGAAAGGATGATGACGACCACGATGATGATACCGGTGGTCTTCAGCGTTTCGTCGCGCGAAGGCCACACGACCTTGCGCAACTCGAACTGCGACTCCGAAAGGAAGCTGCGCAGCTTACGGCCCGGAGCCGTGAATGCGCCGATCGCCAGGGCGGCGACAACGGCGACGACGACAGCCGCACCACGGGCCAGGCCCGGGACGTTCGGATTGTCGGCGTAGTAATAGAAGCCGGTGATACCGGCCGCGAGAACGATGAAGGCAAGCAGCAGCTTGCCGATGTCGGCCGGGCTTGTGCCCTTGGCTTCTTGTGCCTTCGTGTTCATGCGTGCTCGAAAGTGGCACGCCAGGAGGGACTCGAACCCCCAACCTGCGGTTTTGGAGACCGCTGCTCTGCCAATTGAGCTACTGGCGTACAGGTGAAACGGTTGAACCACGAGGGCGGCCAGTCATGGACTGAGCCGCCCCGTGGCGGGAGGCCGACCCCAGGGGGCCGGCTTCACGGATCTTACTTGAGGATCTTCGACACCACGCCGGCGCCGACGGTGCGGCCACCTTCGCGGATAGCGAAGCGCAGACCTTCGTCCATGGCGATCGGGAAGCCCAGCTCAACCGTGATCTTCACGTTGTCGCCCGGCATCACCATCTCGGTGCCTTCCGGCAGCTTGATGGAGCCCGTCACGTCCGTGGTACGGAAGTAGAACTGCGGACGGTAGTTGCTGAAGAACGGGGTGTGGCGGCCGCCTTCGTCCTTCGACAGGACGTAGATCTCGCCCTCGAAGTTCGTGTGCGGGGTGACCGAACCCGGCTTGGCCAGGACCTGGCCACGCTCGACGTCTTCACGCTTCAGGCCGCGGACCAGCACGCCGACGTTGTCACCAGCCTGACCCTGATCCAGCAGCTTGCGGAACATTTCAACGCCGGTCACGGTGGTGTTCTGCGTAGCGCGGAGGCCGATGACCTCAGCAGCATCACCCACCTTGATCACGCCGCGCTCGATACGACCCGTGACGACGGTGCCGCGACCCGAGATCGAGAACACGTCTTCGACCGGCAGCAGGTACGGCTTGTCGATTTCGCGCTGCGGCTCCGGGATCCAGGTGTCAAGCGCGTCAACGAGCTTGATGATGGCCGGAACGCCGATGTCGGACTGGTCGCCGTCGAGGGCGAGACGGGCCGAACCCGCGATGATCGGGGTGTCGTCGCCCGGGAACTCGTACTTCGACAGCAGTTCGCGGACTTCCATTTCGACGAGCTCGAGGAGCTCGGCGTCGTCGACCATGTCGGCCTTGTTCAGGAACACGACGATGTACGGCACGCCGACCTGACGCGAGAGCAGGATGTGCTCACGGGTCTGCGGCATCGGGCCGTCAGCGGCCGAGCAGACGAGGATCGCGCCGTCCATCTGGGCGGCACCGGTGATCATGTTCTTGACGTAGTCAGCATGGCCCGGGCAATCGACGTGACCGTAGTGACGGGTCGGCGATTCGTATTCCACGTGGGCGGTCGAGATCGTGATGCCGCGTGCCTTTTCTTCCGGCGCTGCGTCGATCGAACCGTAGTCCTTGAACTCACCACCGAAACGCTCTGCACCGACCTTCGTCAGTGCGGCGGTCAGCGTGGTCTTGCCGTGGTCGACGTGACCGATGGTGCCGACGTTGACGTGCGGCTTGGTGCGCTCGAACTTACCCTTTGCCATGAGACCTAAACTCCCGTTGGAGTCAAATTAGAGAAAAAGAAACCGTCGCGTACGACGAAGTGGTGCTCATGACTGGAATCGAACCAGCGACCTCTTCCTTACCAAGGAAGTGCTCTACCGACTGAGCTACATGAGCACATGACGCAGCGCGCGGAGGATCAATGGAGCGGGAGACGGGAATCGAACCCGCACAATCAGCTTGGAAGGCTGAAGTTCTACCATTGAACTACTCCCGCACTGCGCGGAACTCGTATGGTGGAGGAAGGTGGATTCGAACCACCGAAGGCGTAAGCCAGCAGATTTACAGTCTGCCCCCGTTGGCCGCGTGGGTATTCCTCCAACAAAGAACGCCTATTGTCGCGAGCACCCCCGAAACTGTCAACAACTTCCGCACATTGCAAACGCTTGCGGTGACAGCCTGGGAGACCCCGGACAACACCCACCAGTACGGGTAGCTGGCAGGTCGGCCGCGAACTATACAAGGGCGTTAGGCCTTTGTGAAGTGGTTCAGATCTCGCGCGTCTTCTTCACCAGCGGCTCCATCGCCCGGGACATTTCCATGAGCTTCAACGCGTATTCCTGCAGGCGCAGGTCGCGCTCCTCCACCGGCACCCACGGCGGAACGGGGGTCGGCTTGCCGCCATCCGGCTTGTCCATCGCCACGAACACCATGACGCAGCTGGTCGCCAGGCGCGGTTCGCCGCTGCGCAAATCCCTGGCCAGCACATCCACCGCGAGGTGCATGCTGGAGGTGCCGGTATGGATCAGGCGGGCCGACACCGTCACCAGGTCGCCGATGTGGATGGGTGCCAGGAACTGGATGCCGCTGACCGAAACCGTGACGCAATACGCCCCGCTCCAGCCCACCGCGCAGGCGTAGCCGGCCTGGTCGATCCACTTCATCACCATGCCGCCGTGGACCTTCCCGCCGAAATTCACGTCGGTGGGCTGGGCCAGGAATCGGAATTCAACGTCACGCTGGGTACCGGGCATGCCCTTACCTTGCTGGGGAAAGCGCGCATTATGCGGCCCGGGCGGCTTGTCGCGACGCCCCGGCAGGCATAGATTCAAGCTAACCCACCCCGGAGCCACCGCCCCATGGTCCTTCGCAGCATCGCCTCGCGACTGGCCCTGGGCGTCCTGTTGGGGTCCGCCATCGTCCTGATCGTCACCGGCGGCCTGCTGCTGAGCCATACGCGCGAGCAGATGCTGCAGCAGACCCAGCGCGAGGCCGAAGCGGTGGCGGGCGCCGCGGCAACCCGTATCCAGGGCCGGATCGATGCCGTCGCCAAGGTCGCCCAGGTGGTCGCCGGGGTGCTCAGCACCCGTCGCGACCAGGCCCCTGGGGTCATCCACGACGTCCTTGCCGTGAACCCCGAGCTGGTCGACGTCAGCGCCGTCTTCATCCCCCGTGACGTCAACCACCTGCGCCCCGAGGACGCCCCCGTGGCCCGCCGGGACCCCGACGGTAAGCTGGTGGCGGGCGACCGCCTGTCCGACCCCGAGCCGTACTGGAGTTCACCCTGGTTCGTCCGCGGCCTGAACTGCGACCGGGGCTGCTGGCAGCCGCCCTTCCGCCCCGCTGGACGCGACGAGACCCTGATCGGTTACTCCGTGGCGATCCCGGGCAAGGATGTCCCGGTCATCGGTGTCACCGACGCGACCATCAGCCTGGGCTGGCTGCAGCAGCTCCTCGGCGAGCTCGCCAAGCCCGACCATGCCTCGGCCTTCGTCGCCGACGCGAACGGTGACTTCCTCGCCCACGACTGGCGCTCCTACATCGGCACGCGCGGCAGCAAGCCGCTGCTCGATGCGATCGCCCGCCAGCAGAATCCCGTCCGGATCACCCCGGAGGAAGGCGGCCGGGTCAGCGAGCCGGTGTGGGTCTATTTCGTCCCGATCCGCGGCACGCACTGGACGTTCGGCCTCTCCATGCCCGAACGGCAGGTGCTCGCCGACCTGCGCCGCACCTACCTCGTCGATGTGCTGCTGGGCGTCCTCGCGCTGATGGGCGTGTCGCTGATCACCCTGGTCATCACCCGCCGCCTCATGGCGCCGCTGACCGTCCTGGCGGACCGCGCGGAGAACGTGTCGCGTGGCGACCTCGATTTCGAGCTGCCCACGGTCCGCCGCGATGACGACGTCGGCCGGCTCACCCGCGCGTTCGACCAGATGCGCCGGCAGCTGGCAGGCCATATCGACACCGCGCAACGCATTGCGCGCGACCAGGCCCGGATGACCAGCGAACTGGAGATCGCCGGACAGATCCAGCTCGCGCTCATCCCGGATCCGCACTGGATCGCCGACGACGGGCGACTCGAGGTACATGCCGCGCTACGCCCCGCGAGCGCCGTCGGCGGCGACCTGTACATGTCTTTCGCGCTCGGCAACACACATGTCTGCGTGATGGTCGGCGACGTGTCCGACAAGGGCATCCCCGCCGCGCTGTTCATGGCGCGCACGATCACGCTGGCCCGTACCATCGCGACGCACGCGCGCTCGCCCAGCGACATCCTGGGCACGCTCAACCGCGAGCTGTGCAAGGGCAACGACACCTGCATGTTCGTCACCCTGCTCTGTGGCGTGATCGAAACGGAGAGCGGGCTGCTTTCGCTGGCGAGCGCCGGCCATGAACAGCCCGTGCTGCACGCCGGCGGCAGCGCCATCCTCGTCGATGTGGAAACCGGCCCCGCGCTCGGCCTCGACCGCGAAGCGCAGTACCCTGTGCGGGTACTCACGTTGCTGGGGGGCGATACCTTGCTCATGTATACCGACGGCGTCAGCGAGGCGCATGCGGGCAACCAACGCCTGTATGGCACGCACGCGCTGCTGGATAGCGTGTCGCGCATCGACGAGGGCGCCAGCCCGGAAACGTATGTCGATCGCGTACTGGAGGATGTGGACGCCTACACCGCGGGCGCGCCCGCGTACGACGATATCGCCCTGCTTGCCCTCACCTGGCATGACACGGGCGTCGAGGGAGCGCGGATCCATGCGGCTGTGCATTCCTAACCGCCTGGAGGACGTGTTCCAGGCGCTGGAGCACGCAGAATCCACGCTTGACCGCGCCGACGTGCACGACGCCTGCCGCGCGGACGTACGCCTGGTGCTCGAAGAATTGCTCGTGAACACCGTTCGCCACGGCTATCCCGATGGCCGCCACGGCACGATCGAGATAAAGCTCGAGGCCCGGACGGATGCGGTCCGCCTCGAATTGCGCGATGACGCGCAGCCGTTCAATCCGCTCGAACACGATCCGCCCGACCTGCCCGGCGACCTCGCCGACCGCGAGATCGGCGGCCTCGGCCTGCACTTGGCACGCAGCATCGCCACCGATTTCGAATATGCACGCGACGCCCACGGCAACCGTGTCGTCATTCGCTTTGATCCCACCCTGTCCGACGAGTCTTAACCATGACCCTCATCGTCCGCAGCGAGAGCCCGACCCCGATCCGCACGACCGTGTGGCTCGAGGGGCGCCTCGATGCCAACACCTTCACCGACCTCGACGACGCCCTGCGCGACATCACGCCGATGGTCGACAACGAAGGCACGCTGGTCCTCGACCTTTCCCAGCTCGATTACATCAGCAGCGCGGGCCTGCGCAGCCTGGCCCAGCTGCGCAAGCAGATGAACGACCGCGGTGCGCGCACGCTGCTGCTCAACCCGCAGCCGCAGGTGAAGAAGGTCTTCGAGATCGTGAAGGCGGTACCGGTAAAGGAGGTATTCGCGAGCATCAATGAGCTCGACCAGTATCTCGATCACATCCAGCGGTCGGTAACCGGGCAGCCCTGAGGGCACTCATCGCGCGCGAGCGCGCTCCCACAACGGTTGGGGCAACCCCGCGGCCCTGTGGGAGCGCGCTTGCGCGCGATAGCCAACGGAGCCATGAAGCAGCGACGCGCCTACTTCACACTATCCGCAAGATTCCCACGCAGCATCTCCAACTGCTGCTTCAACGATCCGAGCGTCTCGACATCGCAGCTCATCGCGCAGAACAGGTCGACCGGTACATCCGCGGCCTTCGCCTGCAGCGCCCTGCCCTCATCGGTCAGCGTCACGATCACCTGCCGCTCGTCCGCCTTGCTCCGGGTACGCTCGACCAGACCGGCCACCTGCAACCGCTTGAGCAACGGCGTCAGCGTCGCCGAATCCAGGAACAGCTTCTCGCCCAGCTCCGATACGGTCACGCCATCCCGCTCCCAAAGCACCAGCATCACCAGGTACTGCGGGTAGGTCAGGTCCAGCTTCGCCAGCAGCTGCCTGTACACCTTGCCCATGGCCAGGTTCGCCGAATACAGGGCGAAGCAAAGCTGCCCGTCGAGGGTGCGCGGGGGCTGGAGGCCTTCGGGGGAGGATTTCTCGCTCATACCCGCGAATGTAGGGACGCGACTATTCAATTGCAAGCGATTGAATTGCGTGGCGAGACATCTGTTCAGGCCTCAGGCACTATGGCGAAAAGGGGGAGCCATGAGCGCAATGGACTGGTTCGTCAACTGGACCGACGCCGCGGACGCGTTACATGTGGTGGTGCGTGCCGTTCCGGCCGCCATCATGTTCCCGGTCG
>NZ_JBQCFT010000073.1:0-4749 GCF_051958795.1 Luteibacter sp. | reverse complement strand
GCTCGGCGACGTCGGAGCAGAGCTCCGGCGGAGTCTGTTCCAGCGCGGCCTTGACGGCCGCCACGATGCCGGAAAGCGGCTCGTGGAGGGCTTCGAGCACCTCGTTGGAGTTGATCGTGAACATGCGCGGCACGCCCTCGGCGAGGTTACGGCCGGAGATCTCGATCTCGCGGACTTCGCTCTGCGGGAAGGCGCAGCCGATTTCCAGCTTGATCCGCTCGGCGGTGGATTCGCCGATGAGGGTGCCGTGGTTGCGGCGCACGTAGTTGATGATGGCCTCGTCGAAGCGATCGCCGCCCACGCGGACCGACTGCGAGTAGACGATGCCGTTGAGCGAGATGACGGCCACCTCGGAGGTGCCGCCGCCGATATCGAGGACCATGGAGCCACGGGCCTCGTGCACTGGGATGCCGGCGCCGATCGCAGCGGCCATCGGCTCTTCGATCAGGAAGACGTCACGGGCACCGGCGCCTTCGGCCGATTCCTTGATGGCGCGGCGCTCGACCTGCGTGGAGCCGCAGGGCACGCAGACCAGCACGCGCGGGCTCGGACGCAGCATGCGCGAGCGGTGCACCTGCTTGATGAAGTGCTGGAGCATCGCCTCGGTCATGGTGAAGTCGGCGATGACGCCGTCCTTCATGGGGCGCACCGTGGCGATATTGCCCGGGGTACGGCCGAGCATGCGCTTGGCATCGCCACCCACCGCGGCAACCGCGCGCGGGCCGCCCGGACCACGGTCCTGGCGGATGGCGACGACCGACGGCTCGTTCAGGACGATGCCCTGCCCACGCACATAAATGAGCGTATTGGCCGTGCCGAGATCGATGGAGATGTCGTTCGAAAAGAGACCGCGGAACTTCTTAAACATGATGCGGCAGGCGCCCGATAGCCGGAAAAAGTAAGCACGGGAGTCTAGATTGCGACCCCTTGGGGCGCAAGGGCGGAGAAGTTAAGAAAGCCTTGTAAGTCTGAATGATAAGAGCGGATGCTGTACCGATCCCGTAAATCTGTACGCAAATGGGGAGTCGCGCCGGGAGGGGGTTTTTGGGTACTATCCGCCGGGTTGCCGGGACTCGTTCCGGACGGAAATAATCGGCGGCCATGACCGCCCTCGTAGGAGCCCACCCTGTGGGCGACGCCGTTCGCGAAAACGCCGCAGGCCCTGTGGCGCACGTCGCGAAAGATGTCGCCCACAAGGTGGGCTCCTACAACAACATATTCTTCAGGGTTGCTTACACGATGACTGCCGTAATCTGCGGATCGCTTGCCTATGACACCATCATGGTGTTCCAGGACCAGTTCAAGAACCACATCATTCCCGATCAGGTGCATATCCTGAACGTGTCGTTCCTGGTTCCGGCGATGCGCCGCGAGTTCGGCGGCTGCGCCGGCAACATCGCTTACAACCTGAAGCTGCTCGGCGGCGAGCCGATGCCGGTCGCTACCGTCGGCCAGGATTTCGCACCGTACCGCGCGCACATGGAAAAGCACGGCATCCGCCTCGATGGCGTGCGCCAGTACGACGACATGTTCACCCCGCAGTGCTTCATCACGACCGACCTGGATAACAACCAGATCACGGCGTTCCACCCGGGTGCCATGTCGAACGCGCACGACAACCACGTGCGTGATATCCCGGATTACCAGTTCGGTATCGTTGCGCCGGATGGCCGCGAAGCCATGCTGCAGCACGTGGATGAGTTCGCTGCGCGCGGCGTGCCTTTCATCTTCGATCCGGGCCAGGCCATGCCGCTGTTCAATGGCGATGAGTTCCGCGCCATGATCGAGAAGGCCACCTACGTCATCGTCAACGACTACGAGTCGCAGCTGCTGCAGCAGCGCACCGGTTGGGACGCGGCGACCATCGCTTCGAAGGTGAAGGCGTACATCGTCACCGTCGGTCCGCGCGGTTCGATCATCCACGCAGGCGGTGAAACCATCACCATCCCGCCGGCGCGCGAGCGCCAGGTCGTCGACCCGACCGGCTGCGGCGATGCGTATCGCGCAGGCCTGATCTTCGGCATCATGAAGGGCTACGACTGGCCGACCATCGGCCGCATGGCATCGCTGATGGGCGCGCTGAAGGTCGAACACCCGGGCACGCAGAACCAGTACTTCACGTACGAGCAGTTCGCCACGGAGTTCAAGGACCAGTTCGGTTACGAGCTGGCCTAAATGAATTCAACGACCAGTTCGCATACGAACTGGCGTGATAACCCCTCGTCAGAGAAGGCAGCGCAGTGATGCGCTGCCTTTTTTGCACGCTGCGGTGCCAGCCCAGGGGCGGCGTGGATACGAAATGTAGCCATGACCCAGCATCAAGCACACTTGCGCGTCGCTTTCTGTCAGGGAATCCCTACATCCAGCCACCTCCCATCGAACACGTGATAGATGTCGCCCCATGGCGGATACAACCCGCCGCAAGCGCCAACTGGCGCAGGTCTTCGCGCCGGACCGCAAGCCAATCTGCTTATACACGGCGTGGCTGCGTTCCTAGGTAGCGGAGATGGCTCCGGGGGCGAGAGCATGGTGCACTCGCAGAGCGAGCAATCTCATATTCATCTGGCTGTCGCCGCATAAGCCGCGGGGTAGCGTGTCTACGGCACGCTACACTCCCGCTATGCGATCGAGCATTCAAGGAATTCCGTATGAAGCAACGATGCTTACTTCATCTTAGCGCATTGCTGAGCCTACTCGGGCTTGGTGCATTTCCTGCAATATCACAGGCTGAAGGCGTCCCAGGAGGCTACGCAGGCGTGTGGCGCAGCCTGTGTCCGCTAATTGCAAATGCGCACGGCTTCGTAGATTCCGTGGCATGGCGGTCGATGTTTCATCTCCCTTCCGAGAAGGCGCCGATCGCTATCGATCACTGGACATCGATGGAAGCATTCTCGTCGGCTGACGGCCTGAGCTGGGGGACTCGACTGACGACGTCACGGTATGAGGCAGGCAAGACATCGGCATGGATTGAAGATCCGCGCGTCACCATGGTGACAGGCTACCGGTCCGAGCTGAGCGTCACTGGCCCGGATCCGGAGGGTCAACTGTCTCTTGAGAGTGTTGAAAAAACTATGAGCAAGCTGGGCTTTCGGAGAATCGGAAGCATCGATCCGTATGGGCGAAGCGGGGAGTACATTTTTGTTCGTACTGCCGATACGAACGAACGCCTGAATATACGTTTCGAGAAGGGTCCCGAGACCATCGCCTATGTAGCCGGCATCAGTCTGACAGGCTATCAGCGAGATAATCATTGGACTCTCCCGCGCATCGAAGGTGCCTGCAAGTTATAGAAACGCGCAAATGTGGCCTTCTTTTGCGTTATTACTGCGGCCTCCAGAGCTTGACCATCTAGGCCGGTAGGCATCGCGCTCCTGAGCAGGTTCGCCGGCTTGCGCACTACCTAAAAGATCGTTCTGGGCGGCGCTCGACCCTGCGCATTTCAGTACAACAGCGTCACCCGTTCTTTTAATTTCGCGAATTGATCCCGTCGTTGCCGCGGCTACCCTCTATGGGACACAGAATTGCTCGAAGCCTCGGCCTTCGTTATCTCCCGCACAATCGTGCCGGCGGCTGGCTTGTACGCCGTGACCGCATATGCCGCAGTTGCGTGGCATAACAGCCACGAGCATAGCCTGGTCACGGCGCGCGCTGGGGTGCCGGAAGCTTCAACAGGCAGCCTAATGGGTGATCCCTATACGCTTGAGGAACTTAACGAAGCCATTTGGATGTCCAAATATAACTTTCATCCCGTGTTTCTTGCCGGCAACGGAGAGGGGTTATGCATGCAACGCTTCTTCGGCAAGTTGGACTCTAATTGTCGGCAAACGAATAAGAACGCGACCGCACCGCAGCCGCGGCGAGTCAGTGGCTCGCAGGTTCTTGCGGCTCTAGGTCAGCCGCCCGTCCGGGCGCTAAACTTCCCCGGGGAATGGACCACCACACCAGGGGAAAATGCATATGTACCGTTTGCCGCTTGTTCTCGGCCTGCTCTTTGTCGTGCCCGCTATCCACGCCGAGAGTGTCGATGCACCTCACCTCGTGGCGGGTGATGCGTGGACGTATCGCGTCACTACCGAGAAGGGCCAGCAGTTCGAGCGACACGACGTCGACAGCAAGGTGGAGCGGGTCAGCGATACCGCCATGTACATCGACATGTCGCCTACCGGGGCGACCACGCCGCCGACTGAAGAGCTCGTCGGAACGGACTGGAGCCATTCGCATGAGACGGGTGGCAAGCCGGTGGTGATCGAAAAGCCCTTTACGTTCCCGCTGAAGGAAGGCAAGTCGTGGGACGTGACGTACTCCGCGAACAACCCGAATCCGATGTACTCGACCGAAACCTGGACGGCGCACTACGTGGTCGTTGGTTGGGAAGACATCGAGGTGCCCGCGGGCAAGTTCCACGCGCTGAAAGTGGAAGCCGAAGGGACGTGGAGTGGCATGACGACCGGCATGAGTTCGTCGAGCAACCGCTCGGTCGGCACGGCGGGAAATGGCGCGACGAGCACGCTTAGCGTGGCGCAGCCGCCGCACCAGGCATCTGGCCGGATCTACCGCGCGTACTGGTACGTGCCGTCGGCGAAGCGCGCGGTGAAGTCGGTGATCGAAGAATATTCGTCGAAGGGCGTGCGTAGTTATCGCCAGACGACCGAGATGGAAACGGTGAAGGTTTCGGCCTGACGCTGACCAACTTGTGGGACCAACTTGTGGGAGCGCGCTTGCGCGCGATGGGGGCTCTCGCACTACCCA
>NZ_JBQCFT010000072.1:0-14939 GCF_051958795.1 Luteibacter sp. | reverse complement strand
GGTTGTGCGGTGGGGCCCCGCCCCGTGGGGGGGGCGGGCTGCGCCGGCGCCGTCCCCCGGGGGGGGGGGGGGCGGGGGGGGGCGGGCGGGGGGGCGGGCACCCCCCCGGGGCCCCCCCCCCCGCTCCCACAGGTGCAGGCTCAGGCGGTCGGCAGGCTTGGCTGGCTGGCTTCCAGGGCTTCGCGGACTTTCTTCAGCAGTGCGCGGGACTGGAGGGGTTTGTCGATCAGGTAGAGGTGCTTGATGTCGGGGAGTTCGTCGAGGTTCGGCGGCGCGTCGGGGCGCGCGAGCAGGAGCACGGCACCCGTGTAGCCGTGGTCGAGCAGCGCGGCGAGCGTGCGGACGCCGGTGAACAGGTTCATGTCCGCATCCATCACCACGAGATCGGGCACACCGTGGGCTTCGATCCACTGCAGCGCCGCGGTACCGCTCTGGCTTGCGCCGGCCTGGTAGCCGTAGGTATCCAGCGTGTCGGCGAGCAGCGAGAGCTGCATGGCTTCCTCGACGACCACGAGCACGCGCTCGGCTTCGCCCTGCAGGTAGGGCTCGATGACCGGCAGCTCGCCAAGGTCGCTCTCTTCCACGCCGAGCGGAAGGTAGAGATGGAACTCGGTGCCTTCACCCACGCGGCTGCGCACGCGCATCAGGCCGCCGTGGCTGGCGACGATGCGCTTGCACGAAAGCAGGCCCAGGCCGGTCCCGGATTCCTTGGTGGTGAAGAACGGCTCGAACAGGCGCTGCAACACCTCGGGCGGCATGCCCGCACCCGTATCGATGACGGAGATGCGCAGGTAACGCCCGGCGACCGTGGTCTCGTCGTCGCTGAAGAAGTCTTCGGCCAGCGTGACCTGGGCGGTCTCGATGCGCAGCTTGCCGCCTTCCGGCATGGCCTGGATCGCATTGAGGCAGAGGTTGAGCATGCACTGCTGCAGCTCGGTGTGGTTGCCCTCGAATGCGACATCGGGATCGTAAACGTCGACGCTCATCTGCACCGAGCGCGGCACGCTGCCCTGCATCAGCAGTTTCAGCGCATCGGTCAGCGCACCGAGCTTCACCTGCTCGGCGCGGCGCGCGCCACGGGCGAAGGAGAGCATGGACGAGACCATCTCGAGGCCACGGCGCCCGCAGTCGCGCACCAGGGTACCGAGACGCGCAAGGCGCGGATCGTCCGCATAGTCTTCCAGCGTATCGCCAGCCAGCAACAGCGGCTGGAGCAGGTTGCGCAGGTCGTGCGACAGGCCGCCCGCGAGCAGCGCCAGGCTCTCGAAACGCTGCGCGCGGATCAGTTCCTGTTCGGCACGCATGCGCGCCTTGAGTTCATCCGCCTCGCGCAGGGCCCGGCGTACCGCTGACGCCAGGCGCGCCGTGTTCTGCTTCAGGATGTAATCGGTGGCACCGCTGCGCAATGCCTCGATCGCGGCCTCTTCGCCGAGCGTGGCCGAGATGAAGATGAAGGGCACATCGCTGGAGCGCTCGCGCAGGATCTGCAGCGCGCGCTCGCCGCTGAAGTGCGGCATGCTCAGGTCGGAAAGCACGATGTCCGGCCGGAAATCTTCCAGCGCGGCCACGTAGGCCTGCTCGTCATCGACGAGCCGCACCTCGTAGTCGAGGCCGTCTTCCTCCAGCTCGGACATCACCAGCTCGGCATCGAGCTCGTTGTCCTCGACCTGCAGGATCCTGACTTTCTGCGTCTGCCCGTTCATAGCCTGCCCGCCCGAACCTTATTCGCTCTCCGGGCGCTGGTTCAGCACCGCCCAGAAGTGGCCGAGCGTCTGCACGGCCGTGAAGAACTGTTGCACATCCACCGGCTTCAGCACGTAGGCGTTCACACCGAGGTCCCAGCTACGGGCCAGGTCGCTTTCCTCGCGCGAGGAGGAAAGGATCACCACCGGCACGCGCTTCCAGCGATCATCCGTGCGCAGCTCCTTCAACACTTCGAGGCCATCTTTCCGCGGCATCTTGATATCGAGCAGGATCACCGCAGGATCGCTCTCGGGGCGATCCACGTAACGGCCACGGCGATTCAGCCAGTCCATGCAGTCGACGCCGTCTTCGACGTGGACCACGGGATTGGCGAGGTTCGCCTCGCGCAGGGCATCAATCGCCATTTCGGCGTCGGCCGGCGAATCTTCAACCAGCAGGATGGTACGGATATCGGGACTGTTCATGCGTCACCCATGCGGGCGCCCGGTAGGTCGGAGGCCGGCAACGAGAAATGGAATACGGCACCGCGGTCGGTTTCACCTTCGGCCCATGTGCGGCCACCATGGCGCGCGATGATGCGTCGTACGTTGGCAAGGCCAATGCCGTTGCCGGGGAATTCGGAAGCGCGATGCAGGCGCTGGAATACGCCGAAGAGCTTGCTGGCGTATTGCATGTCGAAGCCGGCGCCGTTATCGCGCACCGAGAACTCGTAATCGCCCGCGGGCATGCGCTCCACGCCGATCTCGATGCGGCCGACCTCACGGTTGGCGGTGTACTTCACGGCATTGCCGAGAAGGTTCTGCCACACCGTGCGCAGCATGTTCTCGTCACCCACGACGATCGGCAGCGGGGCGACGCTCCACTCGATATGGCGGTCGCGGGCGTCGGTCTCAACCAGGGCCCGCGCCTCGTCGACCAGCGATTGCATATCCACCGGCTGCAGTCTCAGCGCACCGCGACCCAGGCGCGAGAACACCAGCAGGTCGTCGATGAGCTGCGCCATGCGCCGTGAAGAGCTGCTGATCACGTCGATGTAATGACGTACGCGGTCGTCCGCCTGGTCGCCCAGGTGGGATTCCAGCTTGCCGGCGAAACCGGAGATGTGCCGCAGCGGCGCGCGCAGGTCGTGCGATACCGAATAGCTGAAGGCCTCGAGCTCGCGGTTCACGTCGGAGACCTGCTCCACCTTGCCTTCCAACTGGCGGTTGAGCTCGTTGACCTTCTGCTCGACCAGCGCACGCGCGGTGATGTCGCTCACCGTGATCAACAGTGCGGGATCCGGCGAATCCGGCTCCTCGATGCGTCGCGCGTTGATCACGACGAAGCGATCGATCCCGTCGACGGTGCGCTGGGTCAGCTCGTAATCCCACAGTTCGCGGTCGCGGGCGATCACATCGTTCAGGCGCTGCAGCAGCGCGGGGTCATCCCACGCACCGTTACCGATGTCGCGCAGCGGCACATGGGCCTGCTCGTCATCGGTATCGAAGCCATAGAGCTCGGCGAATGCGGTATTGACCAGCAGCGTGCGCAGGCCCGTATCCAGCATCGCGATGGGCTCGCGCACGGCCTGCACGATCAGCTGTGAACGGCGCACCGCGTCGGACGCCCGCGATTCCGCGGCAAGCCGGATCGCGATCTGCCGCTCGGATACCACCACGACGATGACCAACAGGGCGATCTGCGCCAGCGCCGCGACGCCAAGTACCAGGCGGTTATCGGTGGCCGTACCACGCGCGTTCGCACGGCGGGCATCCTGCAGCTTCGACTCCTCGGCCAGGATCTCCACGACGCGGTCGCGGAACGGGAACATCTGCCGGGCATCTTCCATAGCGGCAAAGGCGCCATCGCGATCGCCGGCCTTCAGCCTGTCCAGCGCCTTGCGGGTCAGCTCACCGCGCCCCTTGGCAATGCTTTCAAGGCCACCGAGGCGGGCCACCTGTTCGGGGTTGTCGCGGACCATCTCGCGCAGGCCCGCTATGACGCCCGGCAGCCGGGTCTCCACGTAGAGCGCCCGGTCCTCCAGGTCCTTGTCGACCGCGCCGCCGGCGATCATCGTGTAGATGGCTGCCTCACTGCTGCGCAGGATCGCGTCGATCCGATAGGTACTCGCCTTGATATCGGCGGTATGTGTGACCCAATCGCGCGAGTTCAGCGCGTCTTCCGAACTGGACCGGGTAATGATGTAAGGCAATGCCACGCTGACCAGCATGGCGGCCAGCAGGCCCACGAGGCGCCAGCCCAGCCCGATACGAGCGATCATGCGTTCGTCATCCCCACGACGACTCCTGCCCAAAGTGAACGGGCATTGTAAACGTTGTGGTCTTTCACGCGCTGCTTATGCATGCCCCGCCCTGTGGAACGAACGACGGGCGCACCGCCCCTGCTGCCGTAAGTCCCCGGAATAACCCGGAAAACCTACCACCAGGGAGCGTTGCGCCCGTCAGGTTTGGGCGATATTGGACGGCACGCGAGCGTGAAGCTCGCGTGACGGTTGCCTTAGCGCGCGTTTACTTTTCGGTGGTGCTCATCGAGTACGGCGCAGCGTCGGCAGCGGTGCCCCACTTCGACGGTTCGGCCTGCATGGAGAAGTGCAGTTCGCCGCCCGCGGTGAGCTCCTCGTGGGTCACCCAAGTTCGGTTGAGGTCCTTGCCGTTCAGCGTGACCTTGCCGACGTACGGGTGCTTGGCATCGAGGTGGTCGGTGGAGACCGTGAAGCGCTTGCCGTTCTGCAGGTTCAGCGTGGCCTTCTCGATGAAGGGGCGGCCGATCACGTACTGGCTGCTGCCCGGGGCCACCGGGTAGAAGCCCAGCGAGCTGAAGACGTACCAGGCCGACATCTGGCCAAGGTCATCGTTACCCACCAGGCCCGTCGGGGTCGGCGTGTACTGGGTCTTCATGATCTGGGTCAGGCGCTCCTGGGTCTTCCAGGGCTGGCCGGCGTAGTCGTACAGGTAAGCCACGTGGTGGCTCGGCTCGTTGCCGTGCGCATACCAGCCGATCAGGCCGGTGATGTCTTCCACATGGGCAAACGACTTCGGATCCACCTTCGCGTCGAACACGGAATCCAGCTTCTTCACGAACGCATCCGCGCCGCCGAGGGTCTGGATCAGCGCCGCCACGTCCTGCGGCACGTACCACGAGTACTGCCACGCGTTGCCTTCGGTGTAATCGCTGCCGTACGCGGCCGACGACGGATCGAACGGCTCACGGTAATTGCCATCGGCCTTGCGCGCACGCAGGAAGCCGGTCTTCGCATCGAAGCTGTTCTTCCAGTTGCCGGCGCGCTTCATGAAGGTGGCGGCCACGTCGTCCTTGCCCATCGCCTTGGCGGCCTGGGCCAGCGACCAGTCGTCGAACGCGTATTCCACGGTCTTCGAGGCGGCTTCCGGCTGGTGGTCGATCGGCACGAAGCCGAGCTTCATGTAGTCATCGAGGCCGCCGTATGGGCCATAGGTGGCGCTGGCTACCATCGCGTCGAGCGCCTTCCTGGCGTCGTAGCCGCGGATGCCCTTAACGTACGCATCGGCGATCACTGGCACCGCGTGGTAGCCGATCATGCACCAGGTTTCCATGCCGCCGTACGACCACACCGGCAGGATCCCGAACGGGCTGGCCTCGCGCGCGGCGATCAGCGAGCTCACGAAATCGTTGCTCTTGTTCGGCTCCAGCAGGGTCATCAGCGGCTGCTGGGCGCGGTACACGTCCCACAGCGACCAGGTGGAATAGAAATCGAAGCCCTTGGCCTCGTGCACCTGGTTATCCGGGCCGCGGTACTGGCCGTTGACGTCCATGGAGAGCGTCGGCGAGAGCATCGCGTGGTACAGCGCCGTATAGAAGGTCTTGCGAGTCTCGGCCGGGGCCTGCAGGTCCACCACCGAGAGGGTCTTCTCCCACAGCGCGCGGGCGTCCGCGCGACGGGCATCGAAGTCGAAGCCCGCGCCATCCTTGTCCAGGTTGGCGATGGCGTTGTCCTCGCTCACGGTGGAGATGGCCACCTTGGCGACCAGCGGCTTGTCCAGGTTGCCGAAGTCAAAGACGCCTTCCAGGGCGCGGCCGCTGATGCCGTCGACATCGTCGTTGCGGTTGCCCGGGCCGCCGAAGCCGCGGTAGACGATCTTCTCTTCGCGGTTCTTCAGCTCGCGCGAGGTCATCGGCTGGTTGAAACGCATGGCGAAGTACAGCTGGCGGCCCGGCGCCCAGCCGCGGGTGGTGCGGCCACCGGTCACCGTGCCGTCGGTGCGCACGCGCAGCGTGGACCAGAGCACCTTGCCCTCGTAGTCATAGATGCTGGGGCGCAGGTCGAGCAGCACGTGGGCCGGCTTGCCCTTGGGGAAGGTATAGCGGTGGAAGCCGACCCGCGCATTTGCCGTCAGCTCGGCGCGAACGTCGTAGTCGCTGAGGGTGACCGCGTAGTAACCTGCCTCGGCCTTTTCGCTCGCATGGGAAAACCGCGAGCGATAGCCGCTACCGGGCTGGTCGGGGGAGCCGGGGTCCAGCTTCACGTCGCCGGCGATGGGCATGACGAGCACGTCGCCCAGGTCGGAATGGCCGCTACCGGAGAAGTGCGTATGCGAGAAGCCCAGGATGCTCGAATCGCCGTACTGGTAGCCGGCGGCCCACTTATAGGCGTGCTTGAAGTCCGGCATGGCCGTGTCCGGCGAGAGCTGGACCATGCAGAAGGGCACCGTCGCGCCCGGGAAGGTATGGCCGTCGCCACCCGTACCGATCATCGGATCCACCGCCGACCAGGCACTGGTGCCCTTGCCGCTGGAAGCCGCGACGGCCAGGGCCGGCAGGGCGAGGGACAGGGCAGCGGCCAGCAGGCCGCGGCGCAGGCGCGTGGAACGGGACATCGGTTTCTCCCCAGGAGTGGACTGAACAGTCTGAAAAGGGGTCACGATCATTTGGATCGTGACAAACGCGTCGAACGTAGCAAAGATAGCGGATGCACGCATGTTGCAGTGCGTGATGCATCCCATGGCCCGGCGCGCGATCATCGCGCGGTTTAGATCGTTTGAATCGTTTGAAGGAGTCACGATGGCGAGGACAACCCCGCAGCGCCGCAAGGTCACGTTGGCCGACATCGCCCAGGGATGCGATGTGTCGCGAGCGACCGTATCGCTGGTGCTGCGCGGCAGCCCCCTGGTGAACTCGGCCACCGGGGCCCGGGTGGAAGCCGAACTGAAGCGCCAAGGGTACGTCTACAACCGCGCGGCGGCCAACCTGCGCCGGCGGACCTCCTCGAGCATCGGCCTGGTCATCAACGACCTGGGCAACCCGTTCTTCGCCGAATTCGCCGCGGGGGCCGACGAAACCCTCGCCAGCGCCGGCTACGTCACCCTGCTGGGCAACACGGGCGAATCGCCCGAGCGCCAGCAGGCGGTGCTCAACTCCATGATCGAGCACGGCCCGGCCGGCATCATCCTCTCGCCCGCCGAAGGCAGCGATGGCGAGCGCGTGCTGACGGCGGTGGGCATGCATACGCCCCTGCTGGTCTTCAACCGCGAGCTGCCCGATGACGAGGGCTCGCACCGTTGGGACACGCTGGAGATGGATAACGAGCACGGTGCGCGGCTCGCCACGCAGCACCTGATCGAGCTGGGCCACCAGCGCATCGCCTTCTTTGGCGGCCACCGCGATTCCAGCTCGGTGGAACAGCGCCGCCGCGGCTACGCCGATGCCATGAAGGCGGCCGGCCTCAAGGTCGACCCGGCATGGCTGATCGAGAGCGCGCCGACGCGCCTGGAAGCCGCCCGCCAGACCGGCGCGCTTTTTGCGCGGGATCCGGCACCCACGGCGGCGGTTTGCTACAACGATGCCGTCGCGCTCGGGCTTATGCTTGGCCTGACCAAGCGCGGCCGGCGCCCGGGCGAGGATTTCGCCCTCACCGGCTTCGATGACGTCGCAGAGGCCTCGGTGTGCGTGCCGCCCCTCACCACCGTCGCGGTGGATCCGCGCGGCCTGGGCCGGCGCAGCGCCGAACTCATCCTGGAAAGACTTCGCAATCCCGAGACGGAAACAGCTTATACGATCGCGCCCGTGCGGCTCGTCGTTCGCGAAAGCAGCTGCGCCCCGTCCTCCCCCTGACCCAAACAATGGAGCGCCCCATGGCCACCGGATCCACGCCATTGCCCAACTCGTCGACGACTTCGTCGGCCCCGGGCGACAACCGTTACACCTTCTTCCCGCTCGCCCTGGGCGTGATGAGCACCATCTTCTTCATGTGGGGCTTCATCACCTGCCTCAACGACATCCTGATCCCGCACCTGAAGGCCGTGTTCGAGCTGAACTACGCGCAGGCGCTGCTCATCCAGTTCACGTTCTTCGGCGCGTACTTCATCATGTCGCTGCCCGCCGGCAAGCTCGTCGCCGCGCTCGGCTACAAGAAGGGCATCGTCGCCGGCCTGATCATCACCGGCATCGGCGCCGCGCTGTTCTGGCCGGCCGCCGGCATGCGCGTGTATGAATTCTTCCTCGGCGCGCTGTTCATCCTGGCCACGGGCATCACCGTGCTGCAGGTGGCGGCCAACCCGTACGTCGCGCTGCTCGGCCCCGAGAAGACGGCCTCCAGCCGCCTCACCCTCGCCCAGGCCCTGAACTCGTTCGGCACCTTCCTGGCGCCGTTCTTCGGCGGCATCCTGATCCTCTCGAAGGAAGTGAAGTCGAGCACCGATATCGCCGCGATGTCGGCCGCCGAGCAGGTCACCTACCGCGCGCAGGAAGCCGGCTCGGTGCAGGGCCCATACATCGGCCTGGCCGTCGTGCTGGTGCTGCTCGCCATCGGCGTGTACCTGTTCAACCTGCCCAAGCTCGAGGAAACCACCGAGAAGGCCGACGACCACCAGCATTCGCTGATGGACGCCCTGAAGACCCCGCACGTGTTCTTCGGCGTGCTCGGCATCTTCTTCTACGTCGGCGGCGAAGTGTCGATCGGCAGCTTCATGATCAACTACCTGCAGGTGCCGGAGATCGGCAACATGACTGGCCCGGTCGCCGCGAACCACGTGGCGTTCTACTGGGGCGGCGCGATGGTCGGCCGCTTCATCGGCTCGGCCCTGCTGGCCGCGTTCTCGCCGCGCAAGCTGCTCGCCGTGTTCGCCGTGATCAACTGCCTGCTCGTCGTCACCACCATGATGACCACCGGCTTCGTCGCGACGTACAGCATCGTGGCCATCGGCCTGTTCAACTCGATCATGTTCCCGACGATCTTCTCGCTGGGCATCGAGCGCATGGGTCCGCTGACGGGCAAGGCTTCCTCCCTGCTCATCATGGCCATCGTCGGTGGCGCGCTGATCCCCTGGATCCAGGGCGTCATCGCCGACCAGATCGGCCTGCAGCACGCGTTCTTCATCCCGCTGATCTGCTACCTGTACATCGTGTTCTTCGGTATTTCCGGCTCCAAGGTCCGCGGCACGCCTGTCGCCGCCCGCTAAGACCCTCCATGGCGACGGCCGGCACACCACCGGCCGTCGTATTTTTTACCCGCACCAAGGACAGGCCGTAAGCAAGTCTTCCATCCTCTGCTTCGGCGAGGCGCTGATCGATTTCCACGCACAGCCCCAGGGCGGCGCCGGTCAGCCTCCCGCCTTCGTTCCCTTCGCTGGCGGCGCACCCGCCAACGTTGCCGTCGCCGCCGCCCTGCTCGGCGCCCATGCCCGCTTTGCCGGCATGCTGGCCCGTGACATGTTCGGCGACTTCCTGCTCAAGAGCCTCACCGACCTTGGCGTCGGCGTGGAGGACGTCGCGCGTACCGACGAGGCGCGCACCGCCCTCGCCTTCGTGGCGCATGACGAAAACGGCGACCGGAGCTTCAGCTTCTACCGCCCGCCCGCCGCGGACCTGCTGTTCCGCCCGGAGCACTTCCGCAAGGAAACCTTCGACGACGTGGCGATCTTCCACGTCTGCTCGAACTCGCTGACCGAAGGCGCCATCGCGGAGACCACGGTCGAAGGCATGCGCCGCGCCCGCGCCGCCGGTGCGCTGGTCAGCTTCGACATGAACCTGCGCCCCGCGCTGTGGCCGAAGGGCCATGAGCAGGATGCGCAGCTCGGCCGCCTGTGGCAGACGCTTTCCGAAGCGGACGTGATAAAGCTCAGCGCCGAAGAGTTCGCCGTGGTGCATGAAGGTGCCGGCTCCGACGAGGCCGTGCTGAAGCGCCTGTGGGAAGGCAAGGCCCGCCTGCTCCTGATCACCGACGGCCCCGCGCCCATGCGCTGGTTCACCCGCCACGCCAACGGCGTGATCCCGGGTTACAAGGTCGATGCGGTGGACACCACCGCCGCTGGCGACGCCTTCGTGGGCGGCATGCTCGCGCGCCTCGCCGCGGCTGGCACCACGCACGCCGACCTCGACGCCCTGGTCGGCGACGAGGCCCGCCTGACCGACCTGATCCGCTTCGCAGCCGCGTGTGGCGCCATCACGGCGACGCGCAAAGGCTCGTTCACCGCCATCCCCGACCAGGCCGAAGTCAAGGCCTTCATGGAGAAGCACGCATGACGAACGTCCCCCTCCCCAATTTCCATGACGTGAACGTGCTCCGCGAGCACGTCGCGACCACGATGAAGTTCTACGCGCCGAACGAAGTGGACAAGGCCGGCGGCTTCTTCCAGTACTACAAGGACGATGGCTCGGTGTACGACCGGGTCGATCGCCACCTGGTCTCGAGCACCCGCTTCGTGTTCAACCACGCCATGGCGTTCCTGGAATTCGGCAAGCCCGAAGACAAGGAACTCACCATGCACGGCCTGAAGTACCTGCGCGAAGTGCACCGCAACCCGGCAACGGGCGGCTATGCATGGACCATCAGGGACGGCAAGCCCGATGACCAGATGAACCACTGCTACGGCCTGGCGTTCATGCTGCTGGCCTACTCGTGCGGCGTGAAGGTCGGTTTCGACGAAGCGCGCGCGTGGCAGGGCGAGATCTGGGACCTGCTCGAGCAGCGTTACTGGGAGCCGGAGTACGGCCTGTACCGCGACGAAGCGGACAAGGATTGGAACTTCACCGGCTACCGCGGCCAGAACGCCAACATGCACATGACCGAGGCCATGATCGCCGCGTGGGAAGCCACGAAGGAAGATCGCTACCTCGACCGCGCCGTGCTGCTGGCCGACCACATGACCCAGCGCCAGGCGGGCCTGACCCCGCAGAAGCTGATCTGGGAGCACTACCACGAGAACTGGACGATCGACTGGGAATACAACCTCGATAATCCGAAGCACCTGTTCCGTCCGTGGGGTTTCCAGCCGGGCCACCAGACCGAGTGGGCGAAGCTGCTCATGATGCTGGAGCGCTACACCAAGGGCACCGCGCGGCATAAGCCGTGGTTCGTGTCGACCGCCAGCCACCTGTTCGACGTGGCGCTGGACAAGGCGTGGGACAAGGAATTCGGCGGCATCGCCTACGGTTTCGCGCCGGAAGGCGAGGTGTGCGACGACGACAAGTACTTCTGGGTGCAGGCCGAATCGCTGGCCGCCGCGCAGCTGCTGTTCGAAGGCACCGGCGACAAGAAGTACGACGAGTGGTACCAGCGGATCTGGGCGTATAGCTGGGAACACTTCGTCGACCACACGTACGGCGCGTGGTACCGCATCCTGCACCGCGACAACAGCAAGTACGACGACGAGAAGAGCCCCGCTGGTAAAACCGATTACCACACCATGGGCGCGTGCTACGAGGTGATGGCCTCGCTGCGTCGGATGCAGAAATAAGTGTCGTAGGAGCCCACCCTGTGGGCGACATCTTTCGCGAAGGACCCGCAATGCGTGTTGCGGCTGTACGAAAGGCGTCGCCCACAGGGTGGGCTCCTACGGTGTACTGATCAGGCGCGGCGCTTTTTGGCGGGTGCCTTGCGCGTTGCGGTTTTCTTGACGGCGGCCTTCTTTGCCGCCGTTTTCTTTGCAGGCGCCTTTTTCGCCGCGACCTTCTTCGTAGCGGCCTTCTTCGCCGGTGTGCGCTTGTTCGCGCCGATGCTCTTCTTCAGCAGCTCCATGAAGTCGACCACGTTGGTGGTCGCATGCTCGGGCACGTGCTCGTCATCCTCGTTCACCGTGGTGGTGACGCCCTTGCTCTTCAGGCGCTTCTCGATCGCCTTGCGCAGCTTGTCGCGGAAATCGTCGCGGTAGTCGCTGGGTTTCCACTTGCCGGCCATCGACTTGACCAGGTCGGAGGCCATCTCGATTTCCTTCGGCGTGATGCGGTATGCCGAGGTTTCCTTCGCCGGCAGGCCGTATTCCTCCGGGTCCACCAGTTCGGCCTCGTAGCGCAGGATGTTCAGCAGCAGCGCATCGCCGGCGGGCATCACCGCGGCAAGGTATTCGCGGGTGCGGATTACCACGCGGGCGATCCCGACCTTGCCGGTCTTTTTCAGTGTCTCGCGCAGCAGCACGTAGCCCTTCTCGGCCTTCTTTGCCGGGGCCAGCCCGTAGGGCTTCTCGAAATACGCTGGCGCGATGTCCGCGGCGTCGACGAAACTGTCGATCTCCACGGTCTCGTGGGCATCGCTGGCCGCGCTCTTGATGTCCTCTTCCTCGAGGACGACGTAGTTGCCCTTCTGGTACTCGAAGGCCTTGACGATGTCCTTCCAGGGCACTTCCTCGCCGGTATCGGCATTGACCCGCTCGTAGCGCACCGGGGTGTTGCTGCGCTGGTCGAGCATGCGGAAGTGGATATCCGTGCGCCGCTCACCCGTCATCAGGCGGATCGGCACGTTGAGCAGGCCGAAGGTGAGCGTACCTGTCCAGATCGGGCGGGCCATGGGGGCGATCCTCGGGCGGAGGGGCCCCAAGCATGGCGCGGTGTTTGGGGAAGATATGTAGGAGCTCACCCTGTGAGCGACGCCGTTCGCGGGGAAGCCGCTGCGGTTGCGGCGTTATCGCGAGAGATGTCGCCCACAGGGTGGGCTCCTACGAGACCGCGGGGGTTATTTGTTTTCGACGACCGGCAGTTCGATGGCGCTGGCCTGGCCGGGGGTGTGCCAGACCTGCTGCGTGGCCTTCACGTAGTCGGAGGGCTTGGCGAAGAAGATGTTGGGCACGTAGGTCTGGGGGTTGCGGTCGTACAGCGGGAACCACGACGACTGCACCTGCACCATCACCCGGTGGCCCGCGAGGAAGGTGTGGTTCACCGTGGGCAGGCCGAACTTGTACTGCAGCGGGGTATTGGGCGTGAGCGCCTTCGGCTCGCTGAAGCTTTCGCGGTAGCGGCCGCGGAAGATATCCATCGAGACCGACAGCTCGTAGCCGCCCATCGCCGGATCGGTGGCATTGGTGTCCGGGTACACGTCGATCAGCTTCACCACCCAGTCGCTGTCGGTGCCGCTGGTGGAGGCGTACAGGTTCACCTGCGGCGCACCGGCGACGCGCAGGGGCGCCTTCAGCGGCTCGGTCACGTAGGTGAGCACGTCCGGGCGGCCATCGACGAAGCGCTGGTCCTGGACCAGCCAGGTCGTCCACGACTGGCGGTCGGCGAAGTGGACCGGACGCGGCACGTACGGCACCGGCTTGGCCGGGTCGGAGACGTACTCGTCGTACTTCGCCGCATCAGCAGCCGGCGCGGTGAACGACAGGCCGCCGTTCGCCTCGAGGAACAACGGCTTCGTGCCCTTCGCCTGCGGCCACGACTTGAAGCGGTCCCAGTGGTTCTCGCCGGTGTTGTAGAGGAAGACCGGCGGCGTGTTCGCCTTGGGCGCGCCATCGACCAGGTACTGGTTGAAGAACGGGAGCAGCACGTCGCGGCGGAACTGCAGGGCGGTGTCACCATCCCAGTTCAGCGCGCCCAGCGAGGCGGCGCCGTAGTTCACCTGGCTGTGCCGCCACGGCCCCATCACGAGGTAGTTCTTGTCGTTACCCTTGTCCTTCGGCTCGACCGCCTCGTAGCTGTGGATCGCGCCCCACATGTCTTCCTGGTCCCACAGGCCCTGCAGCCACATGGTGGGCACCTTCAGCGGCTGCTGCGCCATCACCTTGTCCAGCGCCTGGTTCGACCAGAAGCTGTCATAGGCCGGGTGCTCGCTGACCTTGCGCCAGTACGGCAGCGACTCGATGCCGTTGGCCTTCGCGTAATCGCCCGCCGAGCCGGCGCGCAGGAAGTTCGCGTAGTCGTCGTAGCCTTCCCGGGTGATCGAGCTGCCCTTGCCGGCCTTGGTGGTCTGGCCGGTGAAGTAATCGAAGTTGGTCTGGCGGAAGGCGCCGTAGTGGAACCAGTCGTCACCCATCCAGCCGTCGACCATCGGGCTCTCGGGTGCGGCCACCTTGAGCGCCGGGTGCGGATTCACCAGCGCCATCACCACGGTGAAGCCCTCGTACGAGGAACCGAGCATGCCGACCTTGCCGTTGGACTCGGGCAGGTTCTTCACCAGCCAGTCGATCGTGTCGTAGGCGTCGGTGGAGTGGTCGACCTTTGTATCGTTGAGCGGGCCGACCAGCGGCCGGGTCATCACGTAGTCGCCCTTCGAGCCGTACTTGCCGCGCACGTCCTGGAACACGCGGATGTAGCCGGCATCGACGAACACTTCGTCACCCTGGGGCAGCAGGTCGCGCATGGTGTGCGCCTCCGCGCGGGCGGCGCGGCCATCGGCGTTGTACGGCGTGCGGGTCAGCAGGATCGGCGCATGCTTCGCGCCCTTGGGGATCACGATGACCGTATGCAGGGTGACGCCATCGCGCATGGGGATTTCCACCACCCGCTTGATGAAGTCGTTCGCCGCCGTGGGCGCGTCGTAGCTGGCCGGGATGTCCGGCGTCATGGGGGCGGTCTGCGCGGCGGCGAGGCCGGCGCTTACAGCGAGGGAAAGGGCGAGCAACGAGTACGGCAGCAAGCGACGCGTCATGGTGCGGTTCCTGTGGCAGTGGGACGGCATAACCGCCCTAGCCTGCCCGATCCGCGCCATCCGCACCATGGCCACCGGTCATGGATCCGCGGGCAAAAAAAACGCCGCCCGGGGGCGGCGTTCTTCTTCCGACCAGGGCGCCGCGAGGCGCCCGGCCTTCGGGGCAATTACTGGCCCGAAGCGGTCGAAGCCGGAGCCGGGGCGGCGTCCGTGGCCGGAGCCGTCGACGCGGCGGCCGGAGCAGCAGCGTCAGCAGCCGGAGCGGTCGAAGCAGCGGCCGGGGCAGCAGCGTCGGCAGCCGGAGCAGCCGGAGCGGTCGAAGCGGCGGCCGGGGCCGGGGCAGCGTTGTCTTCGCTCTTGTTGCAGCCCGACAGGGCGGCGACGGCGATGAGGGCGAGAGCGGCAA
>NZ_JBQCFT010000071.1:0-8388 GCF_051958795.1 Luteibacter sp. | reverse complement strand
GGGCGATGCGCCGCGGCACGCGCGTCGCCAGCCAGGGTAGCCACAGGTACAGGCCCCGCACGATCGCCACGCCCCCACCGGCGGCCACGCCGATATGGAAGCCGGAGATGGCGATGAGATGCGAGGTACCCGTGGCACGCGCGATATCCCAGTCGGCCGCGTCGAGACCACGCGTGTCGCCAATCGCGAGGGCTTTCAGCATGCGCGATTCGCGCGCACCCAGCGCTTCATCGAAACTCTGGCCGATGGCGTCGCGCCACCCGTCGACGCAGTGGCCGCCCGCGACACGCGCATTCTCCGGCGAGGCACGGACATAGCCGGTCGCGACGATGCCCTTCATCAACGCGACCCGCTCGGCGTCGGATCCGCCTGGGTTGACCACCCCGTGCGGCCGCCGCAGGCGCACGGAGAAGCGCCACGTATCACACGCCGACGGTACCTGTGCCGCGCGATACCAGGTGAGCCGCACCGGCCCGGCCAGCCGCGGTTCGCCCGCGCGCGGCAGCGGCTGGAAGAGGAACGAGACATCCCCACCCTGCCGTCGCGGCAGATCGGCGATGCGCCCGGTGAGCACGACGTCTTGCCCTTCGAGTGCATGGGCAAGCCTGGCACCGAGTCGATGGCTCGCGTGCAGCGATGCCCAGCAGGCGAAGAGCACGGCGATCGCCGGAAGCCGCAGCCATGTCCACCGGCGCATCATCAGGCAGAGCAAGGCCACCCCTGCCGCCGCGCAGGTCACGGGCCACGAAGGCAACGTGGGCAAGGCCTGCGGCACCGCGCAGCCCGCCAGCGCGACGACGGCGATGGTGCAAACGGTGAGCGAAGGAGCGCGAAACGACACGTCGACCTGCGAACCAGACAAGGTTCACCAGCGTAGGTCGACGCAAGCCAGGAATGGCCCGACACCGAACGTCAGCGCGCGCCGCGACGTGTGTAGGCGTAGGTCAGTCGTTGTGGTTGCGGCCCGCGCCCCGATCCGGGTCACGACCACGCGGGCCCTGCATCGGCCGCGATACGCCGCCGCCCTGCGAGGGCGACGAGCGACTACCGCGCCAGCCACCCTGCAGTGGCGACGGGCGATCTCCACCGCCATGCCATCCACCCGGCGGTGGCGACGGACGATCGCCCCCGTGCCAACCGCCAGGCGGTGGATTCGGCCGCCCCGGCCCATGATCGTCACCGCGCGATCCCCAGCCGCCCGGCGGCGGCGGACGCCCGTGCCAGTTGCCATCGCCACGGCCCGGCGGCGGCCCGTGGTTCCAGCCTCCCGGCGGCGGCCGGCCATGACCGTAACGATCGCCGTAATAACGGCGCCCGTAGCCATCGCGGTAGATCACCGTGGTGCCGCCGTAACAGCAGCCCGGCCCGTAGCCGTAATAACCGTAACCGGGGGAATCAACATAACCGACCCCACCCGAAACCACCGTAGTGGTCGTTTCCGTCCCGTAATACGCATCGCCACCCGATGCATTGCGCACGTACCCGTAATCCGGATCGTAGTAACAGCCGGAGAGCGCAAGACAGGCAGGTAATGCCAGCAATGACAACGAGAGTCGGCGCATGGTGGGCCTCGGTGATGTGATTCCCACACGGCGCCGCAAACTTTGACCGCGCGCTAAAAAACAACGGGCCGCGAAAGCGGCCCTTTCCCTTCATTCAGCCGACCTGGATCAGCCCTTGTTCTTCTGCTGGTCGCCGCGCTCGTGCGACGCATTCGCATAGCTGGCTTCCGGTGACGGCACCTTCGGCGCATCGGTCTCGTTGCCCGCCTGCGTGCCCGGGTTGCCATTGCGATCGCCCGACGGCCACGACGGCGGCTGGCGGTCACGCTCCTTCTTCGCTTCGAGCAGCGCCTGGATATGCGCTACCGCTTCTTCCTGGGTAATGTGCTGCACCGGCTCATCGGCGGGTGCGGCCGGCTTTGCCGCGGGACGCGGACGCGGCGCGGTGCGGGCAGCCTTCTTCGCCGGTGCGGCGACCGGTGCCGCCGTCTTCTTTACCGGGGCCTGGCTCGGCGCCGTCTTCTTCGCCGGTGCCTTGCGCGCAGCGGTCTTCGCGGCCGCCGTCTTCGGCGTCGGCTTCACGGCGACCTTGCTTGCCGCGGCCTTGGCGGACGCCGTCTTCGGCGAGGGCCGCACGACGACCTTCTTAGCGGCAGCCTTGGCGGAGGCGGTCTTCGGCGACTGCCTCACGGCAACCTTCTTTGCGGCCGCTTTGCGGGCTGCGGTCTTCGGTGCAGCCTTCTTCGCGACCGGACGCGCGACCTTGCGGGCCGCCTTCTTCGGCGCGGCGCTCCGCTTCGCGGTGGCCTCCTTCGCCGGGGATTTCTTCACGGCGGCCTTACGGGCGGCCGTCTTGCGCGTCGCCTTCTTCGGCGCCGCCTTCTTTACCGCGGCCTTCTTCGCCGTGGTCTTCTTTGCGGCAGTCTTCTTCACCGCCTTCTTCGCCGCCGGGCGGGCGACCTTGCGAGCGGCCTTCTTGGGTGCAGCCTTCTTCGCGGCTGCCGCCTTCTTCACTACGGATTTCTTCGAAGCCGATTTCTTCGCCGTGGATTTCTTCGCGGCAGACTTACGGGTGGTTGCCATGCGCTAACTCCTCCTGCGGTAGTAGCCGACGCGAACCGCCCCCCAGCGGGGAAACCCGCGTGCATGCCGGATGATCTGGGTGATCTTTGGAATCCGGTAGTCGGATGATGTAACAGGTATCGCCCGAAGTCACATCAATTTGTCGGAAAAGTTCAGTTCCGAATCAGAAACCGCCGGGCTGCGAGACGGTATTGATGAAGTGCGTGAGCACGCCAGGCTGCAGCGCGATGGTAAAAATGACGCCGTAAGCGGCCCCCCACAGGTGCGCGCCATGGTTCACGTTATCGCCGCCGCGGCGATCCATGTAGATCGAATAGACGACGAAAAGGATGGCGTAAAGGATCGCCGGCATGGGAATGACGATGACCAGGATCCGCGACCACGGGGCGAACAGCACGAAGGCGAACAATACCGCCGAGACCGCGCCCGACGCGCCGAGGCTGGTATAGCCGGCGTTCTTCCGGTTCTTGATATAGGTCGGCAGGATCGAGCAGAGCAGCGCGCCGATATAGAACGTAACGAAACCCAGCGGCCCCATCAGGCTGGTATAGAACTGCTCCATGGCCCGCCCGAAGAAAAACAGCGTGAGCATGTTGAAGAACAGGTGGCCGAAATCAGCGTGGACCAGGCCGTAACTCACGAGCCGGTAATACTCGCGACTGCGGGTGATCGCTGGCGGCCACAGCACCAGGTCATCCATGAGGCGACGGTTCTGCAGGGCAATGAACGAGACCACACAGGTCACGAGGATAATGAGGATCGTGGTGATCATGCGCGGGTACTGCGTCCTGGAAACGGCTAACCAGCGCGCATCTTGGCGGCATCGCACCGCCTTGTGAACCCCGCCCCGCCCCTTATGGGGGCTATTATTCACGACTTCCCCCCTGCTCCCACCCGACGATGTCCCCCATCCGATACAAGCAGCTCGATGTTTTCGCCGCCCGCCATGGTGGCGGTAACCCCCTTGGCGTGGTGATCGATGCCCAGGGCTGGTCCGATGAGCGAATGCAGCGCTTCGCCCATTGGACCAACCTGGTCGAAACCACCTTCCTCCTCCCGGCGCGCGCCGAAGGTGCCGATTATCGAGCGCGGATCTTTACGCCCAGTAAGGAAATCCCCTTTGCCGGCCACCCGACCATTGGCAGCGCGCATGCCGCGCTGGATGCCGGGTTGATTACGCCGGATGCCGCCGGCGTGGTGTGGCAGGAGTGTGGCGCGGGCGTGCTGCCGATCCTCGTGGAAGGCAGCGGTGCCAGCCGCGAGCTGTTCGTCCAGTCGCCCAAGGCCCGCGTGGTCGGCGATGCCTCGCGCGGTGGCGAAAGCCTCTCGAGCGTGCTCTATGGCGTGGCCCTGGGCGCGCTCAAGCCCGCGTGCGTCGAAGGCGGGCGGCGCTGGTGGCTGGCGGAATTCGCCGATGAAGCGGCGCTGCGCGGCTGGCGTCCGGACCATGCGGCGATCCGCGCGCTGGCCCTGGCCACCGACACGCTCGGGCTCTGCATCTTCGCGCGCACGCCGGAAGGCCTTGCCGTCCGCGCGTTCCCCGCGGGTGTCGGCATCGTCGAGGATCCGGCCTCCGGTGCCGCCAACGGCCTCATCGCGGCCTATGTCGCCTCGCACGACACCAGCGGTGCCCTCGCCAAGGGCTATGTCGTGAGCCAGGGCCGTGAAGTGGGCCACGATGCGCGGATCATCATCCGCATCGATGGCGAACACGTCTGGGTCGGCGGCCGGACCAACACCATCATCGATGGCGTGGTCGACTGGCGCGACGCCTGACGCTCAGGCGTCCATCGCCTCATCGAGGCGCAGGGTCAGGCACTTCGCAGCGCCGCCGGACTTCATGTATTCGTCGAGGGCCACCTCGATCACCATGAACCCGGCGGCCTCCAGCCGTGCACGCAGGTCCGGGCTGGCCCGGTTGAGGATCACCACCCGTCCCAGGTTCACTGCGTTGCAGGCGAACGCCACGGCATCGTGCTCATCGACGGTGATCCGCTCCGCCGGCGCCACGTGCCGCTCGATCAACGCGAGCGAGTCCGCATCGAACGCCGCGGGGAAATACAGGGTGTAGCCATCCGCCAGCGGGCAGAAGCAGGTATCCAGGTGATAGAACCGCGGGTCGGCGAGCCGTAAGGGCAACACCTCGATATCGAGCAGGCGGGCCAGGGCTGGCGCTGCCTCGAGGTCGGAGCGGTGGCCATGCCCCATCCACAAGCGCCGGCTGGTCCCTCGATCGAACAGTGCATCGCCCGCGCCCTCGAAGAAGATGCCGTCGGGCAACTCGACAATGTCGAAGCCATGTCGGGCGAAGTAAGCGTGGTTATGCGGCTCCTCCCCCTTGCGTTCGTCGTAGCGGAAACGGCTGGGTACGAAGCTGTTGCCGAATACGAGCCCCGCGTTGGCCGCGAAGACCATGTCGGGCTGGCCGGCGGCGGCCGGCTGGATGACGACATCCGCGTGGCGCTGCACGGTCTCGCGCAGGGCATCCCACTGGCGCTGGGCGCGCTCGGCGGTGGTGTCGTGTACATGGCTCGTCATCCAGGGATTGATGACGTAGCTGACCTCGAAAAACGTGGGCTCGCACATCAGGATGCGCGGCACGGTGCGCTCGTACGTCGGGGTCGTTTCTGCCATGGACGGGAAGCGCCTGGATGGGGGAACGAGCCCCCATCATGGCAGAAACGCCGGGCTTCCCGTCAACGCAGGCCGTCGACGATCGCCGAGACGGTGGCCGAGGAGAAGTGCAGCTCTTTCAGGGCCTCTTCAAGCGAATCGCGGGAGTTCACCTCGCTCTCCACCTGCTCGCCCACGCTGGCGGGGGAGACGTGCACGAAGCGGTTGCCGTCCTGGTAAGCGATGCCCTCGTCGTGCACCGTCTGCTTCGTGAGCACCTTGTACGTACCGTCCTGCGATTCGCGTACGGTCACCGCCCGGCCTTCGTGCTGGCCCTCGTACACCGTTTTCCAGCTTGCGGTCATGTTCTCTCGCCTGGGAAGCCGCACAACAGCGTGCCGCCCGATTGTCGCCAACCCGGCGGCCAAGCGATTGTGAAGACGTGCTAAAAACGAGCTTACGGCTCAGCCCTTGAGGTTGGCCCGCGCCGCGGCCACCCGGGCCAGGCCTGCCCAGTCCAGGTCGCCATCGCCCCGGTTCAGCGATTCCAGCATGGCATCGTGGAGCACGCTGGCCACGGGCATGGGCACCCGTTTCGTCTCGGCGGCCGCACGCGCCAGCCCCACGTCCTTGAAACCCAGGCTGAGCTTGAAGCCCGCGGGCTCGTAGCGGTCCGCGGCGATCATCCCGCCGTAGATCTTGTACACCGGCGCCGGGAACAGGGTGTTCTGCATGACCTCGAGAAAATCCTTCGCGTCCACGCCGTGGGCACGGGTCAGCGCCGCCGCCTCAGCCATGCTCTCGATGGCCGCGCCGATCAGGAAGTTGCCACCGATCTTCACCACCACCGCGCGGATGGGGTCGTCGCCCATCGGCCAGACCTTCGCCGCCAGCAGCTCCAGCAACGGCTGGACGCGCGCCACGTCGGCCGGCGCGCCCGACGCGAGCAGGTTGAGCTGGCCGGCCGCCGCGACCTCGGGCCGCCCGAATACGGGTGCCGAAACAAAGCCGACGCCACGCGCCTTGTGCGTCTCCGCCAGCTCCTGCGCCAGGGCCACGGAGATCGTGGCGTGGTTCACGTGGATCGTGCCCTCGGCCAGCACCGGCAGCACGCTGCCGAGGATGACCTCACGCACGGCGGCATCGTTGGCCAGCATGTTGTGGACCACCTCGGCGCCCTGCACCGCTTCGGCGGGCGAGGCGGCAACCTTCGCGCCCTGCGCCTTCAGTGGCTCGGCCACCGACGCCGTGCGGTTCCAGACGGTGACCTCGTGGCCACCCTTGATGAGGTTCGCGGACATGCCCACGCCCATGCTGCCCAGCCCGATAAAACCGATACGCATAGCGGATGCTCCTGTCAGACGGCCTGGCCCGCGGCGTGGCCGGAGGCCCAGGCCCATTGGAAGTTGTAGCCACCCAGGTGGCCGGTGACGTCGAGCACCTCGCCGACGAAATACAGGCCCTGCTGGCGTTTGGACATGAGGGTCGCCGAGGACACCTCGTCGGTATCCACGCCACCCAGCGTGACCTCGGCGGTGCGATAGCCCTCGGTGCCGCTGGCGACCAGCGGCCAGTCCTGCAACTGTGCCGCGATGTCCTTCAATTCGGCGTCACGGTACTGGCGCATGGGCTTGCTCGGCAGCCACACCTCGCACAACCGCTCCGCCAGGCGGCGCGGCAGCAGGCTCGAGAGCACCGTGCGGAACTCCGCGGCCGGGCGCTCTTCCCTTCCCGAGCGTAGCGCCTCGTAGGCGTCGATGCCCGGCAGCAGGTCCAGGCGCAGGTCCACGCCAGGCTCCCAGTAAGACGAGATCTGCAGGATCGCCGGCCCGCTGATGCCGCGGTGGGTGAACAGCAAGGCATCGCGGAAGCTCGTGCCATCGGCTCGCGCCTCGATCGGCAGGGCCACGCCGGCCAGGCCGTCATAGCGTTCCTGGTGCTTGCCGCTGAGCGTGAGCGGGACGAGCCCCGCGCGCACCGGCAGCACGGCGTGGCCAAACTGCTTCGCCACGTCGTAGCCGAAGCCGGAGGCTCCCAGGCTGGGGATCGACAGCCCGCCGGTGGCGATGACCAGCGACGGCGCGCTGAACCGGCCCAGCGGCGTATCGCAGCCAAATCCGCCCTCGCCCGCCTTGATCCGGGTCACCGGGGCGTTCAGCTCCACGCGGACGCCCGCGGCGGCACATTCATCGAGCAGCATGCGCACGATGAGCTTGGAGGATTCGTCGCAGAACAGCTGGCCGGGGCTCTTCTCGTGGTACTTGATCCGGTGCTTCTCGACCAGGTCGATGAAGTGCCACGGGGTGTAACGGGCCAGGGCCGACTTGCAGAAATGCGGGTTGCGGCTGAGGAAGTTGGCGGGGGTGGTGTTGGTATTGGTGAAGTTGCAGCGCCCGCCGCCGCTCATCAGGATCTTCTTGCCGGCCTTGTTGGCATGGTCGAGGACCAGCACCCGGCGGCCGCGCTGGCCGGCCACGATGGCGGTCATGAGGCCCGCGGCGCCTGCGCCGATGACGATGACGTCGTATTCCATGGGTGGGGGCCTGCCTGGTCGTGCAAACGCATATGGTAGCCCGGTCGCGTAGACTTGTCGGCTGTGACCCCTATGTGAGGATTTGCCCCATGCCTTCCTTCGACATCGTTTCGGAAGTCGACAAGCACGAACTGAGCAACGCCGTGGACCAGGCGAACCGTGAGGTTTCGAACCGGTTTGACCTGAAGGGCACCAAGGCGAAGTTCGAGCTGGAAGACAGCGTCATCACGCAGAAGGCCGACAACGAGTTCCAGATCGAGCAGATCCACCAGATCCTGCGCACGCGCCTGGCCGCGCGCCAGATCGACGTGCGGGCGCTGGACGTGGGCAAGGTGGAAACGAACCTGGCCGAAGCCCGCCAGAAGGTGACCGTGAAGCAGGGTATCGAGCAGCCGGTCGCGAAGAAGATCATCGCGAAGATCAAGGAAGCAAAGCTGAAGGTCGAAGCGCAGATCAACGGCGAGAAGATCCGCGTCACCGGCAAGAAGCGCGACGATCTCCAGGACGCCATCGCCCTGCTCCGCAAGGCCGATTTCGAACTGCCGCTGCAGTTCGAGAATTTCCGCGACTAACCAATTTATTGTGGGAGCGGGGGTGGGCGCGAGTTGTGTGCCCCGGGGGGCCCAAAAGCGCGCACCCCCGCGACCCCCGGGGGTG
>NZ_JBQCFT010000070.1:0-9796 GCF_051958795.1 Luteibacter sp. | reverse complement strand
CCACCATCCATCCGAAGTACCGCACGCCGCACCTCAACACGGTCATCACCGGCGTAGGCATCGCGGCGCTCGCCGCGGTGTTCCCGTTGAACCTGCTCGGCGACCTGACCTCGATGGGAACGCTCGTCGCGTTCTGTGCGGTATGCATCGGCGTGCTGATCCTTCGCCACACCTCACCTGATACGCCGCGTACATTCCGCGTTCCGTTCGCCTGGGTGACGTGCACGCTCGGCGTGCTCAGCTGCATCGGGCTGCTGTATTCGCTTGGCCTGCGCAACTGGGTTTTGCTGGGTGTGTGGACCGCGTTGGGCGTGATCGTTTACTTCGCTTACAGCTTCCGGCACAGCAAGAATCGCCGCGCTGGATGACCCCGATCGCGCGCAAGCGCGCTCCTACAACGTTACGTTAACATTTCATGTTAAATGATTGTTTTTGCGACGAAATGCGCAGAAACACCGTCGTCATTTAACTGCCATTGGCCGGTCGCGCCCCGAGGGGAGTATGATCCCGGTTCCGTGGGTAAATCACTTGGCAGTGGGCCCCGGATTGCCGCCCAGCGCGTCAGGCGGGTCAGCTCCTCGGCCTGGCGCGCTTGGGCAGCATTTTGTGCGTTCCCTTGAACGCCGCGCATGAAAAAGGCCAGCCCTTCGGCTGGCCTTTCTTTTTGGGCCGTCGGCCGGCCGACGGGTCAGATCATGACCGCGTGAGACACGCACCAGCCCTTCGCCGCCACGGCCTTACCCGGGAATAGCTGGCAGGGACCCCAGGCGGCACCGGCCTTGCCCTGGTAAAAGTTACAGTTGAAACAAGCATCGCCCGGGCTCTTCTTGCCCGCCGCCTTGCTACCGTCCTCGACGTACTTCAGGGCAGATGCCGTGGGGTCGGAGGGCGAGAGGTGCGGCAGGTCCTGGGCCTGGCCAACGCGCGGCAGGCTGCCGAGCACCGCGGCGGCGGCGACGGAACCCGCTGCAGCCTTCAGGAAGCGGCGGCGGCCTTCGGTGGTGTCGTTGTCATACTGCGCCATGGAGCTGCCTCATGCGTGGGGATAGCTGTCATCGTACGCAAAACCGGAAAACGGAATGGTTCGCACTACGCCAGCGCGCCCTTCAAAGGGCTGTAAACACCCCCATGTTATAGTCGCCGCCTGATTTAGCCGTCCAAATCCATGACCAAGAACCTCGACCACATCGATCCGGCGTTGCTCGCCTCCCACGCCGATGCCATTGCCGACGCGGCCCGCGAACTCGCGGCCTTCGGCTGGACGCCCGCGACCAGCAGCAACTTCTCCATGCGCCTGGACGACAACCTCGCAGCCATCACCATCTCCGGCCGCGACAAGGGCCGCCTGGGCCGCGACGACATCATGGTCGTGGACATGGATGGCAAGGCCGTCGGCAGCGGCAACCGCCCGTCCGCGGAGACCGGCCTGCACACCCAGGTCTACAAGCGTTTCCCGGAAGCCAACGTCGTCCTGCATACCCACTCCCGCACGCAGAGTGTCGCCTCGCGGCTGTTCGCCGTCGAAGGGCGTGTACACCTCGAGGGCTGGGAGTTGCAGAAGGCGATCTCCGGCTACACCACGCATGAAAGCGTGCTCGATATCCCCGTCTTCCCCAACACCCAGCACATGCCGGAACTCGAGGCCCAGGTCGATGCGTGGATCGACAGCGGCAAGCCGCTGTACGCCTACCTGATTAATGGCCATGGCCTTTACACCTGGGGCCGCGACATGGCGGAAACCCGCCGCCACCTCGAGGCCCTCGAATTCCTGCTGGGCTGCGAACTCGACCTCCGGAGGCTTTCCCCATGAGCCGTCTACGCATCTACGACGACGCCAACCATGACACGCCGCTCGGTGTCTTCACCGATCACGCCGCGATCGCCGCCGAACTCAGCGCCATCGGCGTGCGTTTCGAGCAGTGGGAGGCCAGCCAGCCGATCGAGCCGGGCGCTTCGCAGGACGAGGTGATCGCCGCCTATAGGGGCGACATAGATCGCCTGATGAAGGAAAACGGCTACCAGGCCGTCGACGTCATCAGCCTGAAGCCCGACAACCCCGACCGCGCCGCCTTCCGCTCGAAGTTCCTGAACGAGCACACCCACAGCGAAGAGGAAGTCCGCTTCTTCGTCGCGGGCGCCGGCCAGTTCACCCTGCACAAGAACGGCAAGGTGTACGAAGTGCTCTGCGAGAAGGGCGATCTGATCGGCGTGCCGGATGGCACCCGCCACTGGTTCGACATGAGCGTATCGCCCTACTTCGTGGCGATCCGCCTGTTCACCAATGTCGAGGGCTGGGTCGCCAGCTTCACCGGCGAGGACATCGCGGAGCGTTTCCCGCGCATGGATCCCCACCCGTCCGCGACCGCGCTCGCGTCGTAAAGCCGTCCCGGCTCGGCTATCCTGCGGATCTCCCCGATCCGCAGGCAGTCCCCCATGTCCGATATCCGCGCCGTCCTCACCGACATCGAGGGCACCACCAGCTCGATCGACTTCGTGAAGGACGTGCTGTTCCCGTACGCCCGCCAGCACCTGCCGGCCTTCGTCGAGACCCATGCCGACGAGCCCGAGGTGCAGCACTGGCTGCATGAGGCGGCGAAAGAGGCCGGCCTCATCGAAGCCTCGCGGACGGAGATCATCGACCTGCTGATCCGCTGGATCGACGAAGACCGCAAGGCCACGCCGCTCAAGGCGCTCCAGGGCATGATCTGGCGCGAGGGCTACGAGGCGCAGGCCTATGTCTCGCACATGTACCCGGAAGTCGCGGACCGGCTCAGGGCATGGCACGCCCAGGGCCTGGCGCTCTACGTGTACTCCTCCGGCTCCGTTCCCGCGCAGAAGCTGATGTTCGGCTTCAGCGAGAGCGGCGACCTGACCCCGCTGTTCTCCGGCTACTTCGATACGCAGACCGGCCACAAGCGCGAGGTGGAGTCCTACCGCCGCATCGCCGAAGCCATCGACCTCGCACCGTCGCAGGTACTGTTCCTCTCCGACATCCGCGAGGAGCTCGATGCCGCACGCGCCGCAGGCATGCAGACCACGCACCTGATCCGCCCGCCGCTGCCCATGCTCGACGCAGGCCATCCGGCCGTGGCGGATTTCAATGCCATCCAGCCTTGATCCGCGCCGCCGCACGGCGATCTACACCCTCGCCGGCTTCATCGCCGGCGCCCTGCTGACGGCGACGATCCTTCATTTCGGGCCCCGGCCGGTCGTCACGGGGCTGGCCAGGCCCGCCGCGGCGCCGGTATCGGCGACGACGGTGCCGGGCACCGGTACCGCTGGCGTCGCCTACGCCACGACCACCGGAGACAAGCCGACGCACGCCGCCGCGGCCCCCGCGGCGGACGCGACCGTCGCCGATGCGGAACCCGACACCGGCGACGACCAGGCCCTGCAGCTCGATGCCAGCGACTGGCCGGAAACCGCACCCTCGCCCGAGCAGGTGTTCACCGCGCAGCCCACGGCCGTCCACGACGCCCTCGGCAGGCTGGCGAAGCGCACACCCGGCAAGCCCAACGTCTACGCGGTGGCGTTTGGCGCGGATGGTGCCGAGGACGTCTTCCGCAACGAGGCCGAGTACCTCGATACGCTGGTGACATCGCGGTTCGGCAGCCCGAACCATACGCTGGTCCTGGAGAACAACCCGGCGACGCTCGCGAGCCGGCCCCTGGCCAGCTGGAGCAACCTCGAAGCCGGCCTCGATGGCCTTGCGAAGGTGATGAACCCGAAGGAGGACATCCTCCTCGTCTACGTGGCGACCCATGGCGGCAGCGACCACAGCCTGCTGGTCGACATGGACCCGATCCCGCTGGACCAGCTCGACCCCGACGGGCTCGCCCAGATCCTGGCGAAGCATGCTTTCCGCTGGAAGGTCGTGGTGGTGAACGCCTGCTATTCGGGCGGCTACCTGCCGAAGCTGCGTGGCGATGGCACGCTGGTCATGGCCTCCGCGCGCAGTGACCGCACGTCGTTCGGCTGCGGCACCGATTCGGATATCACCTATTTCGGCCGCGCGTGGCTAGCCGAGGGGCTCAACGCCACGCCGGACTTCATCGAGGCTTTCGACAAGGCGAAGGTGGAGATCGCGGCGTGGGAGAAGAAGGACGCCGTGACCCCGTCGGAACCGCAGATCGACGTCGGCGCCGGCATTGCCGACAAGCTGAAGGCGTGGGAGAAGGTCGCGAAAATCGGGCCGGCCGTACCGTTCAAGCCGGCCCCGAAATAGTTACGTCGCGTCCGTGTTCAACACGAACGCGTCGGCATCCATCCACGCCGGGAAGCGTTCGCGGTGTGCCAGCAGCGGCGCGGGATCCATCGTGACGGTGACCACCTGCTCCACCGGGCCGAGCTCGACCAGCGGCTCGCCCACGGGATCGATGATGGCGCTGTCGCCGCTGTACGGGTGGTTGTTGCCGTCCACGCCGACGCGGTTCACGCCGATCACATACGCCAGGTTCTCGATGGCCCGCGCGCGCAGCAGCGTGCGCCAGGGCCCGCGGCGAGGCGACGGCCAGTTCGCGACGAACAGCGCCAGGTCATAATCCATGCCACCCGCGGCCGCCTCGTTGCGGCCGTTGCGCAGCCACACCGGGAAACGCAGGTCGTAGCAGACCTGCGGCAGGATCCGCCAGCCGTTCAGCTCGACGATGAGCCGTTCGCGGCCGCCGCCATAGCGGGTATGTTCGCCCGCCATGCGGAACAGGTGGCGCTTGTCGTAGGTGACCAGCTCGCCATTCGGCGACACCCACATCAGCCGGTTATAGACCGTTTCGCCTTCGCGGATGACCAGGCTGCCGGTAATCGTCGCATTGACCTCGATGGCCAGGGCGCGCAGCCACGCGACGCTTTCGCCATCCATCGTCTCCGCGTTGGCCAGCGTGTCGTTGGTGAAGCCGGAGAGGAAGGTCTCCGGCAACACGAACAGGTCGCTGCGCGGCGCGGTACGTACCAGGTGGCCGTAGTACTCGCGGTTCGCGGGGGCATCGTGCCAGCGCGTGGCGCCCTGGACGAGCGAGACGGTCAGAGTTTGCACAGGAGCTCCGCGGCGGCTTCCATCGTGGCATCGTTCTTGGCGAAGCACAGGCGGACCAGGCGGGTATCCGGCGCCGTTTCATAGAACGGACTGAGCGGGATCGCCGCCACGCCGCCCTCGCGGACCAGCCATTCGCTGAAGTTGATGTCGTCGGTATCGCGGATGGCGCTGTAGTCCACCAGCTGGAAGTAACCACCCGGCACGTCGAGCAGCTTCAGCCGCGACGGGGCAAGCAGCTCGCGGAAGCGGTCGCGCTTGGCCTGGTAGAACGCCGGCAGTTCGAGGTAATGCTCGGGCGTGGATTCGAGGAACTCGGCGAACGCCCACTGCGCGGGGTTGAACGTGCAGAACGTCAGGTACTGGTGCACCTTGCGGAACTCGGCGGTCAGCGCCTTCGGCGCCACGGCGTAGCCGACCTTCCAGCCGGTGCAGTGGTAGGTCTTGCCGAAGGACGACACGACGATGCTGCGGGCGGCCAGTTCCTCGTGGCGCAGCACGCTCTGGTGCTCGGCGCCATCGAACACGATGTGCTCGTAGACCTCGTCGGACAGCACGACGATCGGGGTGTTGCGCACGATCGCCGCCAGCTCGTCGAGGTCGGCGCGCGAGATCACGGCACCCGAAGGATTGTGCGGCGAGTTCACCAGGATCATGCGGGTCTTAGGCGTGATCGCCTCGCGCACGCGCTGCCAGTTGATCCCGAACGACGGGACCTCGAGCGGGATATGCACGGCAACGGCGCCCTGCAGTTCGATCGCCGGCTCGTAGCTGTCGTAGCACGGGTCGAACACGATCACTTCATCGCCGGCGCGCACGACGGCGGCGATGGCCGAGAACAGCGCCTCGGTGGCGCCAGAGGTAACGGTGACCTCGGTATCCGGGCTCACCCGGTGGCCGTACAGGCGCTCGGTCTTCAGCGCGATCTGTTCACGCAGCTTCGCGATGCCGACGCCCGGCGCGTACTGGTTCTTGCCTTCGGCCATGGCACGGGTGATCGCCTCGCGCAGCGGTTCCGGCGGCTCGAAGTCCGGGAAACCCTGGCCGAGGTTCACGGCCTTGTGCTCCAGCGCGAGCTGGCTCATGACACTGAAGATGGTCGTGCCGACCTTCGGAAGCTTGGTCTCGATCTGCATCGAACGCCCTTCTTCGTTTGGACGGCCAAACGCGGCCGTATTTTCCGATCCTAGCATGCGGCGCATGGCGATCGCCCCCCTGCTGTCCGGGTCATCGGCCACCTTCTGGCAATCCTTGTGGAATTCGGCCTGGGCCTTGGGCAGGCGCTCGGCGAGGAAATCCACGAAGCTGCGCACCGCCGGCAGCAGGCCGCGGCGGCTCGGGTACACGAAATGCAGCGTGCCCTGCGCCGTGGTGTACTCCGGCAGCACCCATTCCAGCTGGCCATTGCTGAGCAGGGGCGCGCAGTAGTCCTCGGGCAGCAGCGCCACGCCGCAGCACTGCAGGGCCGCCGAGATCAGCACGGTGAAGTCGCCGCTGACCAGGCGCGGCTTCACTTCCACCGCGGCCTTCTTCCCGGCCGGGTCAACCAGCTCCCACACCTGCGCGCCTTCGTGCTCATACATGCTCAGCGCGGGTAGCTGGGCCAGTTCTTCCAGCGTTTTCGGGCGACCGTGGCTGTCCAGGAACTTGGGGCTGGCGACGAGGAGGCTGCGGGCATAGCCGATGCTGCGCAGGACCAGCGTGGCGTCGGTGTCGAGCTTCTCGCGCACGCGCACCGCCACGTCGTAGCCCTCGCCGATCAAATCCACGCGGCGGTTGGTCGCGGTCAGGCGGATCTGCACCTTGGGGTGCTCCAGCATGAAGGCCGGCAGCATCGGCCCCACGATGTTCTGCGCGATGGAGATGGGGCAGCTGATCCGCACGATGCCGCGCGGCTCCGTGCGCAGCTCGTCCACCGCATCCTGGGCCGCCTTGGCCTCTTCGAGGACGGCGCGGCAGTGCTGGTAGAAGCGCTCGCCGATCTCGGTGACGACGAAGCGCCGGGTCGTCCGCTGGAGCAGGCGGACCCCGAGCCGGTCCTCTAGCTGGGCGATGCGCTTGGACAGGCGCGATTTCGGGATCCCCAGGGCGCGGCCGGCGGCTGAAAAGCCCCCGTGCTCGACCACCGAGGCGAAAAAATAGAGATCGTTCAGGTCTTGCAAGGCGCCTTCCATCAGGGCGTTCCTCAGTCGTTTCCTATCCGGAACAATCAGTCTACTCCATGCCGACTAATCAAGTGATTGTCCGAAGCGTACCTTTTCTTCCATTCCCGCTGCCTGCGGGACCGACGAAAAGAGGACCTGCCATGAAACTCCTGCATATCGACGCCAGCGCCCTGGGCGCCCATTCCGTCTCGCGCGGCCTGACCCAGGCCATCGTCTCGGAGTTCGTGAACAACCACCCCGGCACCGAGGTCACCTACCGTGATCTGCACGCCGCCCCGCTCGCCCACTGGGGCCTGCCGGCCGGTGAAGACGACCCGAATGCCGCTGAAGCGGCCAAGGTCCTGGAAGAGTTCCTGGCAGCGGACGTCGTGGTCGTGGGCGCGCCGATGTACAACTTCAGCATCACCAGCTCGCTGAAGGCCTGGATCGACCGCATCCTGGTCGCCGGCAAGACCTTCCGCTACACCGCGACCGGCCCGGAAGGCCTGGCGGGTGGCAAGCGCGTGATCATCGCCTCGTCGCGTGGTGGCATCTACACCGCCGGCCCGGCGGCTGGCATGGACTTCCAGGAACCGTACCTGCGTTCGGTGCTGGGCTTCATCGGCGTGACCGATGTCGAGTTCGTCCGCGCCGAAGGCGTCGCGATGAGCGACGACCACAAGGCCAAGGCCGTTGAGTCGGCCACCGCCGGCATTGGCGGCCTGATTCGCAAGGCGGCGTAAAGCCACTAGTACAGGGTGCGCTCCCTCGTAGGAGCGCACTCTGTGCGCGACGCCGTTCGCGAAGCCGCTCGAAACCTGAAGCGTAGCATCGAAAGATGTCGCCCACAGGGTGGGCTCCTACACATCACTTCGCGCAGCGACGCGTATCAGCGTCAGCTACCCTGCTTACCCGGCTTATCCTTCGGCATGTTCTGGTGCTCCTTCGGGTGTCCTTCACCCGGGATCTTTTCCTTGCCGCTGCGGGGTTTCGGGTTCTCTTCCTTGTAACCCGGGGTTTCCTGTTTCCCGTCGTTGGTCATCACGTTCACCTCCTTAGTGCCGCTGCTGGCACGCGGCGTGGCCGCACTCGCATGCGCCACCGACGTTCTGCTCTTCCGCCGCCATGCGGCAGGCTTCACTGCAGAAGTCACGCGACACCGGGACCTGGCATCCACAGCCGGCATGGTCGCAGGGCTTGGTCGATTCGTTCATTACGCGCCTCCTGACGTCAACGCACCCCGCAGCCTGCGCGGCGGCACGTCTATTTTTCGTCACCGGCGAGCATGTTTTCCTGCGCATCCCGCGCCGCCCAGCCATGGGCCTCGACCAGCAGCCCGCTAAGGCTGCGCACGTCCTGCAGGTTGTGTTCAGCCACGCGGACCAGATCCGTCGCCGAGCCGCCACGCAGGTACCTGAGCCATGCCCGCGGTGCTTCGGAGCCCGGCAGGTCATCCTCGCGCACGATGCGCAGCAGCTTGCGCTCGGCCGTCTGCATCTTGCAGTTCTCCCATACCTGTCGATACCGGCGCCGCATCGGATGCAGCAGGTCGACGTGCATCAGGCCGGTCAGCGGATTGGCCAGGCGGGCCAGGCGGTAGCGCGTCGCGAGCAACGGCGCATCGTAGGATTTCCCGTTGTAACTCACCAACACCGTGTCCGTGCGCACCCAGCGGGCGAACTCGGTGAGCATGGCGCTCTCGGCAGCCATGCTCGTCATGTACAGCTGGCGCACGCGCAGGTGGCCGTTGAACCAGTCCGCCGCACCGATCATGAAGGCGCGCGTGCCGGTGCCGCCGGCGAGGCCCGTCGTTTCGGTATCGAAGTGCAGCAGGTGTTCACGGCGTGCCGTGGTGAGGCGGGCGAACGTGAGGTCGAATTCGGCCGGCGGCTCCGGCCACGCGCTCGTGTGTTCGAGGTATCGCAGGCCCGGGGCGATCTCCTCGCCGGGCACATCGCGTGTTACGGGACGCGGCGCGACGGGGCGCACGAGGCCGAGGCGCTGGCGCACACCGGCCATGCGGCGCAAGGCGTCGAGGCCGATTCCGCCCTGTGGGAGCGCGCTTGCGCGCGATGGGGCTGGCGGCGGGTCCATCGCGCGCGAGCGCGCTCCCACAACAGCGGGTGGGGGCTGCGGTGGGTTCATCGCGCGCGAGCGCGCTCCCACAGGCGGGGGTGTAGGGGCGGGTTGCGTCGCGCCGGCCTGTTTGCGCAGGGCCGCGAGTTTTGCGGCGAGGTCGCTCACGCGGCTGCGCCCAGTAATGCGAGCACCTTCGCTGCCAGGGACTTCGGAGTCAGGTCGCGCTGTTCGTCAGCGGCCAGCACGGGGCCAACGCATGCCGGCCAACCGGCCTTGCATTCGCAGCCCTGCACGGTGGCCAATGCGTGGCGCACCAGTTCCGGCGCGCGGCGGAACAAGGGTTCGCTGAGACCGACACCACCGGGGAAGTTGTCGTAGAGATACACGGTGGGCAGGAAGCGCTCGAAGGCATCCGGCAACGCCAGCGAGCCATCCGGCGCACGGATCTGCCCTCGCCCGCCGGCATCCACCTGCGCCGACCAGCCGCCGTCACCCGAGCCCACCGCCTTTTGCAGGTCGCGCGGCTCGGCCATCACCGCGACGA
>NZ_JBQCFT010000069.1:0-7798 GCF_051958795.1 Luteibacter sp. | reverse complement strand
GGCGTATTCCGCCGCCTGCGGCAGGTACCGGCGCAACTTGCGCGGGGGTGGTTCCAGCGCGCCGAGGTCCACCGGCGCGGCGGTTCGGCAGCGCATACCCAGGGCCGCGTAATCCGGCATGTCGCGAAACCCATCGCGGCCGTCGCGCAGGCCGTCGAACAGGGCGGCCCGGCTCGGGCCCAGGCAGGACACGGCGCCCATGCCAGTGACGACGACACGCCGCATCAGGCGTGGGCCTTGAAGATCAGCGAGGTATTGATGCCGCCGAACGCGAAGTTGTTGTTCATCACGTAGCTTGCGCGGATCTCACGGCCTTCGCCGGTGATGTAATCCAGCGCGGCGCATTCCGCGTCGGGCGTCTCCAGGTTGATCGTCGGCGCGAACCAGCCACCGCGCATCATCTCGATCGCCCACCAGGATTCGAGCGCACCGCACGCGCCGAGCGTGTGGCCCACATAACTCTTCATCGAGCTGATCGGCACGTTGCCGCCCATGACGTCATGCGTCGCATGGCTTTCGGCCACATCGCCGCGATCGGTCGCGGTGCCGTGCGCGCTGATGTAGCCGATAGCCGCGGGTTCGAGCGCCGCATCGGCCAGCGCCATGCGCATGGCGGCGGCCATGGTTTCACGGGTGGGCTGGGTGATGTGCGCACCATCGGAGTTGGTTCCGAAGCCCACGATCTCCGCGTAGATGCGCGCGCCACGGGCGAGCGCGTGCTCGTATTCCTCGAGCACGAGGGTAACGGCGCCTTCGCCGACGACCAGGCCATCGCGCTTGCCATCGAACGGGCGCGGCGTGAGTTCCGGGGTGTCGTTGCGCGTGCTCGTCGCGAACAGGGTGTCGAACACGGCCGCGCCCGGCCCGGAGAGTTCTTCGGCGCCACCACAGAGCATCAGCTGCTGCTTGCCCTGCTGGATGGCTTCGAAGCCGTAACCAATCGCCTGGCTGCCGGACGTGCACGCGCTGGAGGTCGTGATGACGCGGCCCTTCAGTTCGAAGAACACGCCCACGTTCACTGCCGTGGTGTGCGCCATCATCTGGATATAGCTGGTGGCCGTCACGCCCTGCATGGATCCGGTTTCGAGCATGCGCCCGACGGTGCGCGCGGGCTCGATGCTCCCGCCCGACGAGCCGTAAGCGACACCCATGCGCCCGTCGCGGATGCGTTCGTCATCGAGCAGGCCGGCGTCGGCGAGCGCGCGTTCGCTGGCGGCGGTCGCAAGGAGCGACACGCGGCCCATCGAGCGCATCTGCTTGCGCGACCAGTGCGGGGGCGGGGCGAAATCATCCACGGGTACGCCCAGGCGGCCGTTCAGCGCGTCGAAGTAATCCCACTCGCCCATGCGGCGGACGACGTTGCGGAACGCGCGCAGGCGCGGCTCGATCGTGGCCCAGTCGTGGCCCAGGGGCGTAATGCCGCCGATTCCGGTGACGACGACGCGTTTCATCGCGCGACCTCCCATGGCGTTTGCCGACGTGTTCATGCGTGCTTCTTTACGGGTGCGGGGGCGCTCACCGGTGCCAGGAGCGCGGTGAAGCCGATCCCGAGCAAGAGGGTGAGCCCGAAATGTTGCAGGGCGGGCATCGTGCTCAGGGCGAGCAGGCCGAAGGAGAGCAGGGCGGTGACGGCCGAAAGCAGCACGCCCGCATAGGCGGCGCCGGGCGTATGCGCGGAATGCGGTTCGCCCTCGCGCAGGAATACGGCGTAGTTCGCACCCACGCCCAGGACCAGCATGAGCGCCATGAGGTGGAACAGCGTGAGCGGCTGGCCCAGGTAGCCGAGGGCGCCGACGCTCAGCACGATGCCGGCGAGCGGCGGCAGCAGTACGCGCAGCGCCCCGCGCGGCCCATAGCGCCAGGCGAAGGCGCCGGCGACCAGCAGCATGGCGGCGCCAAGCCATAGGCTCGCGAAGCCACGGTATTCCCCAAACAGCGTGGAGATGCTGGCAGGCTTGTCGATGACGGATACACCGGGCAGGCCCTCTACGGCGGCACGCATCCGTGCGACGTCGACGTCGCCCTGCGGCACCACGATGCTGCCCTTGTCCATCCACAGGTACTGGAACGGCATGTAAGCCGGAATTTTCTTCCAGTCCTCCAGCGTGAACGCCTTGCCCGGCATCGCCGCGACAAACGCATCCGACGTCGCGGCCTTGAACCCCGCCTCAACCATGTAGGAGCGCGCTTGCGCGCGATCCATGTTTCCGCAGGAGCCATCGCGCGCAAGGGCGCTCCCACAGAAGGTGTGGGTGATGGCGGCAAGGTTTTCAGCCTGGCGCTTCTGCGAAGGCAACATCCCGCTCACGCCCGTCCAGGCGATGCCTTCCTTCGTCAGCCGGTCGGTCAATGCTTCTTCATGCTGCAGCACTGCCTCGGTGCTATCGCCTTCGACGAGCCAGAACTGGCTGCCGCCGCCGAAACCGGCGATATCGCGGATCTCGTTGGTCTGCGCTTCGAGCGAGGCAGGCGGCGAGATCAGCAGGTGGATGTCGTCGTCGTGGCCCAGCTTCACCCAGCCCGGGATGGCGAGCAGCGCGAGGACGCCGATGACCGCGAACGCGCGACGCCCGGAGGCGATGCGCTGCCAGGCCAGCGCCACGCGGACGAACGGCGTGGCGAGCGGCGCGACCACGGGCTTGCGCAGCAGCGCCGGCAGCAGCCAGAACACGCTGGCGCAGGCCACCGCCATGCCCGCGATCGCGAACACCGCCATCTGCCGGAGCGCGGGGAAGGGCACCAGGGCGAGCAGGGCATAACCCAGCAACGAGGTCGCCAGGGCGAGCAGCAGTGCGGGGCGGACCTGGCGGACGCCGCGCATGGGTTCCCAGGCGGGGCCAGCGTTCGCGCGTGCGCAGAGGTACTGGATCGAATAGTCGACGGCCTCGCCGAGCAACGCAGCACCGAACACCAGGGTGAGCAGGTGGAGCTGGCCGAAGACCAGGATCGTAGCGACCACCGCGCCGATCACGCCGAGCGCAGTGGAGAGGAAGGCGATGGCCAGCGGCCGCATCGAGCGGAAGACGAACAGCAGCAGGACGGCGATGCCGATGGTCGAGGTAATGCCGACGACATGCGTGTCGCGCTCGGCGCCGGCACGCGCCGCCGCTGCGTAGAAGATCGCGCCCGTACGCAGGATGCGCGTGCCGGGATGCTTCGCGAGCACCTCGTGCTCGGCATGCTCCAGCGCGCCGATCGCGCGGCGCTGCACGCTATCGTCGTAGGACGAACCGTCCAGCGTGGCAATGACCAGCACGTAACTGCCATCGTCACGATGCGCTGTTAGCAGGTCGTCCTCCGGCACCAGCGTGGAGCGGTTCCAGGGCTGCCGGTCGAGCCAGTGCTGCAGCCAGCCGAACGGATCATCGCCAAGCTTCGGGCCGATCGTAGCGCCGAAAGGTTCGTTCAACCGGCGCTTCAGGGCCGAGACCGCGTCGAACCCGGGCGTGGCCAGTGCCTCGCGGTCATCCTGGGTGAGCAGGTGGAAGCGATACGGCAGGAAGGGGTTTACCAGCTGCTCCATGTCGAACGGGGGCAGCTCGGCGAGGACGTGGGCGAACACCTTGTCCTTCGACAAGCCGGCGCCAAGCTCGCGTGCGGCATCCTTCGCCGCTTCGTCGTCCTTGTTGGCGACGAGCAGGATCATGCGATCGCCGCTGGCACGGGCCAGGCGCTCCACCGCATCCTCCGCGGTCGCGTTGCGTTCGGTGGCCGGGAGCATCGCGAGGAGATCGGTCTGCAGTGGCGACGTGGCGCGGCCGAACAGAAGCCACGCGCCGAGCGCGCACACCAGCAGGGACGCGACGGCGAACGCCGCCGCGCGGAGCGTGGTCGGCGAACGCTTCATTTGATGCCGAGTACCTGGGCTTCCTGCTCGGTCAGTTCACCGGCGTCGCGCGTGTTGGCGAAGGTGATCGCGGTCTTCTCGCCACTGGCAAGGTTCACGTCGATGCCCTCGAGGAAGGCATCGCCCTGGAGGGTGATGCCGGCGAGGACGCGTGCGACGCGGGCCTGCTTCGGCACGAAATGCAGGGTCCAGTGTTCGAGCGTGCCTTCGGCGGTGATCGTGAACTGGCGCGCGGCTTCATCGGCCTTGCCGGCCAGCATGCCCTGCAGCATGCCGGAGACCTGGCTGACGCCGCGGTTGCCGTCACGCACGCGCTCGAGCTTGCCCTGGGCATTCAGCCGGCGCGCATCGCCCGAGGTGAACACGAGGGTGTCTTCGAACGGCTCGCGGGTGTGCCAGACCATGCCCTTGCCGACCACGAATAGAAGGTCGCCCTTGCTGACCTGTGGCTCAGCGAGATCCGGGTTTTCGCGGCGCTGGGTGAATTCGGCGCGCACCTGCTGGTGCTTGCCCAGGTGGTTCAGGATCTCGTCGACCGACGGCGGTGCCGCCTGGGCGTGGGCGAGCGGGGCGAGGCAGAGCAGGGCGAACAGGGCGATCAGGTGGCGCATCAGGCGGATTTCCGTGTGAGCTTGCGAAGGACCAGGCGCGGCGCGCGCGGCAGCATGCCCAGCAGGAGCCGGGTATGCATGGCCGTGATGCGGGCGTTGTCACGCCACAGGCGGAAATGGGAGAGGCCGTTCTCCGGGTAGATCACCCGGGTGGCGACGTTACGCACAGGCACCCCGCGCCAGAACAGGCGCACGGCGACCTCGGTGTCGAAATCCATGCGGGGTGGGAACGGCTTGCGGGTCATTTCCTCGCATGTCGCGGCCAGCGGGTAGAGGCGGTACCCGAGCATCGAATCCTTGATGTCGAAGGAGAGTGTTTCCAGCCACACGCAGGCATGCGTGAGGTAGCGCCCGTAGTAGCGCGCTTTCGGGATCGAGGCATCGTAGACCGGGCAGCCGCAGACCATGGCTTCCGGCGTGGCCTGCGCTTCGGCAACGAAGCGCGGCACATCGGCCGTATCGTGCTGGCCATCGGCATCGATCTGCAGCACGTGGGTATAACCGGCCTCGTAGGCGGCCAGGAACCCCGCGGACAGCGCCACGCCCTTGCCGCCGTTACGCGGCTGGCGGATCAGGCGCAGGTCGTCGCGCCCGGCGACCAGGTCGTCGAGGATGCGGCGGGTTTCATCGTTGGAGCCATCGTCCACGATGAGGACGGGCAGGCCGTGTGCGGCAAGCGCATTGGCCGTGGCCGCGATGGTGCGGCCATGGTTGTAGATGGGCACGACCGCGCAGGGCGCGAAACGACGATCCGCGTTGGCGCGCGGTCCGGCCGGGCCCAGCATGCCGCCTCAGCGCGCGAGAACGAGCTGCTGCACGGTGGCGACCACGTCGCCCACGGTACGCACGCTCTTGAAGTCTTCGGGCTTGATGCGGGTGCCGGTCATGTCCTGCACCTGGATGGCGAGATCGATCGCGTCGATGCTGTCCAGTTCCAGGTCGGTGAACAGGTTGGCGTCAGGGGTCACCTTCGCCGGATCGATCTCGAAGGTCTCGTGCAGGACCGATCGCAGGCGAGCCAGGATGTCGTCGTGGGTGAAGGTTTCGGCTGGGATCGCGCTCATAAGCTCGGTAAGTCCATTTCAGCCCCACCGCGCGCCTGGCTGTCCACACGGGACAAGAGCCTGGCAGCGCCGCCAGGGCGACGAAGGTCGTGATCTTGGATTGGTGGTCCCGCCCACGCGGCGGAAGTTTCCCCATGCACCCAAAAGCTTCGTAAAGGCAAAGCCTTACAAGAGCCCGGGGCCGGGCGAAGTGTAACAGATCACGGACGCTGGCAACCGGGATCGATGGATTCCGGTGCCGCTTCGTCGGGCGGGTCGTACACAATTCCCAAACACGGCTCTACAGCGCCGTTTCCGTGCGAGAGCTCGCCGGCCCCATGCCCGCGGCCAAGAAAAAAGCCACCGGCGAACCGGTGGCTTCGTTCACGACCCGGCAGGGCAGCGCTTACTGGCCGCGCATGCGGCCCTGGAAGCGGGGTGCACCGTTGCCCATGTGCGGCAGGCGGATCTTGCCGATGGCGCTGATGCGCTCTTCGGCCATGCGGTCCGCGGCCTTGTAGGTCGGGATGTTGTCGCGGCCGGAGATTTCGAAGATGCGACCGACGTTGTAGTAGATCGTGCGCATCATGCGCATGGCGCGCTCGCGGTTGTAGCCGTCGATTTCCAGCGACACGTTCATGACGCCGCCGGCGTTCACGGCGTAGTCCGGTGCGTAGAGCACGCCACGGCGGGCCAGCTCGTCGCCGATTGCGTCGGTGGCCAGCTGGTTGTTCGCGGCGCCGCAGATGATCTTCGCCTTGATGCGGTCGATCGTCTGCTCGTTGACCGTGCCACCCAGGGCGCACGGGCTGTAGACGTCGGCGTCGACGTCGTAGATTTCGTCGAGGCCCACGGCTTCGCAGCCCAGCTCATCGACGCAGCGCTGCACGGCACCCTTGTTGATGTCGGTGACGAACACCTTGGCGCCCTGCTCGCGGAGCAGCTTGATGAACTCGCTGCCCACGTGGCCGCAGCCCTGAACGGCGTAGCTGTACTTGCCCACGTCTTCGTTGCCGTGCTTGGCCTGCAGCGCGGCCATAAGGCCCTGCAGCGTGCCGAACGCGGTGAACGGCGACGGGTCGCCCGAACCACCGTGCACCTGGTGCACGCCGGTCACGAATTCGGTTTCGCGGTAGACATATTCCATGTCGTTCACGTCGATACCCACGTCTTCCGCCGTGATGTAACGGCCGTTGAGCGAGTTGACGAAGCGGCCGAAGGCGCGGAACAGCGCTTCGGACTTGTCCTTGGAGGGATCGCCTATGATCACGGCCTTGCCGCCGCCGAGGTTGAGGCCGGCCACCGCGTTCTTGTACGTCATGCCGCGCGACAGGCGCAGCACGTCGTTCACGGCGTCCTGCTCGGACTTGTACGGCCACATACGCAGGCCGCCCAGCGACGGGCCAAGCACGGTGTTGTGGATCGCGATGATGGCCTTGAGGCCCGCGTCCTTGTTATGGCAGAAGACGACTTCTTCGTGGCCCGTGTTGGCGATGGTTTCGAAAATCATCGAACGCAAACTCCAGTTTTCATGATTAGCAGCCCGCCCCCCTCAGGGGCGTACCGGCAGCCGGGGCTGCCGGTGGGGAAATGACCGTCCAAAAAAATCGCCCCAACCTTGAAGGAGGGGGCGAGATGTCGTGTCAGCTGCGTAGTCTAAACCGTTATTCGCGAGTTGGTAGATGCGGCGCAGCACGCAAATGTTAAGAATTTAGCGGTGCCAGTGCGGGTCACGCACCCAGACCTCGCGTTCGTAGTGGTATCCGCCACGGTACGGACGCCAGCCCGGGCCACGGTAGACATAGCCCGGACGGGCGGTCGCCCAGCGGCCACCCACCCACACGTAGCGCCCGCCATACCAGTTCCAGTAGCCCGGCGCCCAGACATAGCCGGCGCGCGGCGGCGGCACCCGTTCAAAGCGGGGCGGCGGCGGTGCGTTGCGGATGACGACCACTTCCCGCGCGGCGGCCGGCGGGGTGTAGATGGCGGCGCCCGCCGCCAGGCCCAGGGCGGCCACGGCGGCAAAAGTGCGGGTAAGGTTGCGCATGCGCTGTCTCCTTCGGTCTCCGCGGGAGTGCGGACTCGTGAGGAAAAACGGAGTGGCTGTCATCGGGTTGACCCTGCCGGTGTGAGATGTTCAGCTTCGTGAAAGCTATTCCAAAGGGAACCTTGGCAGCCTGAGGCTGCACAAACCCCGTGATGCAGACCTACCAGAACCGCGCCGCCACCATGAAACCCGCCCGCCGCTTTGGCGCCCGCACCGTCGCGACGCTGCTCGGCCTCCGCTTCGCCTACCG
>NZ_JBQCFT010000068.1:0-5031 GCF_051958795.1 Luteibacter sp. | reverse complement strand
GGACAATGAAGGCTCAACTCCAGGCCCTGGACTGACGGCTGCGGATCGGCGCGGTACTTGCCTCTGATCGAATTGGCACAGCGTAATCGACCAGATCTGCATCTGAGTTATGAAAGGGGGCGTCATGGTGCGTCAGCGCGTAGTGCTCATCGCCGATCTGATCGGTACGGCCGTCTTCGCGATTGAAGGAGCCACTGCGGCGATCCATGCCGGGCTGGATCTGCTCGGCGTGCTGGTCCTTTCGTTCACCGTCGCATTGGGTGGCGGTGTGATCCGCGACCTTCTTATCGGTGCTGCGCCACCCAACGCATTACGTGACTGGCGCTATCCGACGCTGGCCTTCGTTGCCGGGCTCGCCACGTTCCTGCTACATGCGCAGATTGAAGCCGTGCCCTTGATGTTCATGGTCACCCTTGATGCCGCAGGCCTCGCGCTGTTCGCCGTAGCCGGTGCGGAGAAGGCGATTGAATTCAACATCAGCTCGATCAGTGCGATCCTGATGGGTGCGGTCACTGGCTGCGGCGGCGGCGTTATCCGCGACGTGTTTCGTGCGCGGATACCGATGGTCCTGAATACGGATATCTATGCCAGCGCTGCGCTCCTGGGCGCAGCGGTTGTCGTGGCGGGGCGGCGGTTAGGCTTTGCGCCGTCCGTGGCGGCGATGGCGGGTTTCCTCGCGTGCTTCGCGGTGCGCATCCTGGCGTTTCTCCTGGGGTGGCATTTGCCCCGGGTAAGCGGCGCGCTTTAACGTGTCGCCCGGCTATTGCTCGTGCCGCGCTAGTCCTGCGGACTGGTGCAGGCAGCGTACCGGGCGCCTTCCACCTGCGTAACCTCGCCGCGGCCTTCGACCGAGACGCTGCCGGTGTAGTGCTTGGCGCTATCGAAATTCACGTGTGCCGAAGCCTTCGTGCCCGCCTTGCAGGTGAGGTTCCATGCCAGCGACGTACTGCGGCGTTGCTGGTCCGTGGCGGTGCACTCGCCCTCCGCGGGCGTCCACGCGGCGAACGTGGTCCAGGGATCGGCACCTTCATCGACGCAATGCCAATGCACCTCGGGTGAGCTTGCCTTTCCGTTGACCACGTGTCGGAACAGGATCTTCCACAAGCCGGGCATGGCGCCGAAGTCACCGGGATCCGCGCGTACAGGCGTGATCGCCATGATGGCGAGGGCAAACGCGGCGGCGGCAAGCGGGGTGAGCAGTAAACGCTTCAACATGATTCGACTCCTTGCAACACGAAAACCCTGCCCGCTTTCGCGGGCAGGGTCGTTATCGAATGAACCGTGTGCGATCAGTCGGCGGCCGCGGCGGTGTCGCTGACATCCTCCCTGGTGAAGTTGAACATATCCATGAGGTTGCCGATGGCCGGCGCATTCACCGGCACATACGGATGCTCGCGGAACGACACCGGGTTAGGCAGGTTGTCGCGGCTGCGGGCGGAGATCTGATCCTTCAGGTTCCAGTTGGCCTCGACGAATTTGTCGAACGAGACATGGTCGTAATAGGTGTGCACGACCTTGCCGCCCTGCGAGTACTTCGACACCACCAGCAGCGGAATGCGCGTGCCGTCGCCGAAGAAGTCGATCGGCTGGATGTAGCCCGAATCGTAGTAGCCGCCACCTTCATCGAACGTCACCATGATCACGGTGTCGTCCCAAACCTTCGGGTTGGCCTTGGCCATTTCGACGATCTTGCGCACGTAGCCTTCAAACAGGTCCAGCTTCGACGAGGCCGGATGGCCATCGAGGATGCCGTCCGGCTTGGCGATGGAAACGGCCGGCAGCGTGTCGTTCTGGATGTCGTCGTACAGGTCGTTGATGTCCTGGTTCTTGGCGCGCAGTTCCGGGTCGGTCATGACCTGCGTGGAGTACAGGAACGGATCGCAGATGTTGCAGAAGGTGCCGGCTTCACCGTCTTCCTTGCCGCCGCCGAAGCCTTCACCGTAGTACTTCCAGGAAACCTTGTGCTTCTCCAGCAGCAGCGCGAGGTTTTCCTGTGTGGTCGGCGGGATGGTGAACTGGTCGGCGCCCAGCGGAGCCGGCGTGCCATCACCCATATAGCCTGGGTTGTAGTTGTTCACCAGGTAATAGGCCTTGGCCTTGCAGTCAGTACCCTTGAACGTTAGGTAGGGCAGCGAGCGCAGGTAGTTCTTGATCTGCTTCACGCCCGGCTGGCTTTCGTCGGCGCACTCGACGTACGAACCACCGCCGTAACCGTCCTGCACCCACCAGTTGTTGGTACCGAATTGCGAATCCGGATTCTCGATCTGGTTTTCCGGCGGGGTGGCGGGGTTGCCATTGGCGTCGGCGTAGTAGATCAGCGTGCCATAGCCAAGCATGATGTGGTTGGCACCCGTGCCGCCCATCACCGACTGGTGGAAGTTGTCGCTCAGCGCATACTTCTGGGCCAGCTCCTTGAAGTAAGGCGCATCACCCTGGGCCATGTTGAGGAACTGCATGGCGGTGGAGCCTTCGCCGGTGGTCTGGTCGTTGAAGTTTGCCGGCAGCGGAGCGCCGTTGTTGCCCGCGCCCATGGTGGTTTCGACCCAGGGGAACAGATCGTTGCGACAACCGCTCGGGCTTTCCGCAGTGGCGGCCTTGGTGTCGCAATCGAGCTGCTGCCACATCTGGAAGAAGCGATGCACGGGGCTATTCGCATAGGCGTCGTAGCTGATCGACGCATGCATGTCGACCGGCGCATTGGGGAGCGTGGCCGGGAAGCGGGTATCGACCACGCCGTTGGGCAGGCCCGTGCCACCGGCGGCGAGCATGTCGTAGGCGTCATCGGGCAGGGCCGGTTCAAGCGCCTGCGCCTGCGCGGCAGAAGCGAAGGGAGCGGCGGTGGGTGCGCCACCGGTGTTCATCTGCGGAAGCGTCTTGTACTTGCCGGCTTTCTTCGGCGACATGTCGAACTTGCCGGTGCTTGAGGCCATGAACTGCCTGGCGAGTTCCACATTCGGACCCGGCGTACCGTCGGCATTGACGATGCCCTTGGACAAAAGGTTGTCCACCGACTGGCCCTTCGGCGCAGTGTAGGTGCCATAAACGTGATCGAACGTGCGGTTCTCACCGATCAGCAGGATGACGTGCTTGATCGGGGTAACGGTGTTGTTGCTGTTGTCCTGGCCGCGCGGCGGCTTGTGCAGTACAACGACGCCGCCGGGGAGGCCGGGCTGGTTCTTGAAGGGAGCCACGGGCACGTTCTTGCGGAACTGCGCGTCGTGGTCGGGCGGAGTGGTGTCCTGAGCGCTGACGATGCCGGCGAGGCCGACCGAAAGCGCACCAAGCAACAGCGGCGTAAGCCGCGTGCGGTGCAACCAAGTAACCATTTGCGATTTCTCCCTACTGGAAGTCTTTCCCCCTGATGCTTATCGACTGAGGTTTTGGTTGCCCGTCGACCGCCGTGAGCATCTGCCCCGCATATGACGAATCGTTGGCACGGCGGCGACAATGCGCGAGAGCGTGATGACGTTAACGTGTCAACGCAAGATATTGCGAACAATGACTGCTGCCGCCGCAAGAAAGAGCCGGACGGTTCACACCAGTTCGTAAGGACGCATCATTTCGTTGTCTTCGTGCTCGAGGTAATGGCAGTGCCAGACGTATTTGCCTGGCTCACCGTCGAAGCGCGTGACGATGCGGGTGACCATGCCGGGGTCGCAACGCACGGTGTCTTTCCATCCAGCTTCATGCGCGGCCGGCGGTATCGATGGCCCGGTGAACTTCAGTTCCTTGCGGGCGTTCCACGCGAAGAGATCGAACGGACGGCGCTCCAGTACCTGGAAGCGCACAAGGTGCAGGTGGATGGGATGCGCGTCGCCCGTCACGTTGACGAACGTCCAGGTTTCAACGGTGCCCTTCCTGGGCTTTTCGCTGATGGGATCGCTCCACATCTTCCCATCAAGCAGCATCGTCATCGGATTGCCACCCGAATCGTCCTGCTCGCCCAGTGCAAGCACGCGGTCCTGCACCGCCGTGGAGGGATCGATGCGCTGCACCGGCCGCAATGCGGCAGGCACTACCGAAGTATCGCGGCGGCCTTTGGCGCGAACGCGGAACTCGACGATGCCGTCGGCCTGGTGGCGTAGCTGCACCGACTGCCCCGCATAGGCACTGAAGTCGACGATGACCTCGGCACGTTCGGCCGGATAGAGTTCGATGTTCAGGCGATCTGTGGGTGCGGCCAGCAACCCTTGGTCGCTGCCGATCTGCTGGAATGGCTTGCCATGTGAGAGCGATAGGTTGAAGAAGCTGGTATTGGCTACATTGGTCAAACGAAAGCGGTAGCGGCGCGGCTCAACTTCGAGGTACGGATACAGCTTGCCGTTGCACAGCACCGCGTCCCCGCGGCATTCGGACACCCAGGGTGCTTCGCGATCGTCTGAGACCGGGTAATAAAGCTTGCCGCTCTTGGCGAGCAGGCGGTCGTAGAGCATCAACGGAATGTCGTATTCGCCCGAGGGCAACCCCAGGGCTTGCTCGTCGTCGTCGTGCACATGGAAGCTGCCGAACAGACCGGCGTAGATATTCAGCCGCGTGATGCCCATGGCGTGGTCGTGGTACCACAAGGTGGTGGCGTCCTGGTCGCCCGGGTAAAGGGCAGTCAGCGATTTGCTCGGCACGTACCAGTCTTCAGGCCAGCCATCGTTCGGCGCGGAGACGCGCGCACCGTGCACATGGGTGATCGTGCGAACCTCGGGTTTGGATTTCTCCGCGCCATGAATACCGTGATCGATAGGCAGGAAATGGCGGGTAGGAAGTTCATTGGCCCATTCCACCAGCACCGGCTCGCCACGGCGCGTCACGATCGTAGGGCCCGGCGTGGAGCCCGCGTAACCCCATTGCGGCGTCGGCGGGAGATCCCGGTGCACCCTGGCACTGAATGCCTGCATTGGCATGCGGTAGAACGGTAGCTGCCGGCTACCGAATGCGGTGTGGGTACGCTTGCCGGTGGGCTGGGCGATCGGGGGCACGGGCAGGGCAACCACGAACTTCGCCAAGGTCACCGGGTTCACCAGCGGCACGTTCGGCGCG
>NZ_JBQCFT010000067.1:0-5742 GCF_051958795.1 Luteibacter sp. | reverse complement strand
GGGCTGGCGCTCGCCGTCGGTGATCAGCACGAGTGGCCGTGGTGCCGCACGGAAAACGATGGGCGGATCCATCCATGCGATTTCGCCGTCCACGGCGACTTTGAATCGCTGGCGGTGGTGCTTCGGCCGCACCGTGATCTCGCGGAACGGAAAGCTCACCGCGTTCTCCGCATCGCCTAGCCTGCCCAGTGCGCCGCGCAGGATCAGTCCGAGCATGGTCAGCCGGCCGATCGGCTTCAACACGAGCCCGGCCAGCGTGCCATCGTTGCGGAACACATCGCTTGCCTCGGGCAGGCCGATGATTTCGAGCTGCAGCGCGTTGTTCCCGACGAACAACGTGGGTGTCCTGAGCTGGCGCGTGCGCGTGCCGTCGCTGACCTCGATACGCAGTGGCCGGTAGCCGCGCATCATCGTCGCCAGGCCCGACCACAACGCCACGAGCCGGTGTCGGCCGAAGCGTTGCTTCCATGCTTCGCGATCCTCGAGCACCTGCGGATACAGGCCCAGGCTGCCGTTCACCAGGAACAGGCGGTCATTTACCATGCCGACCTGCACGTTCCGCAGCGTGCCGCGCAGCAGGCCCTCGGTGGCCTCGCGCGGGTCCGCGGAAATGTTGTGGGTCCGCCCGAAGAAGTTGAACGTCCCCTGCGGCAGCACGCCCATCGGCAACTGCTCGCGCCAGGCGGCGCCTGCCACGCAGTTGATCGTGCCGTCTCCGCCGGAAGCCACCAGCGCGCCGCCCTCCTGCTTCGCGTGGGCGGCTGCCTCGGCGACAACCTCGAGGATCGGATGCGCCTCATCGATCAGGAAGAACCGGTGCGGGCGCCCGGCCGCCTCCAGGGTCGTGCGGATCGTGTCGCGCGCGGCCTCGGTATCCCCGTGGCCGGAGCCGGCATTCATGACGATGGAGAGGGGCAGGTCGTTGGCCATGCGCCAACGAGACCATCGGCGGCGTGTTGGCCGCATGAAATTACTGGACCGCCGCGCGGCCCTCTCGCATACGAAAATACTCAGCGCTGCCCACGCAAAGCGTCAGCCAGGCAAGGCCCGTGCAATAGCCCGCGAGCACGTCGCTGAAGTAATGCACCTGGAGCAGGATGCGGCTGATGCCGACGAGGGTGATGACCGTGACCGCGGCAATGACGATGCCCCGGTGGAAGCGCGGCGGGCAAAGCACGAGCAACAGGTACGCGAGCATGCCGTAGAACACCATGGAACCCGAGGCGTGGCCGCTGGGGAAGCTGTAGCTGTGCTCGACGACGAAGCCATGATCATGCAGCGGGCGTTCGCGCTGGAACCAGGCCTTCAGGCCGGAGTTGATCAGGGCCGTACCCGCGAGGGCGAGCAGCCAGATGCCCGCAAGCCTCAGGTGCCGGCGGACGAGCAAGGCAAGGGTCATCAGCCCTGTAATGATCGCGAGCGCGATGGGGTTGCCCAGCTGGGTCAGCCACGCGATGGCGTGGAGCAAGGGGCGTGGCATGTTCGCCCTCAGGTCCGTGGCCAGCTGCGCATCGAACAGCGTCAGGCCGGCCTGCTCGCGGACCTCGATCGCGATGACCGAGGCCACCACCAGCGTCGCGACCACCACCGCGAAGGCGGTGGTGGGGCGCAACAGGCGCAGCGCGGCGGGATCCTGCCCCTCGCGGCGGCGCACGGCGCGGCGCCACGCGGCATCCGCGCCCAACAGGGCCACGACGAGCAGCACGCCCCACAGGCTCAGGGCGTGGCGGCTGATCCATTCGGCATCCATCGTTCGCGATTCTCCGGTTGGCTGAGCAAGTGGGCATGGTGCCACGCCAGCCTTTCGCGGCCATGCCATCCGGCATTTCCTCACCCCCCGGTGCCATGGCAGGATCGACCGCGTTGCCGCGCCGCGGCCGGACGAAGGGAGATCCTGATGAAGCACACGCCCGCCCGCGCGGCCCTTGCCGTTGCGCTCCTTGCCTGCGGTGCCGCCGCGCATGCCGATAGCGCGCCCCTGGCCCATCGCATCATCCGCGTGTCGCTGGATGGCGCGACCGACAAGGGCAGTTCGGGACGCCTGCTGGTGTTCGCCGAGCCCGCCGACAAGGCTAAAAGCGCAGGGAAGGGTGGCAAGGTTGCGGAGATCGACACCAATCCCTTCCAGCCCCAGGCCGTCGCCGTCGCGGGTCGCGATGTCAGCTGGATCGCACCGGGGCAGTCGGTCGACCTCGATGCGGACGGCGAAGCGTTCCCCTCGGGCTTCTCCAGCCTGCCGCCGGGCGATTACCTGTTCCAGGCCGTGCTCGATGTCGGCCATGACTACAACTACGGCGGCCGTCGCGCGGGCGACCTCATCAGCGAAGTCACCCCGGTGAAGATCACGGCGGGTGGGAGCATCCCCGTGCTCAAGCTGAGCAAGACGGTGCCCGAGCGTGATCCCTGGCAGCTGCCGCCCTCGGCGCCGCCGGCCACGCGCGATGCGCTGCCCGAGGCGCGCAAGCACGCCCATGCCGAAGTGCTCGAGAGCAAGGCGCTCACGGCGTTCGCCGGCCGCCCGCTTTCCATCCGCGCCTGGGTGGTGACCCCGCCGGGCTACGAGCAGGGCAATGCGAAGTACCCGGTGGTGTACGTGACCCACGGCTTCGGCGGTGGGTTCGATCGCTATGCCGGCTCTATCGCCAACGTGTGGGATGCGATGGCGAAGAACCAGATGCCGGCGATGATCTGGGTGTTCCTCGACGAATCCGGCCCGACCGGCACGCACGAGTTCGCCGATTCCGTGAACAACGGGCCGTGGGGCCACGCGCTCACCACCGAATACATCCCGTGGCTCGAGACGCGCTACCGCATGGATGGCAAGACCAGCGGGCGCTTCCTCAACGGGCACTCGTCGGGCGGCTGGGCCACGCTGTGGCTGCAGACCCGCTATCCGAAGATCTTCGGCGGCACGTGGTCCACCTCGCCCGACCCGAGCGACTTCCACGATTTCACCGGCATCGACCTGTACGCGAACAACGCCAATGCGTACAAGCATGCCGATGGCAGCGCGATCCCGCTGGTTCGCGATGACGGCAAGGTCATCGCCACGTTCGAGACCTTCGCCCGCCTCGAGCGCGTGCTCGGTGCCTATGGCGGCCAGCTTGCGTCGTTCGAGTGGGTGTTCTCGCCGCGCGGACAGGACGGCCGGCCGATGCCGATGTTCAACCGCGATACGGGCGCTGTCGACGCCAATGTCGTCACCTACTGGCGCGATCACTTCGACATCGCCCAGCGCCTGCGCACGCAGTGGCCGGCGCTGAAGCCGGATCTCGACGGCAAGATCCACCTGATCGTCGGCACCGCGGACACCTTCTATCTCGAAGGCTCGGCCAAGCTGCTCAAGGACACGCTCGACGGCCTCCACGCGAAGAGCGACATCCGCTTCCTGCCCGGCAAGACCCACTTCGATCTCTACACCGAAGGCGACGACCGCCAGGCCCTGCTGAAGAAAATCTCCTGGGAGATGTACGACGTAGCCCGCCCCGGGCAGGGCAAGAAGTAGCAGCCCACCGACCTAACTGTGGGAGTGAGCTTGCGAGCGACGGTTCCGCGGAAGAGCCTCGTTCGCAAGCACACTCCCACATGCAGTATTCCAGGCTCCTCGTGGGAGCGCGCTTGCGCGCGATAGCGACCCTCGACCAACGTAGCAAGGCACCCGATCCCCGGCTAGGCTACCCTCGAAGGCCTCCACAGGAGGCATGCCCATGGGCTACGAGGAAAGCTGGCGCCAGTCGGTCGACGACCCGGAGGGGTTCTGGGGCGCGCAGGCGCACCTGATCGACTGGCAGGTGCCGCCGCAGTACATCCTCGACCAGTCAAACCCGCCGTTCCGTCGCTGGTTCGTCGGTGGCATGACCAACCTCTGCCACAACGCCATCGACCGCCACCTGGATGCGCGCCCTGGCCAGGCCGCGATCATCGCGGTCTCGACGGAGACGGGCGTCACGCGTGAGATCACTTACGCGGAGCTCTACCGCGAGGTAAATGCGTTTGCCGCGACACTCCAGGCACTCGGCGTCGGCCGCGGCGATCGCGTCGTCATCTACCTGCCCAATATCGCCGAAGCCGTGTTCGCGATGCTGGCGTGCGCGCGGGTCGGCGCCATCCACTCCGTCGTCTTCGGCGGGTTTGCCGCGCACAACCTGGCGCTGCGCATCGATGATGCCGAGCCGAAGCTGCTCATCTGCGCCGATGCGGGCATGCGCGGCGGCAAGGTCATTCCGTACAAACCACTGGTCGACGCCGCGCTGCGTGAGGCGGCGTCGCCACCGGCGCACGTACTTGTCGTGGATCGTGGATTGGATAAGGGCATGCAATGGGTGCCGGGGCGCGACATCGACTACGCGGTGCATCGCGAAGCGCATCTCGACGAAGTGGTGCCGGTCACCTGGCTCGAATCCAACGAACCGAGCTACCTGTTGTACACGTCAGGCACCACGGGCAAGCCCAAGGGCGTGCAACGCGATGTCGGCGGCTACGCAGTCGCGCTGGCCCTGTCGATGACCGCCATCTTCGACCTGCAGCCGGGCCAGACCATCCTGTGCACATCGGACGTGGGATGGGCGGTGGGCCACTCGTACAACGTCTACGGGCCGCTGATTGGTGGCTGCACGGCGATCCTTTACGAAGGCACGCCGGTGAATCCCGACCCGGGCATCTGGTGGAAGCTGTGCGAGCAATATGGCGTGCGCACGCTGTTCTCGTCACCGACGGGTATCCGCATGCTGAAAAAGCAGGATGCAGGCTGGCTGAAGAAGTACGACCTGTCCGCGTTGAAGTGGATATTCCTCGCCGGCGAACCGCTCGACCAGCCGACCTACGACTGGCTCAGCGGCGGCACGGGCAAACCGGTGATCGACAATTACTGGCAGACCGAGACCGGCTGGCCGGCCCTGTCGCTCATGCCCGGCCTCGACATGAAGCCGGTGAAGCCGGGCTCACCCGGGTTCCCCACGTTCGGCTATCGCATGCGCGTGATCGACGATGCCACGGGCGAGGACAAGCCCGCGGGGGAGAAGGGCGTGCTCGTGATCGAGCCGCCGCTGCCGCCGGGTTGCCTCACCACCATCTGGCGCGACGATGAGCGTTACAAGCGGAGCTACTTCGGCCACTTCAGGGAGTTGCTGTACAGCTCGCTGGACTGGGCCGTGCGTGATGCGGATGGTTACACCTTCATCCTCGGCCGCACCGATGATGTGATCAATGTCGCCGGGCACCGGCTGGGGACGCGCGAGATCGAGGAATCGGTCGCGACCCTGGGTGCGGTCGCCGAGGTGGCGGTCGTCGGCGTCGCGGATGAGCTCAAGGGGCAGCTGCCCGCCGTGTTCGCCACGTTGAAGCAGGGCGTCACGGATGACCCCGCGGATGTCGCGCACGCGATGGAGCGTCGTGTGGTCGAATTGCTGGGGGCCCTCGCCAGGCCTGGCTGCGTCTATGTCGTGAGCGCGCTGCCGAAGACGCGCTCGGGGAAGCTGTTGCGCCGGTCGTTGCAGGCGCTGATGCAGGGGACCGATCCCGGGGATCTTTCGACCCTGGATGATCCCAACGCGCTGGAAGAGATCCGCAAGGCCATCGCCCGCGGGCCGGACTGCGGCCACCGGCTGGCCTGATCGCGCGCAAGCGCGCACCCACAGGGCCACGCGGCCCACACGCAGCACCGCCGTGCGCTGTTGGGAGCGCGCTTGCGCGCGATCCGGGGCACCAGGCCCGGCCCCCACCCCGCAACGCAACAAACCGTTA
>NZ_JBQCFT010000066.1:0-14574 GCF_051958795.1 Luteibacter sp. | reverse complement strand
GCAAGACGCCCTCGGTAGTGGCCGTAATCAACGCTACGACCGATAAGGTTTACGCGGCACGCCCGGATGCACAACCTTATAAGGAAGACGATCCACTCGGTGGCCACGATCCGTACAGTACCTCGAAAGCATGCGCCGAACTGGTGACCGAAAGCTACCGCAAGAGTTTTTTTCAGAATGGACCATGCGTGGCTACAGCGCGGGCGGGAAACGTCATCGGAGGTGGTGACTGGGCAGACGATCGCCTGGTGCCCGACATGGTCCGTGCCATGGCGTCCGGCACCCCCATCGTCTTGCGCAACCCTAGGGCGGTACGCCCTTGGCAGCACGTCCTCGAGCCGCTCTCAGGATACCTCCGCCTTGGCCAGGCAATGCTATCCGGCTCCGTGAAACACGCTGCATGGAATTTTGGCCCATCAAATGATGCTGACCTTCCCGTATCAAGCGTGATTGCCGCGCTGCATGGCTACTGGCCCGCCGTGACGGTGATGGAGGCTACCGATCCTCAACCTCACGAGGCGAGCATCCTTCGCCTTGACGGGGCGCGAGCAGAACACGAGTTGGGCTGGCGGGCGGTCTGGCATGCAGATGAGACCCTGCGTCGCACGGCCGGGTGGTACAACGCTTGGTACGACTCACAGCAGCTATCCACGTCTTCCGATTTGGCGGGTTATGTCGCCGATGCGCAGCTGCGAGGTGATGTGTGGGCCGCCTGACGTTTCTAGCCACACCACTCGATGGCTTGGTCGAGATCGCTACAGATCCTCAAGTCGACGAACGCGGAAGTTTTGTCCGTTTGTTTTGCGAGGGCGAATTCGACGGTATCCGCGCACCGCTGCACTTCACCCAGGCCAACCTTTCTCGAACTAGCCACCGCGGCACGGTGCGCGGCATGCATTTCCAGAGACCGCCTCACGGTGAAGCGAAACTAATCCGATGCATTCGAGGCAAGGTGTTCGACGTCGCGGTCGATATCCGCATTGGCTCGCCAACTTACCTGCAATGGCACGCAGTGGAACTTTCCGACGACAACGAGCGCATGGTGTTCATCCCAGAAGGATTTGCCCACGGCTTCCAAGCGCTGACTGACGAGGCACATTTGTTGTATATGCACACTGCATCTTGGACAGCGGGATACGAAGGCCAGCTTCGATTCAACGACCCCGTAGTTGGCGTCGAGTGGCCACTGCCCCCAGTGCTTGTATCTTCGCGCGACCAGGCAGCGCCATCGGTGGGCGATGGCTTTGAAGGAGTGACGCCGTGAACTGTCGCTTCTGCCATGCGGTGCTGAACGATGTATTCCTCGATCTCGGTGCCGCCCCACCCTCAAACGCTTTCCTCAAGGCCGATAGCCTCGATTCGCCCGAGACGTGGTATCCCCTCAAATTGTATACATGCTCGAATTGTTTCCTCGTACAGGTAGGGGAAGTGCGATCCCACGCATCGCTGTTCGACGACGACTACGTATACTTCTCGTCATTTTCGCGCTCATGGCTGGACCACGCTGCACGTTACGTTGACGACGTCGTGCCACGCCTTGGCCTTGATGGCAACAGCCTCGTGGTCGAGGTTGCGTCCAACGACGGCTACCTCCTGCGGTACGTCTCCGCCAGAGGGATACCATGCGTCGGCATCGAACCGACGGCGAGCACGGCCGAGGCCGCGCGTGCTGCCGGCATCGAGACGATCAGTAGCTTTTTTGGCGAAGACTTCGCTCGCTCGTTTGCTTCCGAGCGACGCAAGGCGGATTTGGTCGTCGGCAATAACGTGCTCGCTCACGTCCCGGATATCAACGATTTTGTCGCGGGCTTTTCCGCGATACTCACCCCCAGCGGCACAGTGACGGTGGAGTTCCCTCACCTCAAGCAACTGGTTGAACAACGTCAGTTCGATACTGTCTACCACGAGCACTTTTCGTACCTTTCGTTCAGCACGGTCGTTCGGCTGTTCGCGTCGCACGGTCTCAGCGTATGGGATGTTGAGCGGCTGCCAACGCATGGTGGATCTTTGCGTGTGTGGGCCTCACCCGATGGAACCCGGCCCACACTGCCATCAGTACGAGCATTGCTCGACGACGAGCGCGAAGCCGGCATGCTCACGGCTTCCTGGTACCGGCATTTTCAAGATCAAGCCAACAAGGTCAAGGATGACTTCGTTGCGTTTCTTATCGACGGTGTGCGCAGCGGACTGAAGGTAGTCGGCTACGGCGCCGCAGCGAAAGGTAATACGCTGCTCAACTACGCCGGCGTCCGCGGCGACCTGATCCGCTATGTCGTAGACGCATCGCCACATAAGCAAGGCCGATACCTACCTGGCTCGCGCATACCTGTGGTTGATGAAAAGACTCTTCGCAACGACAAGCCTGATCTGATCGTGATATTCCCCTGGAACTTGCGTGATGAAATCATCGAGCAGTTGGCTTACGCGCGCGAATGGGGTTGCCGATTCGTCGTGGCCGTCCCGCGGTTGGAGGTGATGTGACAACGCCCTCGAAGATCCATTACACCAAGCCATCGATCACCGCCCTCGAGACGGAGTACGCGGCCGACGCCGCAGCGAACGGGTGGGGCGAGCGGTGCTATGACTATATCGAGCGCTTCGAGGCTGCATTCTCGATGCATGTCGGCACCCGCTTTGCCATAGCGACGTCGAGCGCTACCGGCGCCCTGCACCTTGGCATGGCGGCGTTGGGTATCGGCCCCGGGGATGAAGTCATCCTCGCAGACATCAACTGGATCGCCTCCGCAGCTCCCATTGTGCATCTTGGTGCCAAACCTGTCCTCGTGGATATCGACCCGGTGAGCTGGTGCATCGAGCCTGGCGCCGTTGCCGCGGCGATCACGCCACGGACAAAAGCAATCCTGGCTGTCCACCTATACGGGAACATGTGCGACCTTGATACATTGCGTCGCATTGGCGATGCACATGGCATACCTGTCATCGAAGACGCCGCTGAGGCAGTAGGATCTTCCTGGCATGAGCATCCTGCGGGTTCCGTCGGGATTTTTGGAGCGTTTTCGTTCCACGGCACGAAGACAATAACCACTGGCGAAGGTGGTATGTTCGTCACCCAGGACGAAGCCCTGTACCAGCGTGTGCTCACGCTATCCAACCACGGGCGGGCACGCGGCGAGAAGCGCCAGTTCTGGCCCGCCGAAATTGGATACAAGTACAAGATGTCGAATATCCAGGCCGCAATCGGGTGCGCGCAACTTGAGCGGGTTGACCAACTGATTGCGAAGAAGCGTGATATTTTTAGCTACTACCATGACGCCCTTTCGGACACCGGTGTGGCTATGAATCCCGAGCCCAGCGGAACCCGCAACGGCTACTGGATGCCCACAGTTGTAGTACCTCAGCACATCCCGTTTGATCGCGACGGCCTGATCGCTCATTTTCGCGACGCGAACATCGACGGGCGCGTATTTTTCTGGCCCCTGTCGACGTTACCAATGTTCCCCGATGTCACGGGCAATACCGTAAGCCGGTCAATCGCTCCGCGCGCACTCAACCTGCCCAGCTACCACGATCTGACTGCGGCCGATCAGGATCGAGTAATTCGTTGCCTCAGATCATATCTCGGGGCGAATTCATGAAGCCTGTCGTACTCTGGGGAGCCACGGGCCAGGCACGCGTCCTTCGTGAGGCACTCTCTCATCTGGGCTATGCGCCCGCAGCGCTATTCGACAATCGTGCCGTGCCGTCACCGTTCCCGGATACTCCATTGTTCATCGGGGAACATGGCTTCGCCGAGTGGATGAGAACCGCCGATGCCGTAGGGATGGCGTGCTGCGTCGCCATTGGCGGCGCGCGGGGCGCGGAAAGGGTACGCATGCAACACTGGCTTGCCGCGTATGGTCTGGCCCCGCTGACAGTGGTTCACCCGCGCGCGTTCGTCGCCGCTGATGTCACCTTAGGTCTTGGAAGCCAGATTTTGGCCATGACGGCTGTCAGCACTGGATGCCGATTGGGTGAGGCAACTATCGTCAACACTGCGGCAAGCGTAGACCACGACTGCGACATTGGCGCAGGCGTCCATATTGGTCCGGGCGCACGCCTTGCCGGAGAGATCTCCGTTGGCGACTCATCATTCATTGGGACCGGTGCCACCGTATTACCCCGAATCCGCATTGGCTTGGGCGCCATCGTTGGTGCTGGCGCCGTTGTGACGCGCGACGTACCTGATCACACGGTGGTTCTTGGCGTCCCGGCGCGAATCGCCCGTCCCGTCAAGTAATCCGAAATCAAAGAGAAAGGCATGAACCCCATTCAGCAATTTGAGCTCGAACGCGCGCGTGATATTGACTCACAGGGAAAGGATGAAGCATTGAAGCGCGCCACCGCAGACTGGCTGCTCCAAACGCTTCCCCACCGCTACTCCTATCATTTCACGGCGCTGGGCCGCCCGATCATCCAGTATCCACAGGACATGGTTGCCATGCAGGAGCTGATCTGGTCTGTGCGCCCGGATCTGATCATTGAAGCTGGCATAGCCCATGGTGGCTCGCTCATACTCAGCGCAGCCATGCTCGCACTGATCGACTATTGCGACGCCGCGGCGGCGGGCGAAGTGCTCGACCCCAGCGCCTCACGTTCGCGAGTACTTGGCATTGACATTGATATCCGCGAGCACAACCGGAGCGCTATCGAATCTCACCCGATGGCTCACAAGATCCAAATGATTCAGGGCTCGTCCGTTGACTCGGAAGTTATCGAGCAGGTGCACAAGATCGCCGCGAACCACGAGCGCATCTTGGTTGTCCTTGATTCCAATCACACCCACGAGCACGTTCTGGCGGAACTTGAGGCCTATGCACCACTGACCAGCCAGGGCAGCTACTGCATTGTCTTCGACACCGTTGTGGAGGACTTGCCGGCAGACATGTATCCGGATCGTCCATGGGCTCCCGGCAATAACCCCAAAACCGCAGTATGGGCATACCTCGACGGACTCCGCAGCAGCCCTAGCAAGGCTGCAGATGGTGCCCCGCTTGCGTTCGATATCGACACAACCATCCAGGACAAGCTTTTGGTGACAGTGGCTCCCGATGGCTTCCTCCGCCGCGTCTGACGAATGGCCGCCAGATTAAAGACGAATATCCTGGCTAACTATCTTGGCCAAGGCTGGGTGGCCTTGATGGCCATCGTCTTCGTGCCGTTTTACTCTCGCGCTCTTGGAATGGAAGGCTTCGGCCTAGTCGGGCTGATGCTGAGTGTCCAGGCGATGGCGCTCCTACTCGACCTAGGTCTGGGCGGCGTGATGAACCGCGAACTCGCGCGGCGGTCGGTGACCGAATGCGCCGCGGGAAGTATGCGGGAACTCGTGCGTACGTTGGAGTGTTTCATCTGGCCATCCTGCCTTGTGATCGCGATCGCCATAAATGCCGCTGGCCCCTGGCTCGCTGGCAGCTGGCTTCATCCCGAAGCACTAAGCAAATCAGACACGTTGACGGCCATAACGATGATGGCGGTCGCTGTAGCTTTGCAGTGGCCCGCCACCTTTTACACGAATGGACTATCGGGACTCGAGCGCCAGCCGACCGCCAATGCCATCAACGCGATATTCGCGACGCTAAGGAGCGTAGGGGCGGCCGCAGTACTCGCACTCTTTTCGCCATCTGTACTCGCCTTCATGGCTTGGTACGCCGCGGTTGGCGCTACTCAGTCCGCAGTATCTGCCTACCTCCTCTGGCGCGCCTTACCGCCAGGCAGGGCAAGGTTTCGCGCCCATGAGCTGCGCTCAGCGAGACGTTTTGCTGGCGGGTTGTTCCTGATCACTGGCACAGCCATTATCCTCATGCAGCTCGATCGCATCATACTTTCTGCGACTCGTCCCTTGGCCGAAGTCGGCTACTTCACGCTGGCCCTGACGGTCGCCGCCGCATTGGGACGCGCAATTCAACCCATATTCAACGCCGTGTACCCACGTTTCAGCCGGCTGGTCGCGGCAGGTGATGAGGTGACCTTGGCCGCTCTCTACCATGAGTGCAGCCAGTATCTCGTCGTGATCACTGCTGCCCTGGGTGGCTTTCTAATTGCGTTTGCAGAGCCGGTGGTCCGCCTGTGGACGGGCGATGTAGCGACCGCGGGAATCGTTGCGCTCCCCCTGGCAATTCTCGTGGCGGGAAGCGTGATCAATTGCTTACTGAACCTGCCCTACGCGTTGCAACTGGCGCACGCATGGACTGGTCTCACCGGCCTTCTCAACAGTGCGGCCGTAGTGGTAATGATCCCCCTCGGCATCATCATGATCCGCCGCTTTGGCCTGCCCGGCGCGGCTACCCTTTGGCTTCTTACGAATCTGTTCACACTGGCGATCGGGCTGCCGCTAATGCATCGGCGACTTCTACGCGGCCATCTTGGTGAATGGTACCTTCGCGACGTTCTGCCTCCAGTCGCCGCCGTGTTCGTGGCGGCCCTGGTGCTTCGACAGACCCTGCCTGACTCGCTCGGAATGTTCGCGAGAGTCAGCTGGCTGGCGCTCAGCGGCGTCGTAATGCTTCTTACGGCCGTGGCGGCATCGCCAGCGACACGTGCTGCGATACGCGGCGCTCTTCGGCGCGGGCGATAACCAAGTTACGGAAGCTGGCGATCCTTAGCCACGAGATTGGACCGAAGCAGCGGGCCATGTCGTCTCTGCAGGTCTTCTCTGCTTGCCAGGAGACGGGCCTCGAGTCGGCGATAGATGAAGGCTAGTGCTGCCCTCACTCCAGGCACGCCAGAGGCCAGGACGCCAGCGCTGAGCATCCAACCCGCGATCCGTCCGTCAGACATGGAACAGAGCGCTCTTGCCGCTTCATTAGCGAAGCTACGGCGACCGGCAACCAACGCTGCAACGCCTCTACGAAACAGCATACGTCGCACGTCGGCCTCTAACGCGGATGCGATACGCTCGCGGACATCCGCCTCGAACATCGGCCACTCGCGTACATTGCGGATCAAGTGCAGCCATCCGGGCCAGAAGGAGGAAAGTGGCTGTGTAGCACTGAATGATGTGCTGCTTAACGTGAAGACCGCCGATGGATGCGCATCAATAATGAACGGCCACCGCGCAGCCGCCCGCAGAACGAAGTCAAAATCCGCCGGCCCAAGCGCGGCGCGATCAGGGAGGCCGAGGCGCTCGAGCACTGTGCGGCGGAAAACGATACCCGTCCAAGTGGGCGCGCGACCACCCGTCATGGCCATTACGCCCTCAAGACCACTAAATCGTCCATGCCGGCCCCATGACTCCACGCGAGCTTCGAACACGGTGTCAGCTTCATCAACATGAAGGGTGCATCCAGCCCAGAACATGGCCTCGGAATCGTTGTCCAGCGCGGCGATCGCCCGCTCATAAAATCCTGGAAGGAGGTAGTCATCGTCCGACAGGATGGAGAAGAATTCGGTATCCACGCTCGACATACCAAATTCAAAGTTCGCAATGCCGCCGATGTTAGTCGCATGGCGATGGTAGAGAATCCTTGAGTCCACCTCCGCCCACTGCGACACGAATTCTTCTGTATCGTCAGTTGACGCGTTATCGAAAACCCGAACACTTACGTCGACCCCCTGCTCCAGCACGCTCTCCAGCGCCCGCTTTAGAAGCTGACGCCGTTCGTAGGTTGGAATGACCGTAGCTATACGCGCTGTCACGACGAAGCCACGCTGCGATACACATCCATGTAAGCCTCAATGCCGCGCTCCACGGTGAATACATTGCAAGCACGATCTCGACCTGCCGCACCCATGACGGAGCGGAGCGACGGGTCCGACGCAAGATCGACGGCATGTCGATGGAGCCCGTCAATGTCATCGACAGGAACCAGGTATCCAGAGATGCCATGCTCGACGATCTCTTCGACCGATCCGCAGGCGAACCCTAGCACTGGCTTGCCACAAGCCATACCTTCCAGCGCTGCGTAACCGAAGCCTTCATATCGAGATGGCACCAATGCTGCATCGCAGGCACGATACGCCTCGACAAGCTCTTCTGTTGAAAGGCGCCCGACGAACCGAATGTTGCTGGGCAGGCTTGCCTCCGCGGACCCACGCAGGCCACCTGTGCAGCTGATCTCGACGGCCTCGCCCATGCGCCGTGCAAGAGCGACTGCCATGTCGAAGCCTTTTCGCCGCGAAGTGTTGCCGACGAACAGCAGGCGCAAGGGCCCCTCGCGAGCAGCTTGCACAAGGCCGGGAGAAAATTCATCAAGGTCCACCCATAGTGGCACCACCACAGGCCTTACGGCAGGGCATGCCTTTCGCACTACGCCTGCAACAAAGTGACTATGGGTTGTCAGCGCCGAAGCAGAACGCATGGAGCGAAGCGACGCCCGTCCGGTGACCGTCCGGTGATAGACATCCTGCGCAAGCGATTTATAAGGTCGGTAGCCGGGATCAAGGACGTAATGGTGCTCGGTCACCACCAACGGCAGTCCATGATGACGAAAGGCAAAGCCATCGAGGCCATTGGCATGAATGTGCGTAGCGCCGGGTGGCGCCTTGCGCCCGGCGAGCAACCCCGGGGCGAATTCGTAGCGGCGATCAAACCATTGCACGGTGACCGTAACTCCGCGAGAGCGCAAGCCGGTCGCGAGCCTCTCGACGAAAACATCCCCCCCGCTGTATCCGCGTATCGTGGGCATCCAGATGTGCATCAGCGTGCTCACGCGCCCAACTCCAGGACGTAAACGTGGGTAGATATGATGCCCTCTAGCGGCCGAAGGAACCGATTGGGCAGGCGCGCGATCAATCGCGCCAGTCGGCTTGCATCCGGCTCGATATCGACGAACGCCCGAAGTGCTTCGATCGAGGCGTTTTGCGCAACGAATCCTGCCTCTTCGGCCAGTGCATCGACTTCTGCACGGCGGAGCGGCTCACAATCATAAACGCTGCCGCGACCAGATGCCCTCAGGTAAGGCGTTCGCCAAGACTTCGGTAGCCAACTGAGGAAAACGAGATGATAGTGAGGCTCGATCAACATCCAACGGTTTGGGACTGCAAGATATACCTTGCCTCCAGGGCGTAGGACGCGACGGATCTCCTGCAAATGGTGCAACTGATCGGGTCTCTCCCCAACGTGCTCGATGACATGATTGGACACTACGAGGTCAAACGTATCGTCAGCAAACGGCAATGCCGTGCCTTCGACACATTGAAATCGGTACCCCTCAGATACCTGACGGCTGTCAACGACGTCCACGGCATCAACGTCAAAAGCCGGCGAGTTCTGCGTTGCGAAGTAGTGTGCAATTCCACCCGCACCAGTGCCGACCTCAAGGAGCCGGTGGTTACCCGTATCCGATATTCCGAGGATACGGGCGATCTTCCTGCTCTTGGCCTCACGAGTGCGCAGGTCGAGCTGCGCATGGCCCTGCCGCTTTGTTGAGATCACTGTCATCTAGACTCCCCTTCCAACAACGCTTGCAGCAGATCACCGTACCCACGTGCCACGGATGTCCAATCGAACCGTTTCCGCATGAGCTGCACGGCGTGCGCAGCATCGGCCTGGATGGTACGGGGGTCGTCGAGCACCTCGATAAGCGCCCGGGCAAGCAACTCTTCGTTTGCGGGGGGAACCATAATGCAGCCTGGCGTTTCGAGCAGCACGTCCCGCGTCGCGGGGATATCCGAGGCAACCACCGGGCAAGCGCAGCCGAGCGCCTCGACAAGGACCAGACCCAGCCCCTCCTGGTCACCAGACGCAGTTTGGCGGAACGGCCCTACGAACACCGTTGCGGCTCGATACAGGGGTACTAGATCGTCCTGGGCGAGAGGACCTATGAAGTGCACGTGGGCTTCGAGACCAAGCCGCGCGACTTCATCGCGCATACGGCCGTCCAAGGGCCCGTGCCCCACTATCGACAACTGTACATGCGGGTGTTGGGCAACAACTGAAGGCATTGCGCGAATGAGGACGTCAAGGCCCTTTTTTTCCACCAAACGTCCTACAAAGAGAAGACTTGCAACCTCCCGCGGCTCACTTCCCGGGGTAAATTTCGTCTGCAGGTCCACTCCCATGGGGCGAATTTTCGGCTTCAATCCGTGAGCTAAAGGAATAAGTGGGCCGACCATCGCGGCACTCACAATTGTCACGTCGGTCGCCTTGGACAGAGCAAACTTCTTAGCCATCGAGGCGGCTTTGCCTCGCAGGGAAAACACATCGGCTCCATGGCAAGTCAGCAGACTAGGCGCACCCAACATGCGCGCCACAAGCCCCTGAGGAATGAGCCAATGAGCATGCACCAACGCACCCTTGCGGAGCCAGCGGCGAGCTTCGAGCCACTGCATCACAACGAAAGAGGGTAAGAGCAGCCATTTCCACGGCGACCGGCGCAGATTGGCGGCGATGCCGCCATCGTTCACCAAGGTTTCCAAAGCCGCCGGCGCGTAACGGTAGCGTGACACCAAGACGCCATCGAGAACCTCTCTACGCACCGCTTTCGGCGCATGAGGAACAATGGCAATGACCTCAAAGCGATCAGTAAGCCGTTGTGCTAGTGCGTGGACGAATGACGGCTCATGGTCGTCGACCCAACGCGGATACGTTGACGCGAGCACCAGGAGTCGTGGTTTTTTGCCATCCGGATCAGCTGTCACGACGATACGTAAGTGCGGTGATCTGCTCTGAGACAAGTCCGATCAGAAACACGATGACCGCCGCGCTCCACATGAGTGCACTCCCGTTAGTCAGTCGCCCTTCCGTTAAGAATGTCCGTAAGTAGTTCGCACAGCCCAGTGCGAAGAATGCAGCGCTCGCAGGAAAAAATAACTTAAGCGGCGAGTAGAGCGTTGCGATCTTGAAGATGATCAGAAGGAATCGCACACCATCCTTCAGTGGCTTGATGTGACTTTTGCCAACGCGCTGCGAAGCTTTAATCGGCTCGTAAGCGACGCCATAGGCACTGCGAAAGAACGCCATGGTGCTCGTTGTGGGATATGAGAACCCATTCGGCAGCAGGTGTAGGAATTCACGAAAACGCCCAGCGCGGACCGCGCGAAATCCCGACGTCAGGTCAGCCACCACCTGGCCGGTCATCTTACTGGCCAGCCAGTTGTAGACGGTGTTGGCAACTCCGCGGCCGACGCCGGCCTGGCTCCCCCAATCACGCGCGCCGACCACCATGTCGAAGCCCTGCTCCAGCCGTCCCAGCAACCGCTGGATATCCGCTGGGTCATGCTGCCCATCGCCATCCATGAACACCAGGATCTCCCCGGACGCGGCGCGGGCACCCCGCTTGATCGCGGCGCCATTACCCATCGAATAGGGCGACGAAAGGCACTGCACCCCGGCCGAAGCGCAAACGGCCCGGGTGTCATCGGTCGACCCATCGTCCACCACGATGATCTCGGCACCCGGCTGGGCGGCGGTCAGGCGTGGCAGGAGGTCTTTTAGGGCGGCCGCCTCGTTCTTGGCGGGCAGGATAATGCTGATACGACTCAAGGTTTGTCCCCGTTAGCCGCTGCATCATAAGGCATGGATCACGCCTCGGGGCGGGAACGCGGCGCCAATGCGCAGTTTTCACGATTTCGACGTGACCAAGGGCACATTCTGGAGTAGATTCAGCACCATACTCGGGGATCGGATCGACCATGGCGACACAGATGCACCAGCCTACGCTCGCGGGCCTGACCGGCATGGCCAGGCGACTGGTCACGGAAGGCGTCCTCGGCGAGGCCGAGGTCCGCAAGGCCGTCCAGGATGCCGCCGAGAAGCGCACGTCCCTGTCGTCCTGGCTGGTCGACCACCACCTGGTCGACAGCTCCAAGCTCTCCCAGGTGGCCTCGGCCGAGTTCGGCATGCCGCTCATGGATATCGGCAACATGGTCCCCGGCAACATGCCGCTGGACCTGGTCACCGAGGCCCTGATCACCAAGCACCAGGCCCTGCCCCTGTTCAAGCGCGGCAAGCGCCTGTTCGTCGGCATCGCCGACCCCATGCAGTCGCACGCGCTCGATGAGATCAAGTTCCACTCCAACCACATGGTGGAGCCGGTGCTGGTCGAGCGGGGCCAGTTGCGCCGGGTCATAGACAGCGCCCTTTCCGCGGCGAACGCCAGCGTCCCTGCTTTCGACGACGGCGCGCTGGACGATCTGGCTCTGGATGCCGGCCCGGACGACGGCGACGCCACCACCGGCATCGATGCCAACTCCAACGACGACGCCCCGATCGTCAAGTTCGTCAACAAGATCCTGGTGGACGCGATCAAGCGCGGCGCCTCGGATATCCACTTCGAGCCATTCGAAACCGTCTATCGGGTGCGCCTGCGCATGGACGGCATCCTGCGCATCGTGGCCTCGGCCCCGATCAAGCTGGGCACCCGTATCGCCTCGCGCCTGAAGGTCATGAGCGGCCTGGATATCGCCGAACGCCGCGTTCCGCAGGACGGCCGCATCAAGCTCAACCTGACCAAGACCCGCGCCATCGACTTCCGCGTCAGCACCCTGCCCACCCTGTTCGGTGAAAAGATCGTGCTCCGCGTGCTCGATGGCTCCTCGGCCAAGCTGGGCATCGACAAGCTCGGCTACGAGGAGGTCCAGAAGAACCTCTACCTCGACGCCATCGAGAAGCCCTACGGCATGGTCCTGGTTACCGGTCCGACCGGCTCCGGTAAGACGGTGTCGCTGTACACGGCCCTGAACATCCTCAACACCGAGGGAAGAAATATCTCAACGGTGGAAGACCCGGTCGAAATCCGCGTCGAGGGTATCAACCAGGTCCAGCAGAACGTGAAGCGCGGCATGACCTTCGCCGCCGCCCTGCGCTCGTTCCTGCGCCAGGATCCGGACGTGATCATGGTCGGCGAAATCCGTGATCTGGAGACCGCCGAGATCGCCGTGAAGGCCGCCCAGACTGGCCACATGGTGCTGTCTACCCTGCATACGAACGACGCGCCGCAGACGGTCGCCCGCCTGATGAACATGGGCATCGCGCCCTACAACATCATCTCGTCGGTCACCCTGATCATCGCCCAGCGCCTGGCCCGCCGCCTGCACGAGTGCAAGCGGGCGATCACCCTGCCCCCGGCGGCCCTGCTGGCCGAGGGCTACACCCAGGAAGAGATCGACGCCGGGATCACCATCTACGAGGCCGTCGGCTGCGATGGCTGCAACGAAGGTTACAAGGGGCGTGTCGGCCTCTACCAGGTCATGCCGATGCTCGAGCCGATCCAGAAGATCGTGCTGGAGGGCGGCAACGCCATGCAGATTGCGGAGGTCGCCAAGCAGGCCGGGATCAACGACCTCCGCGCCTCGGCCCTGCTCAAGGTCCGTAACGGGGTCACCAGCCTGGCCGAAATCAACCGCGTCACCAAGGACTGACGCCCCCTGGCGGCTTGCGGCGCACCGATCTTTTGCGCCAGACGGCATAAAGGCGTAAACCAAAGCTTCACACTAGAATAAGAGACAGGGGGAGCCAGCCGGGGCTGGCCCCTTAGTATTCACCCGGGGGGAACACCGCGTCATGGCTACCGCCACCGCTACCAAGAACGCGCGCGCCGTTGGTGCCGCGCGCGCTGCCGTCAGCCAGCTGACGATGTACGACTGGACCGCGCTGGACAAGCGCGGCAAGCGCATGAAGGGCGAGATGCAGGCGAAGAACGCCTCGCTCGTGAAGGCCGAACTGCGCCGCCAGGGCATGAACCCGCAGCAGGTCCGCGAGCGCGCCAAGCCGCTGTTCGGCTCGAGCGGCAAGGCGGTCAAGCCGCGTGACGTCGCCATCTTCAGCCGCCAGATCGCCACCATGATGGCCTCCGGCGTGCCCATGGTGCAGGCCTTCGACATCATCGCGAACGGGCAGAAGAACCCCAAGTTCAAGGACATGCTGGTCAATGTGAAGGCCAGCATCGAGGGCGGCTCCGCCCTGCATGAGGCGCTGGCCCTCTATCCGGTGCAGTTCGACGAGCTCTACCGCAACCTGGTCCACGCGGGAGAATCGGCCGGTGTGCTCGATACCGTCCTAGACACCGTGGCGACCTACAAGGAGCGCATGGAGAACATCAAGGCCAAGATCAAGAAGGCCCTGTTCTATCCGATCATGGTGCTGGTGGTGGCTTTGCTGGTCTCCATGATCCTGCTGTTGTTCGTCGTGCCCGTGTTCCAGCAGACCTTTGCGGACGCCAAGGCGGAGCTTCCGGCGCCCACGCAGTTCGTGATTGCCGCATCCAAGTTCATGCAGTCCTACTGGTGGGCCGTCATCGGCATTATCGTCGGTTCGATCTTCGCGCTTATTTACTTCAAGAAGCGCTCGCAGAAGTTCGCCCATTTCCTCGACCCCTTCTCACTGAAGATCCCGGTTATCGGCGACCTGCTGCACAAATCGGCCATCGCCCGCTTCGCGCGTACCCTGGGTGTCACGTTCCACGCGGGCGTGCCCCTCGTCGAAGCCCTGGATGCCGTTTCGGGGGCCACCGGCAGCATCGTCTACGGCGAAGCCGTCAAGCAGATGCGCGACGACATTTCCGTCGGCCACCAGCTCCAGCTTTCGATGCGCCAGGTAAACCTGTTCCCCAACATGGTGGTGCAGATGACCGCCATCGGCGAAGAATCCGGTTCGCTCGACCACATGCTGTTCAAGGTGGCCGAGTTCTACGAGGAAGA
>NZ_JBQCFT010000065.1:0-6290 GCF_051958795.1 Luteibacter sp. | reverse complement strand
GCACGGGCCAGGGCCAGGTTGCGCTCGTCATAGCTGGGCTGGTCGCCCACGCGCGGCGCGGCGGCCTCCACCAGCATGGCCGGGATACCGGCGGTGTCCAGGGCAATGGCAAGGCTGGCGCCGACCAGGCCGCCGCCGACGATGAGGATGGGGGATGCAGGACTCATGCGGCGCATCATAACGCCGCGACGTGCACGCACCGTGGGTGCGGCGGGCCGCCGCAGGCTAGAATCGGCCGATGGGCAACCGACTTTCCAAGATCTATACGCGTACCGGTGACGATGGCAGCACCGGCCTGGGCGATGGCAGCCGTACCGGCAAGGATTCCCTGCGGGTAGCCGCTTACGGCACCGTCGATGAGCTAAACAGCACGCTAGGCATGGTCATCGCCAGCGAGGGGACCAGCGAGGCGATCCGCGAAGTCCTTGTCCAGGTGCAACACGAGCTGTTCGATCTCGGCGGCGAGCTGTGCATCCCCGGCATGGCCATGGTGCATGGCAAGGACATCGACCGACTCGAAGAAGTGCTGGACGCGTTCAACGCCGACCTGCCCGCGCTGAAGGATTTCATCCTCCCCGGCGGGGGCATGGCCGCGGCCACCTGCCACGTGGCCCGCACCGTGTGCCGCCGCGCGGAACGCGAGGTGGTGGCGCTGGCCCGCGTCGAGGAAGTGCGCCCTGAAGCGCAGCGTTACCTGAACCGCCTTTCAGATTTGCTGTTCGTCCTGGCACGCGTCCTGGCCCGCCAGAGCGGGCACGGCGAAGTGCTTTGGCAGCACGAACGCCGCCCGCGCGGCTGAGCGGGCGGTGTAAGCTCAAGGGTATCGGCCCGGCGATCACCGCCGCGCCCTCGCCAGGGGTTCGAGCTTATGCGTGGAGTGCCATCGTGCGATGCAGGCGGCGATTCTGCTAAGTTGGCCGCCTTTCGAACGGACCAGACCCCGCCCGTGACGCCCCGCATCAGCATCCTGCCTAAACGCCGCCTGCTGGCGACCGCCGTCGCCCTCGTCGTCTCCGGCACCGCCTGGCAGGCCCAGGCACAATCCACCGCCGCCTCGGCCCCCACCGCCGTCAGCACGTCACGCAGCCGCGAGGCGAGCGATGTGGTCACCTGCCCGCTCGGCTCGTTCGTGTGCGCACCGCGCCCGGTGAGCTACGCCATGTGCAGCCCCAACGCCATGCTGGACTTCTACGATCCCACGATCACGAAGGACACCACGCTGCGCGATACCGCCGTCACCGATACCGTGTCGAACATCAACGGTACCGAGGGCGTGAAGGTCGAGAGCCCCGAACCGAACATCTACCACATGACCGGCGGCGTGCGCCTGCAACGTGCCGACCAGGTGCTCCAGGCCGAGGACGTCACCTACAACGCGGATTCCACCGCGTACGACGCGAAAGGCAACGTGCGCTACCAGGAAGCCGGCATGCTGCTGCGTGCCGACCGCATGACCGGCACGACCACGCCGAACCAGGGCGATGCGGACAAGGTGACCTACCAGCTGCTGCAGTCGCGCGGCAATGGCGTGGCCGACCATGCGACGGTCACCGACCCGATGCACGGCCGCATGCGCATGGCCACGTACTCGACCTGCGACGTGGGCAAGCACCAGTGGGAATTCCGCGCCAAGACGGTGAACCTGAACAAGGACACCGGCGTGGGCGTCGCCCGCAGCGCGACCATGCGCTTCAAGGGCGTGCCGTTCATGTACCTGCCCTACTTCACGTTCCCGCTGGATGACCGGCGCAAGAGCGGCTTTCTTTACCCGACTTTCGGCTCGTCGAGCCATGCGGGTACGTACCTGTCCACGCCGTACTATTTCAACATCGCACCGAATTACGATGCGACCGTAACCCCGACGTACTACACCGAGCGCGGCCTGATGCTCGGTGCCGAGTTCCGCTACCTGCTGCCGAAGTCACGGGGCACGTTCAACGTGCAGTACCTGGGCAACGACAAGGGCCAGGACACCGACTTCTCGCAGTTCGGCGACCGTGGCGACGCTAAGCAGCGTTACCTCGCGCAGATCACGAATTCGACCAACCTGGGCGGCGGCTTCTCGCTGTTCGCCAACATCAACCGCGCGTCGGATAACGAATACTTCCGCGATTTCGGCAACGACCTGTACACCTCGGCGGTCGGCATCCTGACCTCCAGCGTCTACGTGTCGAAGGGTGGCAAGTACTGGTCCTCGTCGCTGGGCGTCGATGCGTACCAGAACGTCGACCCGGGCCTGCCGAATTACGTGGAGCCGTACAAGCGCTGGCCGCGCGGCACGTTCAACGCCGAGGTCCCGCTGAATTCATGGCTTGACGTAGGTATCGACTCGGAGGCGGTGGCGTTCCGCAAGGCCAACCGCAATCCGTACGGCAACCAGCTCGATGGCAACCGCCTGGACCTTGCCCCATATATCGCGGGCGATTTCGGCGGGCCGTTCTGGTTCATCCGCCCGCGCGCCGAATACCGCTTCACCGGGTACCAGCTGAAAAACGCCGACTACAAGAGCACGTTCCCGGACCGCACCCCGACGCGCTCGCTGCCGATCGCCAGCCTCGACACCGGGCTGATCTTCGACCGCCAGACCCATCTCTTCGGCTCGGATTACACGCAGACGCTCGAGCCGCGCATCTACTACCTCTACGTGCCGTACCGGAACCAGGAAAAGCTGCCGACGTTCGACACCAACGAGATGTCGTTCGACTTCTGGCAGCTGTTCACCACCAACCGCTTCGCCGGCGCCGACCGCCAGATGGATGCCAACAACGTCACCGCGGCGCTGACCACTCGCCTGCTCGATGACAACGGCGTGGAGCGGGTCTCGGCCAGCGTGGGCCAGATCCGTTACCTGAGCGACCAGAAGGTGCAGATGCCGGGCGTGCTGCCCACGGACTACAACGGCTCGGATTACGTGGCCCAGTTCGCCGTGCAGCTCAACGACAAGTGGCGCCTGAACAGCTCGTACCAGTGGAACCCGAACGACAAGCAGCGCGTCTATCCCAACCCGGATACGGGCCTGGGCGGCTTCCAGGGCCATGACACCGACCTGGCCACCGTGCAGATCCAGCGCCGGATCAAGGGCGACGGCATCGTCAACTTCTCGTACCGGTACCGCCGGAACGTGATGGAACAATTCGACACGTCCGTGGTCTACCCGGTGTCGGAGCGCTGGCGTGCCCTGGCGCGCTGGGTCTTCGCCCGCCGCGACATCGTGCCGGTCACCCTGGACAACGGGGCCTCCTTCACCACGTTCACGTTCTCGCACCGGACCCTGGAAGCCGCCGCCGGCGTCGAATACGACAGCTGCTGCGTCGCCTTCCGTATCCTTGGCCGCCACTACGTCCAGGATTACACCCGCCGGACGAACAACGCGATCATGTTTGAGCTGGAATTCAAGGGGCTGGGCTCGCTCAATCCTCAATCGGGCCAGTACCTGCGGCGTGCTATCCTTGGCTATCAATAAATGGGGCAGGCGCCCCGGGCTCCCTATTCGATGAAGCAGATCCTCGTTTACTCCGTGCTCGCCGCCGCCCTCCTGGCGGCCGTGCCCACCGCCCACGCACAGCTGATGCCGCAGGCCCAGGGGGCCAGCGGTGCCAGCGGCATCGCCTGCCCGGGCGCGCTGGACTGCATCGTCGCGGTGGTGGAAGAGGAGACGATCCTCAAGAGCGAACTGGATGCCGCCATCGCCGCGGTGACCAAGCAGTACGCCCAGAACCCGGGCCAGCTGCCGCCCGCGAACATCCTGGCCCGCCAGGTGCTCGATCGCCTGATCCTCATGAAGCTGCAGACGCAGCGCGCCGCCGACCAGAACATCCACGTCACCGACCAGGACGTGGACCAGGCCGTGGCCAACGTCGCCCAGCAGAACAAGATGTCGGCCGACCAGCTCCAGCAGGCGGTCACGCTGGATGGCATGAGCTGGCAGGGCTTCCGCCAGCAGATCTCCGACCAGCTGATCACCCAGAAGCTGCACGAGAGCGTCGTCCGCGACCAGGTCACGGTCACCGATGCGGAGGTCAACAACCTCCTGGCCAGCCCGACCTACAAGGCGGGCGAAGTGCACCTGGCCCACATCCAGGTCAGCACCCCGGCCGAAGGTGGCGCGAACGACATCGCCGCGGCCCAGGCCAAGGCGGAGAAGGCCATCGCCGACATCAAGAGCGGCAAGGACTTCAACGCCGTCGCCATCCAGTACTCCGATGCGCCCGACGCGCTCGACGGTGGTGACCTCGGCTGGCGCCGCCTCGACGAAGTGCCCCCTGCCTTCGCCGATGCCGTCGGTTCGCTCAAGCCGGGTGAATCCACGGCTGCCCTCCGCGGCCCCACGGGCTTCCACATCCTGAAGCTGGTCGATACCCGCCAGCCGGGCCGCCAGGTCGTCACCGAGTACCACGCGCGCCAGATCCTGATCAAACCGTCGGAGATCGTCACGCCGGAGCAGGCCGAGAAGAAGGCCCAGGACATCTACACCCAGGTCACCGAGAAGAAGGGCGACTTCGCCAAGCTGGCGAAGGACGACTCCAAGGACACCACCACGGCTAATGCCGGCGGTGACATGGGCTGGTTCCAGAAGGACGCCTGGGGCCAGGCCATCGCCACCCAGCTGGATGGCCTGAAGGAAAACGAAGTCTCGAAGCCGTTCCAGACCGATGCCGGCTGGATCGTGATGCAGCTCCTGGGTACCCGCCAGAGCGACGTCACCGAGGAATCGCAGCGCAACCAGGCCCGCCAGGCCATCGGCAACCGCAAGGCTGACGAAGCCTACGAGAGCTACCTGCGCGAACTGCGTTCGTCGTCCTTCGTCGACATCCGCGTCCCGGAACTCAAGGATCCGGACGACAAGCAGGCCTCGGCGACGACGCCCGCCTCCAACTAAGGGCATGAACGCGACCACCCTGCCCAGGCTCGCCGTCACCGCCGGTGAGCCTGCCGGGGTCGGTCCCGAACTCCTTGCCCGCCTGGCGGCCAGCGACCTGGCCGCCGACCTGGTTGCCATCACCGATCGCGGGCTGCTCGAGCAGGCTGCCGCCGCGTGTGGTGTGACGCTGCAACTCAGCGACGATGACGGCCAGCGCCTCACGCACCGCCCCGCTGGCCACCTGCGCATCCGCCATGTACCGCTTGGCGCCCCGGTGCGCCCCGGCCTACCGGACCCCGCCAACGCCCACCACGTGCTCGAGATGCTCGCGATCGCCGCGGATGGCTGCCTTTCGGGGACATTCGATGCCGTGGTCACCGGCCCGGTGCAGAAATCCACCATCAACGAAGCCGGCATCGCCTTCAGCGGCCACACCGAGTTCTTCGCCGAGCGCGCAGGGGCCGAGGTGGTCATGATGCTCGCCAGCCCGGAACTCCGGGTGACCCTCGCGACTACCCACCTTCCGCTTGCCGCCGTGCCCGCCGCGATCACCCCGGCGCTGCTCGAACGCACCCTGCGCATCGTGCACGGCGCCTTGCGCGAGCGTTTCGGCCTTTCCCAGCCGCGTATCGCCGTGCTTGGCCTCAACCCGCATGCGGGCGAGGGCGGGCACATGGGCCGCGAAGAGCTCGATACGATCATCCCGCTGCTCGAGCGGCTGCGCGCCGGTGGCATGGACCTCATCGGCCCCCTGCCCGCGGATACGGCCTTCGTGCCGGCCATGCGCCCGCGCTACGACGCGGTGCTGGCCATGTACCACGACCAGGCCCTCCCGGTGCTCAAGAGCGAAGCATTCGATCGCACCGTGAACGTCACGCTGGGCCTCCCCTTCATCCGCACGTCCGTCGACCACGGCACGGCGCTCGACCTGGCCGGCACCGGCCGAGCCGATCCCGCCAGCCTGTTCGCCGCCACGCGCCTCGCCATGGATCTCGCCCGCCCGCGGGCCGCCGTATGAACGCACGCCCCAAAAAGAGCTTCGGCCAGCACTTCCTCCACGAGAAGCGCTACATCGAGCGCATCGTCTCCTCCATCGCACCGAAGGATGGCGACACCGTCGTCGAGATCGGCCCCGGCGAAGGCGCCATGACCCTGCCGCTGCTGGCCGTGGCGAAGAAGCTGACCGCCATCGAGCTCGATACTGACCTGATCCCGGGCCTGCAGGAGCGCGCGGCGCCCATCGGCGACCTGCGCATCGTGCATTCGGATGTGCTCAAGGTGGATTTCAGCGCGCTGGCGAAGGAACTGGGCGCGGAGCGCCTGCGCATCGCCGGCAACCGGCCCTACTACATCTCCAGCCCCATCCTGTTCCACTGCGTCGAACACGCCGCGGCGATCCAGGACATGCATTTCATGCTGCAGAAGGAAG
>NZ_JBQCFT010000064.1:0-11683 GCF_051958795.1 Luteibacter sp. | reverse complement strand
GGGGGGGGGCGCCGGGCGGGGGGGCGCGGGCGGGCCCCCCCCCCCCCCCCCCCCCCCCCCCCCCCCCCCACAACGGCCTCGCCGCGCTCAGAGGTCGGCGAGTGTCAGCGGGGCGGTGAGGGGCTTGCCGTCGAAGGTGGGTTCGCCGGACCAGGCCAGGCGCCCTGCGGCAATGGCGCCCACGACCGCCGGGAGCAGGCGGTGTTCTTCGACCAGCAGTCGCGTGGCCAGGGTTTCTTCGGTATCGGTGGGGCCGACGCTGATGCGCGCCTGGGCGACGACCGGGCCGCCATCCAGTTCGGCCGTCACGAAGTGCACGCTGGCGCCATGCTCGGTATCGCCTGCTTCAAGGCAGCGGCGGTGCGTGTGCAGGCCCTGGTACTTCGGCAGGAGGGAGGGGTGGATGTTGATCGCCCGGCCTTCCCAGTCCGCGACCACCGATGCATCGATGATGCGCATGTAGCCGGCCAGCACGAGCAGGTCGGGCTTCGCGTCCGCCACCGCCCCGAACAAGGCGCGGTCGAAGGCCACGCGGTCCGGAAAGGCTTTCGGGGTCATCGCCACGGTGGGAATGCCCGCGTCGCGGGCAATCTCCAGAGCGCCCGCCTTCGCCTTGTCGCTCCCGACCAGTACGAACTCAACTGGCAGGCGCGCGGCGATCAGCGCAGCAAGGTTGCTGCCGCGCCCGGAGGCGAGCGCGGCAACGCGCAGGGGACGATCCACGATTTTTCTCAAGCGATATGGACGCGCTCGTCACCGCTCGCGGCGACGACCGAGCCGATGACCCAGGTATCCAGGCCATGCGCGGCGAGGGCGGCCCTGGCGGCCTCCACCTGGCTCTTGTCCAGCAGCACCGTGAAGCCGATGCCGCAGTTGAAGGTGCGCCACATTTCCTCGCGGGCCACGTTGCCTTCGCGCTGCAGCCACTGGAACACCGGCGGCAGCTCCCACGAGGAGGCGTCGATGCTGAGGCCCAGGCCATCGGGCACGACGCGGATGATGTTTTCCTTCAGGCCGCCGCCGGTGATGTGGGCCATGCCATGCACGTCCACCTTCTGCAGCAGCTCGAGCACCGGCTTCACGTACAGCGTGGTCGGCGCCATCAGCGCATCGACCAGCTTCACGCCACCGACGTCCGCATCCAGCGGCGAGCCGGCCCGCTCGAGGATCTTGCGGATCAGCGAGTAGCCGTTCGAGTGCGGGCCCGACGAGGCGACGCCGAGGATCACGTCACCGGCCACGATCTTCGAGCCGTCGTTCATGGCGGACTTTTCGACCGCGGCAACGGTGAAGCCAGCCAGATCGTATTCGCCCGGCGCGTACATGTCCGGCATCTCGGCGGTTTCGCCGCCGATCAGGGCGCAACCCGCCAGCTCGCAACCCTTTGCGATACCGCCGACGACCGCTGCGGCCGTATCCACGTCGAGCTTGCCGGTGGCGAAGTAATCGAGGAAGAACAGCGGCTCGGCGCCCTGGACCAGGACGTCATTGACGCACATGCCCACCAGGTCGATGCCGATGGTGTCGTGGCGGTTGAGGGTGTGGGCCAGCTTGAGCTTGGTGCCCACGCCATCGGTGCCCGAGACCAGCACCGGCTCCTTGTAACGGCCGGAGAGGTCGAACAGGCCGCCGAAACCACCCAGCCCGCCCATTACTTCCGGGCGGAAGGTGCGCTTGACCATCGGCTTGATGCGCTCGACGAGGGCATTGCCGGCATCGATATCGACGCCCGCGTCGCGGTAGGTGAGGGAGCCCTGGTCGGAGGACATACGTGGTTCCGGCGCTGATTGGAAACGCGCAATGATAGCAGCAAGGCGGGGCGCCGGCCGGGCCTGCACGCGGCTTGGATGGACGCCATGCCAAGGTTTGGGCAGACTTCCCGCCTTCCCCGCAGCGATGCCATGACCATGCGCGCAGCCCGTACCCTCGCTTTCCTGACCCTGATCCTGCTGGCCGGCATCGGCCCGGCCGTGGCTCAGACCGCGATGTATTCGGTATCGGTGCCGGTGCCGGACACCAGCGCGGCGGTCCGCGACCAGGCCTTCGCCAATGGCCTGACCCAGGTGCTGGCCCGCGCCACGAACGGCGCGGACCCCCGTTCCAAGCCGGGTTACGCCGATGCCATGAAGCAGCCCGGTGGCCTGGTCCAGCAGTACCAGTACCAGCGGACCGGCGGCGCCAATGGCGCCCCGCTGGCGCTGGATATCACCTTCGACCCGGGCGCGATCCGTCGCGTCCTGGCGGTCGGCGACGCGGCCGCCGCGGCGCCCAAGCCCCCCGTGCTGGTCATCGCCCACGATGCCTCCGGCAAGGTGCTGAACATGCAGGACCTGGCCCCGCTGGCCCAGATGGCCGATGCGCGCGGCTACCAGATCGTCACCCCCAAGTCGGATACGCCGATCGATGCCAAGGCTGTCGCCGCGGGGGATACCTCCGCCGTGGCCGCGGTCGCGCGCCAATACAACACCGCCACCGTGCTGATCGGGACCATCCGTGACGATGGCACCGACTGGACGCTGATCAACGCCGGCCGCTCCTCCAGCTGGTCCGATAGCGGCGAAGCCCGCGCGGCCCTGCTTGGCAACGGCGCGAACGCCATGGCCGACAAGCTCGACCGCTCGTTCGCCGCGAACGCCGGCGGCAGCAGCAGCGGGAAGATCTGGGTCGCAGGGCTGCGCTCGGCCACCGACTACGCCGGCCTGCTGGCCACGTTCCAGAACGACCCCGCGGTGAAGTCCATCGCTCCGGTCAGCGCGACGGCCGACGGCGTGCTGTTCAACGTCAGCGCCGGTGCGCCGCTGGCTCGCCTGATTGCCGGCTACGCCGCCGGTGGCCATGTGCTGGCCGCCGACGCGCACGATGGCGCGGACCTCGCCGTGCGCTGGGTGCCCTGACGCATGACCCACGATAATTCGCGCCGCTGGCAGATGCTGGCGCTGATCGGCGTCATCGTCTTCGTGATCTGGCTGCTCGCGCCGGTGCTCATGCCGTTCGCGCTGGCGGCCATGCTCGCCTACCTGGGCGACCCGCTGGCCGACCGCCTGCAGCGCCTGGGCATGGGCCGCACGTGGGCGGTGAGCATCGTGTTCACCGTCATCACCATCATCTTCGTGGGCGTGCTGCTCCTGCTGGTGCCGCTGATCCAGCGCCAGGTCAGCAACCTCATCGATAACCTGCCGCACTACGTCGAATGGGCGCGCACCGTCGCGCTGCCCTGGGTCCAGCGGCGCCTGCATCTCGAACCGGATACCTTCGATACCGACAAGGTGCTCGCGACGATCCGTGAGCACATCGGTTCGATCGGCAGCATCGCGGCCCGCGCGCTCGCACGGGTGACGCAGTCGGGCATGGGGATCATCACGTGGATGACCAACGCGGTGCTGATCCCGGTGGTCGCGTTCTACCTGCTGCGCGACTGGGACACGATGATCGCGCACATCCAGCGGCTCATCCCGCGCTCGCTCGAGCCCACCGTGGTGCGCCTGTCGCGTGAATCCGACCAGGTACTCGGCGCGTTCGTCCGCGGCCAGTTGCTGGTGATGCTGGCGCTTGGCGTGTTCTACGGCCTCGCGCTCACCCTGGTCGGCATTTCGATCGGTCCGCTTATCGGCATGATCGCCGGCCTGCTCAGTTTCGTCCCGTACCTGGGCTTCATGATCGGCTTTGTCGCCGCGCTCGTGGCCGCGCTGGTGCAGTACGGCGACTGGACCCACGTGATCCTGGTCGGCGCCGTCTTCACCATCGGCCAGTTGCTCGAAGGCTACGTGCTGGTGCCGCGCCTGGTGGGTGGGAAGATCGGCCTGCACCCGGTGGCGGTGATCTTCGCCGTCCTGGCGGGCGGCCACCTGTTCGGTTTCCTCGGCGTGCTGCTGGCGCTGCCGGCGGCATCGGTGGTGGTCGTGCTGCTGCGTTACGTATTCGCGCGGTATCGCGAGAGCGATCTGTACAAGGAAACCGCGCCGGTCACCGAGGCGGTCGATGTCGACGTGGATGTCGATGTCGCGGTGAAAACCCATCCAGGCCCCCCACGGACGCCCGACAACGGTCCATGAGTACCCAGCTTCCCCTCGCGCTGCGCTGGCCCCGTCGCCAGCGCTTCGAACACTTCCACGCCGGTGAGAATGCCGTGGCGCTGGAGGCCGTGCGTGCGGCGGCCGTCGATGCGGCCGCGCCGTGGGTGTACACGTCGGGGCCGCTTGGCAGCGGCCGCACGCACCTGCTGGTGGCGGCTTGCCAGGCCGCTATCGATGCGGGACGCAGCGCCCAGTACCTCCCGCTTGCGGGCCTGCGTGGCACGCGGGCCGCGGCGATCCGCGGCATGGCCGGCAGCGACCTGCTGGCGATCGACGACCTGGATTCGATCGCAGGGGATCCGGACGGCGAGCACGCGCTGTTCGATACCTTCAACAGCTACAAGGCCGATGGCTGCACACTGCTTTTCGCGGCGAACGTGCCGCCGGCCACGCTGGATATCGCGCTGCCGGACCTGCGTTCACGGCTGGGCTCGCTGACCCAGGCCGTGCTCAAGCCGCAGGGCGATGCCGAGCGGCGCCAGGCGTTGCGTGATCACGCCGCCGATCGTGCGATCGAACTCGACGACACCGTCCTCGACTGGCTGTTCGCGCACCACGCGCGCGACCTTGGCGCGCTGCTCGACCTGCTCGATACGCTCGATCGCGCGACGCTGGCTGCCCAGCGCCGCGTGACCGTGCCCTTCCTGAAGAACCTGCTGAAGCCCGATTAGACGTCGAACTCGGCGAGCAGCGTCTTGGCCGACGGGTCGTTGTTACGCACCCCGAACACCTTCACTTTCTTCGATTCGGGCCAGTGCTCGACGACGAGATAGGTGCGTTGCGATGCCGAGCCGCTGGTGAACAGGGGCAGGTGATCGCGCGGGCCGATCTGCACGTACCGGACGCCCATGTCCTTGTGGTAGTGGCCGGCGAAGATGGCCTTGACGCCCACGGCGGCCGCCTTCGCGGCCAGGTTTTGTTCCCAGGCGCCCCAGCTACCGCTCCAATCGTCTGGCTTGTGTGCGTGGGCAAAAGTGAACCTGGCATCGCCGCTGGCCAACGCGCCGCGCGATTGCTCGAGCAACCACCCGGTCGAAGGCAGGACACGGTAATTCACCGGCTGCAGTGCTCCCGCGTAGGTCGACAGATCCACTTCGTAGAGGGGCGAGTTGTTGAGCTGGAGTTGCAGCGTGCTGCCCCATCCGTCGGCCTTGAACGCGTAGCTCCAGCTGCCTTCCTTGATGACCCGGCCGTTGTCGCCGCGCGACCGCAGGTCGAACGCGCGTACACGATCGCCATGCCCCACGACATGCTTGGTCAGGTTGTCCAGCGAATCGGTCGCACAGTAGGCGAACTCACACGCCTTGTTGTTGCGCAGGTTGTTCTCGTAATCGTGGTTGCCCAGGCCGTAATAGAAATTATCGCCCAGGATGCCGAACAGCTCATTGATCTTCTGGTGTTCGAAGAACAGGCCGTGCGAGGTGAGGTCGCCGTTGATGATCACCGGGATGCGCTGCTGGGGATGGGCCTTGCGGAAGGTCGCGATGCTCTCGTATTGCTCGCGTACCAGGGATTCAGCCAGCGCATTGTCGGTGGGGCGGCCCTCGTCGGTCGCGTCCGTCCACGGATACTGCGGATCGGAGGTAACGACCATGATCTCGGGCGTTTCGGCGGACGCGGTGAACGCCGCGGTGGCGAGCAGCACGGAGGCGAGGAGGCGATGGGGGGTGTGGCGCATGGCACATTCCTTTGTGTCGTAGGGGAACGCGGCGAAGAAGTCGCCGCGGACGACACGTTAGCGAGGAATGGCCGACACGTGATGAAGGGAACGCCTTCATCACGTGTCAGGTTTCGCTGACGATTAGCGAGTGATTAGCTGACGCCAAGGAGGCGCGGGGTCGCGTTGGCCGTGATCACTTCGGTCATCGCGGCGGCCACCTTGTGGTTACCCGCGACGATGTTGCCGCTCTCGGGCAGACCTTCGCGACCGGAGAAGTCGTTGTAGACGCCACCGGCTTCGCGCACCAGGAGGGCGCCTGCGGCCATGTCCCACGGCTGCAGGCCCGGCTCGAAGTAACCATCGAGGCGGCCGGCGGCGACATAGGCCAGGTCCAGCGCGGCCGAGCCCATGCGGCGGATATCTTCCGCTTCCTGGAGCAGCGCATTGGTGATGCCCAGCTGCGATTCCAGGTGGTTGCGCACGCGGTACGGGTAGCCCGTGCCGAGCAGCGCCCCGCTCAGGCCATCGCGGCGGCCGACGCGGATGCGGCGGTCGTTGAGGTAGGCGCCATCGCCCTTGCTGGCGGTGAACAGTTCATCGCGCAGGGGATCGAACACCACGCCATACACCGGCTCGCCCTTGTCGAGCAGCGCGATGGAGACGGAAAAGTGCGGGATGCCACGCAGGTAGTTATGCGTGCCGTCGAGTGGATCGATCATCCACACGAGGGGGCCCTTGCCGGTCTGGCCCGACTCCTCGCCCACGATGGCGTGGGTGGGGTAGGCGCGGCGGAGTTCCTTGACGATCTCGGCTTCGGCGAGGCGATCGACCTCGGAGGCGAAGTCCATCCGCTGCTTCTCGACGACCGCGAGGCCCTCGATGCGATTCATGTAGCGCAGGATGATGTTTCCTGCGGAGCGCGCGGCGCGCGCCGCGACGTTGACGGCGGGTCTTGGCATGGGGATCGGCTTGGCAAAAGAACAGGGGAAGCGGTCGAAAGCCGCGTCGGTCGGGCAGTTTACCACCGGGGGCGGCGTCGCCCAAGTCGCGGGCCGGTGTAGACTTTCCGGTCCTGAAGAATCCCAGCCGGCGCCCATGGCCCCCACGCCCTACGACCACTTCCGCTTCGTCCTCGTCCGCACCTCGCACTCGGGCAACATTGGCTCGGCGGCCCGTGCCATCCGCACCATGGGATTCGACCGGCTCACCCTGGTAGCCCCGAACCGCTTCCCGGACCCCGAGGCCACAGCGCTGGCCGCGGGCGCGGATGACGTGCTGGGCAACGCCGTGGTGGTCGACGACCTCGTGGGCGGCCTGGCCGGTACCACATTCGCCCTGGGCCTCTCGGCCCGCCGCCGCGGGGTGAACATCCCCGAGCTGGATCCCCGCGAGGGCGCCGCCCAGGCCATTGCCGCCGCCCGCCGGGGCGAGCAGGTGGCGCTGGTTTTCGGCAATGAGCGGACCGGGCTGGAGAACGACGAGCTGTCGCGCTGCCACGCCATGGTGCGGATCCCGAGCGTGGATGACTTCAGCTCGCTGAACCTCTCGCAGGCGGTGCAGGTGGTGGCCTACGAGATCCGCACGGCCTTGCTGGCCGGGCAGGCCGCGCCCGCGCCCGAGGCGGCCGAGCTGGATCCGGACGAAGTGCCGGCGGACGCGGAGCAGGTGGAGCGCTTCTTCACCCACCTCAGCGAGACGCTGGACGACATCGAGTTCCACAAGGGCCGCTCGCCGACCACCATCATGCTCAAGCTGCGCAAGCTGTTCCTGCGCGCACGGCCTGAGCTGCGTGAACTGCGCATCCTCCACGGCATTCTGGCTGATGCCCAGCGCATGGCCGGGCTGGCCCACAAGAAAAACGACTGAACAGCTTTCGTAGGAGCCCACCCTGTGGGCGACATCCTTCGCGAAGGCGCTACAGGACCTGCGACTCACCGGCGAGCGGCGTCGCCCACAGGGTGGGCTCCTACGAATCGCATTGCTTCGTCAGAACAGGTCGCGGAAGAATTTCAGCAGCGCATGGCTGAAGGTGGCCGATAGCGCCACGGCTGCGATCGTCGAGCCCCACACGGCCAGCAGCAGCGCGCCGTCACGTTCGACCAGGGCGAACGCGAACGCCACCAGCATGCCGCCAAACAGGTAGTTGGTGAACGGGATCGGCAGGGCGAGCAGGATGCCGACCAGGATCATCACGGCCCCCGAGACGAAGGTGAAAGGCCGCCGGCTCAGCCGCTGCAGGCGTGGCTTGCAGGCCTTCTCCAGCCGCCCGGTAAACGGCGCGATGCGATCGAGGAAGCGCAGGAGGCCGTCGCGCGACATCGTCCGTCGCTTGAGAAATCCCGGAATCCACGGGTGTTCCAGGCCGACCAGCATCTCCAGGCCCAGCCCGACCACCAGCACGCCCATGATCCCGCCGATGCCCACGGGCACCGGGATGAAATTGGGGATCGCGAGGAGCAGCAACAGGAAGCCGAATGCCCGGCGCTTCAGCGGCTCGAGCAACTGCTCCACGGTCATGCGCTCGCCGGGCGTCGCCAGGGCCGCCGCCCGGAGCAGGGCGGCCGTTTTCTCTTCGCGGGGTTCTTTGTCGGCCATGGCCGGAGCGTCGCCAGCGGGCCTTGAACCGGGGATGAGCGGTTATTCCTCCACCACGGTTTCGTCGGGCGCCGTGCTCACCAGCACCTTGTCGATGCGCGCGCCGTCCATGTCCACGACCTCGAAGCGGTGCCCCTGCCAGGCGAACGATTCCCCGGCATGCGGGATGTGCCCGAAGGCGGTGGTGACCATGCCCGCCACGGTGCGGAAGTCGTGTTCTTCCTCGTTGGGCAGGCGGTCGAGCTGGAGCAGCTCGCGGAGATCGTCGGCGGGCAGGGCGCCATCGACCAGCCAGCTGCCATCGTCGCGGCGGATGATCGGTCCGTCCTGGGCGGCATCGTCCGCCGCCGGCGCCGTGGCGCCGACCACGGCCGAGAGCAGGTCATTGAGCGTCACCAGGCCTTCGATATCGCCGTACTCGTCCACGGCCAGGGCCAGTTGGGTATCGGCATCGCGGAACGATTCGAGCAGGTCGAGGGCGCGCGCGGTGGCCGGCACGAACAGCGGGCGGGCGACGTGGGCGAACAGATCCACCTCGCCGGTCTGGAACGAGCGGATCAGCGATTTCACTTCCACCGTCCCGATCACCTCGCTTTCGTCGCGGCGGAAGGCCGGGTAGCGGGAGAACGGGGTCTGCCGGAGCACCTCGAGGTTGTCTTCGCGGGGCGCGGCGATGTCGAGCCAGGCGATCTTCATTCGCGGGGTCATCACCGACCCCACCGTGCGATCGCCCAGGCGGAGCACCCGGTTCACCATGTTGCGCTCGTCGCTGTCGAGGATGCCCTGCTCGGCGCTCTCGGCCACCAGCAGGCGGATCTCCTCTTCGGTCGCGGCATTCGCGCCCTTCCGGTGCAGGCCAAGGACCCGCAGGATCCCGGTGGAGACGTGGTTGAGCAGCCAGACCAGGGGCAGGGTGATCCGCGAGACCACCATCATCGGGACGGCAATCTGGCTGGCGATCTTCTCCGGGGCGGTCAGCGCGGCGCGCTTGGGCACAAGCTCGCCCACGATGATCTGGACCAGCGACATCAGCAGGAAGCCGGCCAGCCAGCCCAGCACCCGCATGTACGGCTCCAGCCAGGCCGGGCCGTCGCCGTGGATCAGCTCGGCGAAGTGCTCGGCCAGCTTGTCACCCGCCAGGGCGCCGGTGACCAGGATGATCAGGGTCATGCCGACCTGCACCGTCGACAGGAACTGCTCCGGGGATTCCGCCAGTTGCAGGGCCACGCGGGCACGCCGGCTGTCCCGGGCCATCTGCTTCAGGCGGCTCTTGCGCGAGGCCACCACGGACATCTCGGACAGGGCGAAGAACCCGTTGGCGAGCGAGAGGATGAAGACGAGCAGGAGTTCGGTGAGCATGTGGAGGGCTATATACCAGACGCGGCCAGCAAGGTCTTGCCGTCGGGATGCAGCAAGGGCGGGGCGAGGTCCGGTAACATAAGCGTCATATTCCCCGATGATCCCTCAGGCAACCCCATGTTTTCACTCCAGACCATGTTCGGTAAGGGCGACAAGTTCTACGGCCTCCTCGAAGAGAGCGCCGAGGCCGCCCGCGAAAGCGCCAAGGCCATGCACGAGCTCGTTACCCGTGCGGACCGCTCGCCGATCATGGCCGCGTTCACGACCACCCGGGCCCGCGAGAAGGCGTTGCACGCCCAGATCGGCGAAGAGCTGGTCAATACCTTCGTCACCGCGCTGGACCGTGAGGACATCGAGGCGCTGAATTCCGCGCTGTACAAGATCCCCAAGACCATCGAGAAGTTCGCCGAACGCTACATCATCGTCGCCGAACGGCTCCAGGGTGTCGATTTCGGCCAGCGTGCCGTGCTGCTCGAGCGCTCGGCCGATGTCGTCGTCGACATGATCGCCCAGCTCCGCCAGGGCCTGAAGATCGGCCCGGTGAAGAAGCTCCGCGACCAGCTGCACGCGCTGGAAGCCGAGGCCGACCGCCTCCTGCTCGATCCCTACCGCACGCTCTACGCCGAAGGCTCGGATCCGTTGCGCGCCATCCTCACCAAGGATCTTTTCGAGCTGATCGAGAAGGCCGTGGACAAGTGCCGCGACGTGGGCAACGTCGTCTACGCCATCGTCCTCAAGAACTCCTGAGGACGGGCGTCCCATGAGCATGGTCATCGCGGTCGTCCTGATCGCCCTTGCGTTCACCTACATCAACGGCTTCCACGACACGGCGAACTCGATCGCCACCGTCGTCGCGACCAAGGTGCTCACCCCGGGCCAGGCGGTCCTGCTGGCGGCGGTCACCAACCTGGCTGGTGCGCTATGGGGCACCGCCGTGGCGGCCACCATCGCGTCGGGCCTCATCGATACCGGCGTGGTCGAGGTCGGCTCGCAGCTGCTGATCAGCGCGCTGCTGGGCGCCACCATCTGGAACCTGATCACCTGGTGGCTGGGCCTGCCTTCGAGCTCCAGCCACGCGCTGGTCGGCGGCCTGGTTGGCGCCGCCCTGGCGGCCTCGCAGGAAAACATCCACTCGATCATCTGGTGGCAGGGCGGCGCGCACTGGTGGCTTGGCAAGGGCGTCGTGCCCAAGGTCATCGTGCCGATGATCGTCTCGCCGTTCCTCGGTTTCGTCATCGGCTTCCTGTTGATGGGTGCGCTGTACGCGTTGCTGGGCTGGTTCTCGAGCCAGAAGGGCTACCTGCACCGCTTCGGCCGCACGCCGTTCGTGAACAGCTTCTTCGGCAAGGCGCAGATCGTGTCGGCCAGTGCCATGGGCCTGTCGCACGGCATGAATGATGCGCAGAAGAGCATGGGCATCATCGCCCTGGCCCTGGCGGGCGCCACGGCCGCCGGCCAGTTCGATCACCTGCCTGAGTTCCTGTCGTTCCTGCGCATTGCGCACGACCCGGCGGCGCCGGGTGGTTTCCCGATCCCGGTGTGGGTGAAGGTGGTCTGCGCGCTGACCATGGCGGGCGGTACGGCCGGCGGTGGCTGGCGGATCATCAAGACGCTGGGCCACAAGATGGTGAAGCTGCATCCGATCAATGGCTTTGCCGCGGAAGGCAGCTCGGCGGCGGTGATCCTGACGGCGTCGGTGTTGGGTATCCCGGTGTCGACGACGCACAACGTGTCGGCGTCGATCATGGGCGTGGGCGCGGCGAAGCGTTTCAACGCGATCCGCTGGTCGGTGGTCGAGCGGATGGTGTGGGCGTGGATCCTGACCCTGCCGATCACGGCGGCGATCGGCTATGGCCTCGTGAAGCTGGGGCATTTGTTCTAGACCGATCACGCGATAAGGCTCGCCTTCGGCTTCGCGGGGGGGGCTCGGCCTTTGGCCATCGCGCTAGCGCTCTGACGTCTCTGGAAAGAGCCCTTGGCGCCCACCCGCGCTGCG
>NZ_JBQCFT010000063.1:0-11447 GCF_051958795.1 Luteibacter sp. | reverse complement strand
GCAGCACGATCGGCACGTCGCGGTGACCGCTCTGCAGGCGCTCGAGGTAATCGGGCATCTGCATCATGCCGCGCATCAGGGCGGCATAGGCTTCATCGCGGTTGGCCACGCGGTCGCTGATCAGCGCCGCGACCAGTTGTTCCATTTCGCCCACGACCATGGCCGCGCCATACAGCTCGACCATGCGCAGCGTGCCGTGGACCTGGTGCAGGTCCGCGGCGCAGGTGTGCATGACGTAGGTGTCGCGGGAATCCTCGACGTACGACTCGAGCGCCTGGCGTGCCTTGGACAAGGCGTCGTCGAGCTCCGCCTTGACCCAGTGCAGCGTGGTGAAATCGGTATGGTCTTGAAGTCTCACTGCATTAGCCCGGCAGCTTGAAGTTCGCGACGGACAGGCGCAGGTCGTTCGCGAGCTGGGCCAGGTTACCGATCGATTCGGCCGTCTGGCTGGCACCCAGCGACGTCTGCGAAGTGATCTCCTGGATGACGTTCATCGTTGCGGACGTATCCGTTGCCGCCGCCGACTGCTGGCGGGCTGCCGCGGAGATGTTCTGAATCAGCGCCGAGAGGTCGTTCGACACGCGTTCGATATCGCCCAGTGCCGTACCGGCATCCTCGGCGAGGCGGGCACCCGCCACCACTTCCGCGGTGGTCTGCTCCATGGAGCTCACCGCTTCGTTGGTATCGCTCTGAATCGTCTGCACCAGGGTTTCGATTCGCTTGGTCGCGCTCGCGGAGCGTTCCGCGAGGCGCTGCACTTCGTCCGCGACGACCGCGAAGCCGCGGCCCGCCTCACCGGCCGAAGCCGCCTGGATCGCGGCGTTCAACGCGAGGATGTTCGTCTGCTCGGCAATGTCGTTGATCAGTTCCACGATCGAACCGATTTCCTGCGACGACTCACCGAGGCGCTTGATGCGCTTCGAGGTTTCCAGGAACTGGTCGCGGATCGAGTCCATGCCCTGGATCGTCTCGCGCACCACTTCGGCACCGCGCGATGCGATCTGCACCGAGCGCTGCGCGACGTCGGCCGACTCCGCGGAATCCTTCGACACCGTATCCATCGAGGTCGCGATCTGGTTGATCGCGGAGGTCGCGGAGGTGATCTGCTGCGCCTGCTGCTCGGCCGCGTCGGCCAGGTGCATGGCGGTCGCCTGGGTTTCCTGCGCAGCGGCCGATACGCGCACCGCCGTCTCGTTAATGGTGGTTACGAGATTGCGCATCTCGTCCACGGCGGAGTTCATGGCGTCCGCGATGGCGCCCGTGATGTCCTCGGTCACCGTGGCCTTGATGGTCAGGTCGCCTTCGGCGAGCGTGCCCATCTCGTCCAGCAACCGCATAATGGCGGTCTGGTTACGCTGGTTCAGTTCGCTGGTGGTCTCGAGGCGGCGGCGCTGGTCGCGGACCAGGCTGAAGACGAGGACCAGGGCGAAGGCCACCGTGGCGATCGCGCCGAGCAAGCCGGCCCACACGTTCGGGAACAGGCGGGTCAGCGGCAGCTTGGCGATCTGGTCGGCGGACTCGTTCGCGCGCAGCAGCACGGTCTGCGAATCGAGCGAGGCCTGGTTACCGGCGCGCTTCACGTCCTGCAGGTTGGGCGAAGCAGTGACCAGCTGGCTCACCGGGTCGACCAGGTCGCCCCAGGAGGTCTGCATGTCGGCCAGGATCTTGTGCGCGTTGGCGTCGGAAATGGCGCGGACGCCACCATCCGGGTTGCCTTCGAGCAGGCCCTTCAGCACGGAGCCGTAGAGCTGGGCGTCGCGGGACAGGCCGTCGGCCGCCGACTGCGCACCGTCACCACCCTGCAGGATCTCCTGCACGCGGCGGATCATGCGGTCAGCCATGAGCATCCAGCGCGCGATGGTGAAGGTCTGCTCCACCGAGGCGTTCTTCTGCTGGACGATGTTGAGCACTTCGTCCGTACGGGCGTTGAGGAGCGGCATCTGCTTCGAGAACAGGTCCGCGCGCTCACCCGAGGCAAGCACGAGCTGCTTGTTGGAGAGGATCTTGCCGATGTCCGCGTCGAGCTGGTGCCAGGCGTTGGCCAGCGCGCCGATGGCGCGGCCCGTGCCACCCGCCTGCTGCTGGTAGGCCGGCATGCCGGTCTTCTCGTCGCCGGCCACCAGGCGCTGCACCGCCGAATCGATGGTGTTGCGCGTGACGGCGAGTTCGTTGAACGAATCGCGGTTGCCGTCCGAGGCCTCGAGCGCGTACTTCGCGGTCTGCTGCGACAGCACCTGCACCTGCGTGGTCAAGGCGATCGCTTCGCGGTCTTCGCCGTTCTTGCTGTTCAACAGCCAGAAGTCAACCGATGCAAGGCCAATGGATAGCAGCAGGAACACGATAACCATCGTGTAGCCACCTTCACGGCCTGCGCCCCCTGTTGTCGTGCTCATATCCACCTCACCCAAACAAAACCTGGTGACCGAGGCTTCTGGCAGCCCCCGGCAGACGAGTGGCCCTGCAACAGGACCACCCCCTCGTTCCCGTCGCGTTGCCGGCTACCCGGCAACGCTTATCCTGTGCGGGCGGGCCATCCGGCCGTCCCGTCCCCCTTACTGGGCGCCTTACAGCGCCGCCTGCCGGAAATCCGGCGCACGAACCAGTCGGTTCATGCTGAACAACCCGAACGATTGCTCGCCGAGCTGGATGTTCTCCGTCACGAAGCGCGCCAGGCGCGGGTCCTGTTCGTCCTCGCCGGTGCCACGCTGGTCGTCGTCCATGGTGCGCTGGCCGAAGACTTCATCGACCAGCAGGCCCACGGTGCCGCCGTGCTGGCGTACCAGCAGCAAACGCATGCGCTCGGAGGACGGTGTACGTTCGTCGAACAGGAACCGGCCGAGATCGATCGCCGGCACCAGGTTGCCACGCACGTTCGCCACGCCCATCAGCCAGGGCTGGGTGCCCGGCACGTTGGTGAGGGCGGGCACGGCGAGCAGTTCGTTGATCTCATCGATGCCACTCACGAAGGCACGGCGGCCGACGCGGAAGCCGATGCCACGCCACAGGCCCAGGTTCTCCACCCGTTCGGGCGTACCGGCCGAGTGCGCAAGGCACGCGCGCTCGTAGTGGGCGAGCAGTTCGAAGGGCGTCAGTGCGGCGTTCTCGCTCATGGCGTGCCCTTCTTAGTTCTGCTTCGGCAGGAGGTCGTCGATGGTCGAGAGCAGTTCCTTCTCGTTCACCGGCTTGGTGATGAAGGCCTTGGCGCCCTGGCGCAGCCCCCACACGCGGTCGGTTTCCATCGATTTGGTGGTGATCATCACGACCGGCACGTCCGCGGTGGCCGGGTCGCGGCTCAGCGTGCGCGTGGCCTGGAAGCCGTTCATGCCCGGCATGATCACGTCCATGATCACCAGGTCCGGCTTGCTCGCGCGGATGCGGTCGATGCCAGCCTCGGCGTTGTCGACGCTGGAAACGGAAAAACCCGCCTTCTCGAGCAGCGTGGTGAACACGCGGACGTCGGTGGGCGAGTCGTCAATGATGAGGATATTTGCCACACGTCCCCCTGGACGCTTACGAATTGGGTAGGTCAGCCGGCCGTCGCATAGCGATGGATCGCGCCGAGCAGCTCGTCGCGGGTGAACGGCTTGGTGAGGTACTGTTCGGCGCCCACGATGCGGCCGCGCGCCTTGTCGAACAGGCCATCCTTCGAGGACAGCATGATCACCGGCGTACCGCGGAACTGGGCGTTGTTCTTGATGAGCGCGCAGGTCTGGTAGCCATCCAGGCGCGGCATCATGATGTCGACGAAAATGATGTTGGGCTTCTGGTCCGAGATCTTGGCCAGCGCCTCGAAGCCATCGACGGCGGTAAGCACGTCGCAGCCTTCTTTTTTCAACAGGGTTTCTGCCGTACGGCGGATGGTTTTCGAGTCATCGATGACCATGACCCGCAGGCCGGCCAGGTCCGTACCGCGTCCGTTGTCGTTCACTGCGCCCCCGTCACACGAAAAAACTGCAAGTCCCGGCAGGAGGATAGCCCTAATGTCGCCGGGTATCCGTGCGCCAGGTCGTAAAGCCCGGCACCCCCGGTGCCGGTCACCGCTCTTCGGCGGCCCGTGCCACGCTGTTTAATGGGTGGCCGGGATTCCGTCAAGATGAATTGTTCCTAAAGGGACAATGCCTTGTGAAATCATCGGCACCGCTCCACTAAACTTGACACCTTTCCAGACCGCCCAGGGCCCCTCCCCATGCCGCTTTCCGTCGCCGTCCTGATGGACCCGATCCGCGCCATCAAGATCGCCAAGGATTCGACCTTCGCGATGCTGCTGGAGGCCCAGCGCCGTGGCCCCGGCCTCCTCTACATGGAAGAAGGCGACCTCGAGCTCCGTAACGGGGAGCCCTGGGCACGCCTGCGCCCGCTGGCCGTGAAGGACGACCCGTCGGGCTGGTTCACCCTGGGCGACGCCGCCTGGCGCCCGCTGGCCGAGGTGGACATCGTGCTGGCCCGCAAGGATCCGCCGGTGGACGAGCAGTTCATCTACGACACCATGGTGCTCGAAGCCGCCCAGCGGGCGGGCGTGAAGGTCGTGAACGACCCGCGCAGCCTGCGCGACTGCAACGAAAAGCTCTTCGCCCTGCAGTTCCCGCAGTGCATCTCCCCTACCCTCGTCTCGCGCGATCGCAACCAGCTCAAGGCCTTCGTGGCCGAGCACGGCGAGGCGGTGCTCAAGCCGCTGGACGGCATGGGCGGGCGCGGGATCTTCCGGGTGAAAGCCGGCGACAGCAACCTCAACTCGATGCTGGAGACGCTGCTCGACGGCGGCCACCACTTCACCATCGCCCAGAAGTACATCCCGGAGATCACCTCGGGCGACAAGCGCATCCTGCTGGTCGATGGCGAGCCGGTGCCCTATGCCCTGGCCCGCATCCCCCAGGGGGACGAGTTCCGCGGCAACCTGGCGGCGGGCGGCCGCGGCGTGGGCGTCCCGCTTTCCGAGCGGGATCGCTGGATCGCGGCCCAGGTCGGGCCCGAACTGGTCCGCCGGGGCCTGCGCTTCGTCGGCCTGGACGTGATCGGCGACTACCTGACCGAGATCAACGTCACATCTCCGACGTGCATCCGCGAGCTGGATGCCCAGTTCGGCCTTAATATCGCGGGGCTGATGTTCGACGCGATCGAGGCCCGATGACGACCCGCACCACCGGCGCCGACCTGATCGGCGCGACCTTGCTGTTTTCGCTGCTGCTGCACGGTGTCGTCATCCTCGGCGTCACGTTCCAGGCCGAAAAACCCGCCCCCAGCGTTCCGACGCTGGACGTTACGCTCGTGGACGTCGCCAACCAGGAGCAGCCGGACAAGGCGGACTTCCTCGCCCAGGCCAGCAACTCGGGCGGCGGCGACCGTGACAAGGCATCACGCCCGTCGGAACCGGTGAGCGGGCCGCTGCCCACGCGTAACCAGGGCGTTTCGCCCCAGGTCGAGGAGGCCCAGGCGCCCTCGCCCCGCGAGGCCACCCCGGACCAGGTGCTGACCACCGCGGGCCAGACCGGTTTCCACGTGGATACCACGCAGCAGCAGACCGAGCAGAAGGAGCGCCCGCTGCCGCCGTCGGACAAGGAGATCCAGCGCAAGCTGGAGATGGCGAAGCTGGCGGCCGAAGTGCGGGACGAATCCGAGGCCTACGCCAAGCGCCCGAAAAAGAAGTTCATCTCGTCGAATACCCGCGAGTACGTCTACGCCGCCTACATGAAGGGCTGGGTGAACCGCGTGGAGCGGGTGGGCAACCTGAATTACCCGGACGAGTCGCGCCGCCAGGGTGTCTACGGCGAGCTGGTGCTCACGGTGGGCCTTAACCGCGATGGCTCGATCAAGAGCATCGACGTGATCAAGAGCTCAGGCCACAAGCTGCTCGATGACGCCGCCCAGCGCATCGTGCGCCTTTCGGCCCCCTTCCCCGCGCTGCCGAAGGACAGCAAGGAGAAGGTCGACGAGTTGTACATCACCCGGACGTGGCAGTTCCTGCCGGGCAACGTTCTCCGAAATTACTGAGCCTCCTGCGAACCCTGCGTAGTAGCACACCCTGTTGGCGACGCCGTTCGCTGAAGAGCCGCAAGATTTGCAGTGCTTTCGCGAAGGCTGTCGCCCACAGGGTGGGCTCCTACGACGAAATCACGGCTTGGGCAGGAGCTGGTCGGCCTCGCTCACGTAGGCCTTTTCCGCCTTGCGGTCCCATACGCACAGCTCGCGGCCCGGCGCATTCTTCATGTGCTTCTGCGGGTAGCGCCCGGCCAGCACCAGCGCGGTGACCGGCACGCGGTCGTCGTACTGGATCAGGCCACCCACCGGCTTTGCCTCCTTCAATCCGCTGGCGGCCACGCATGCGCGAGTTACCCTTTGGTCATAGTCCTTCCAGGCAGAGGGGGCCGAAGCGTGCGCCGCGAGCGCGCCACCTGCCGCCGCCGCGAATACAAAACCCTTAACAAACATCATCTTCGGCATGAGTTGCCTCCATGTGAACCGGCGCACAAGGTACGCTTGCGGGTATGAACGTTTGCGCACGGCTAACGTTCGCTGCGGCTACAATGAAGCCATGAGTATCGCCAACACGTTTGCCGGCCAGTTCCTGATCGCGATGCCATCCATCGCGGAGCCGCCCTTCGCGCGTGGCGTGGCCTTCCTCTGCCAGCACGGCGAGGACGGCGCGGTGGGCCTGCTGATCAACCAGATCTCCGAGTACCGCCTGGGCGATGTGCTCGCGCAGATGAAACTGCCGTGCGAAGACCCCGAGATCGCGGACTATCCCGTCCTCATCGGTGGCCCGGTCCAGCAGGAGCGCGGCTTCGTGCTGCACCGTGAGCACGGCCACTGGGATTCCAGCTACCGCATCAACGACGAGTGGTCGGTGACGACCTCGCGCGACATCCTCGTGGCCATGGCCCGCGGCGACGGCCCGCGGCGCGCAGTGGTCACGCTGGGCTACGCCGGCTGGGAAGCGGGCCAGCTCGAGCAGGAAGTCATGGAAAACGCGTGGCTCAACACCCGCGCCGATGAGCGCATCGTGTTCGATACACCGATCGAGGAACGCTGGTTCGCCGCCACCCGCACCATGGGCGTGCGCGATCCGACGCAGCTGACCGGTTACGCGGGGCACGCCTGATCCATGAGCTGCCTTTTTGGTTTCGATGTCGGCACCAAGGTGGTCGGCGTCGCCGTCGGCAACCGCCTGACCGGCACGGCGCGCGCGCTTGCCGCCCGGCCCGTGCGCGATGGGGTGCCTGACTGGCAGGCGCTCGACCAGCTGCGCCGGGAGTGGCTGCCCGCCGAGCTTGTCGTGGGCCTGCCGCTGGATAACGAGGGCCAGGAGCAGCCGATGACGCGCACCGCGCGCCGGTTCGCCCAGAAGCTCACCGAGCGCTACGGTATCGCCGTCGCGTTCGCCGATGAGCGCATGAGTTCGCAGGAGGCTGCCCGGCGCTTCGCCGCGGGGCGCGCCGCCGGCACCCGCAAGCGTTCGGATGCCAGGTCCATCGACGCCGAGGCTGCCGCCGTCATCCTCGAGTCCTACCTGCTGCAAGCGTAAAATCGCACGCCATCTCCACCGTTAGCCTTGAGGACGTCATGTCAAACCGCCTGCGCCATCTGACCACCCTCGAGAACCTGCCCCGCGAGACCATCGAACGCCTGCTCGACAAGGCGATCCACCTGCGCGACCAGTCGGCGCACGGCACGCGCAAGCTCGATATCCTCGCCGGCCGCACCGTGCTCAACCTGTTCTTCGAGCCCTCCACGCGCACGCGCACCTCGTTCGAGCTTGCTGCCCGTCGCATGGGCGCCGACGTGATCAACTTCGACATCGGCCTTTCGTCGACCAGCAAGGGCGAGGAACTGTTCGATACGCTGCACACGCTTGAAGCCATGCACCTCGATGCGATCATCGTGCGCCACAAGGTGTCGGGCACGCCCGAGGAACTGGTAAAGCACGCGATGAGCGCCGTCTCGATCGTCAATGCCGGCGATGGCAACCGCGCCCACCCCACGCAGGGCCTGCTCGACGCCCTCACCATCCGCAACCACCACCCCGATTTCCGCAAGCTGAAGATCGCCATCTGCGGCGATGTCCGTCACTCGCGCGTCGCCCGCTCCGACGTACACGTGCTGACGGCACTGGGCGCCAAGGACATCCGCATCGTCGGTCCCTCGCGCCTGCTGCCGGCGGAAGGTGAATTCAAGGGCGTGACGCTCCACGAAGACTTCGACCAGGCGATCGAAGGGGTCGACGCCGTGATCATGCTGCGCCTTCAGAAGGAGCGCATGGCCTCCACGGACCTGCCGGACGAGGCCGCGTATTTCGAGCGCTACGGCCTCGACAGCAAGCGCCTGGCGCGCGCCGCCAAGGGCGCCCTCGTGATGCACCCCGGCCCGATCAACCGCGGCATCGAGATCGCTCCCGAGGTCGCCGACGGCGCCCAGTCGCGGATCCTCGAGCAGGTCGGCAACGGCGTCTTCGTGCGCATGGCCGTGCTTTGTGAAGTGATGGGCCGGTAAGACCCATGCCGGGCCGCGCTACGACGCGGCTTCCGGCATAATGGCGGTTCCAAGGGATCAATCAACGGGATACAGAATGCGACCGACGAAGCGACTTCTCGCGCTCGGCGTCGCCAGCGTGCTGCTGGCGGCCTGCGGCCACAAGGACAAGGATGCCCCGCTGGCCTTCGTGCCGGCCGATACACCGTACGTGGTGGCCAGCCTCGACAAGCTGGACGACGATACCTACGAGGCGGTGCTGGCCCAGCTCAACAACGAGGCCCCGGGCCAGGTGGCCCAGCTGAAGTCGTACGCACAGGAATTCGATGCCAAGGGCAATGCCGATGCGGCGCGCCTGCTGCGCGCCCTCGTGGCCGAGCTCGACGGCAAGAATGCCGAAACCGTGCTGAAGAACCTCGGCATCGACCTGAAGACCGGCTCGGCGGTATATGGCGTGGGCCTCAGCCCGGTCGCCCGCGCCGCCCAGGCCGATCCGGCCGCCAGGGAGGCCTTCGTGGGCCGCCGGGAGACCGCTTATGGCAAGAAGCTGGACACTGCGGACGCCGGTGGCCAGGCCTACCGCCACGTCGCCCTGGGCGATTCCGGCACCCAGCTCATCATCGCCACCGTCGGCAAGAACGCCGTGGCCGCCCTGCTCCCGGCCGACGCCGGCCAGCCGCTGATCCGCCAGGCCCTGGGCGCTGACCGCCCGGAAAAGAACCTGCAGGATGACGGCCGCCTCGCCGACCTGGCCAAGGACAAGGGTTACAAGGATTACGTCGTCGGCCAGGTGGATCTCACCCGCCTGCTTCCGCTGGTCGCAACCGGCAAGGACCCGCTGTTCTCGACGTTCCTGAAGCACCAGTCGCAGAAGACCGGCGAGCCGGTGCCGCAGATCCCGGCCAGCTGCCAGGAAGAGGCCACCCGCGTCGCCGCACGCGTACCGTCCTTCAGCTTCGGCTACACCAAGCTCGACCTGCACCACGTCGAACAGCGCGTGGACGTGGCCATGGCCAGCGATATCACCAGCGCGTTCTCGGGCCTGAAGGTGGAACTGCCGGGCCTCGGCAGCACCGGGACCGGCCCGTTCGATGCCAGCATCGCCCTGCCCGTTGAGCAGCTGCGCACCTTCTTCACCACGCAGTCTGAAGCCGTCGCCGCCAAGCCGTTCGCTTGCCCGGCGTTCGCTAACCTCAACGACAGCTTCGCGAAGATGGGTTCGACGATGCAGCAGGCGGCGATCCCGCCGTTCGGCGACATCCGTGGCGTGCGCCTGGTCATCGATTCGTACAAGCCGGGTGCACCGGGCGCGGCGATCCCGCAGATCACCGGCCGCGTGGTGCTTGCCACGCGTAACCCGGCCGGCCTGCTGGCGATGAGCCAGGCGGTGCTGGGCGGCGAGTTCAAGCTGGCCGCCGACGGCAAGCCGGCACCGCTGCCGGCGAACCTGACGCAGTCGCTCGGCATGCCGGGTTGGGCAGCAATGAATGGCCAGGCGATCGCGATCGGCCTGGGCGACGGCGAGGACAACAAGCTCGACGACGTGCTGATGGGCAGCACCGGCGATGCGGGCCGCCTCGGCCGCCTGCATCTGAACGGTGACATGTACCGCACGTGGGTCGATGTGATGTCGGACAAGGCCCAGGCCTATGCGTCGGCCATGGCGGAAGCCGCGACGGCGGATGGCGCCCCGGCGGACCAGGCGGCGGATACGGCGACGGCGCAGCGTTCGAAGGCGCAGTTCGATGCGATGAAGGCCCAGGCCGCGCGCGTCGTGCAGGTGAGCGGCGAGGCGCACATGGATGAGAAGGGCCTCGTGATCTCTGGCGCCGTGGAATACAAGTAAGCCACTCGCTCTACAGCACGCCCCAAAAAGCCCGGCCTCAGCGCCGGGCTTTTTTTCGCTCCTTAACGGCGAAGAAAGGCATGTGAAGACGTATTCGGCAAAGCTGAACCGAGCGATATTTCCGGCACGAATCGTTCACGGATGCGCTGGTGATATGGCTCCGCGACGAAGGCAGCCCACAGTGCGTGGCGCCAGTCGCCGAACCCTCACAGATCCGTAGAAAGGAGTTCCCCATGATGAACGCCAACATTCGCAAGGCCCTGTTCGCTGCCGCTCTCGTTGCCGGTCTCGGCACGGTCCCGTTTGCCTCGGCGTATGCCCAGGACTCCGCGGCCGCCGCTTCGAAGGGCGATAACCAGACGGTCGCCGGCAAGGCCGACGATACGTGGATCACCACCAAGGTGAAGAGCGAATTCGCCGCCAACAAGAGCGTCAAGGCCACCGATATCTCGGTGAGCACGACCGAAGGCGTCGTGACCCTGACGGGCACCGTCGCCACGGCGAAGGAGAAGAGCCACGCTGAGGCGATCGCCAAGAAGATCAAAGGCGTGAAGAGCGTGGATGCCAGCGGCCTGACCGTCTCGGCGGCTGCTGCCGACAAGTAAGTCACGCAAGTGTGTGAATGAAAAAGGGAGCCCGAGGGCTCCCTTTTTTTGGTTCCTTTTAGAGATTCCGGGCTGATACTCCTCGCTGCAAGTCACGCTTTTTGGCTGCCGGGCTTTAACGGAGAAATTTAGCGATTTAACCGGTCATGCTGTTGAAAAACGATATTCTTGCACGACGTCCATGTGATCTGACTGCCGAGTGGGCACAGCGGGTCGCAGACCGCAATCACCCGGGTGTTACGATATCCGCCGTGAATGTTGTTTCCGTTGACGTGGGTACGACCACGAGAATCCGTCTCGCCGTCGAACACGACGGCCCGGACGCTATGCCGCGACGGTGGTTCGTGAAGCTTCCCTCGCTCGCGTGGCGAGCGAGGATGATTACAGCCCTACCCCGATTGCTCCAGATGGAAGTACGCTTTTACAGGCAGGTAGCGCACGCCGTGCCTACCGCTGCACCCGCTTTGCTCGCTGCCCAGAGTGAACCGGGCAGAGGCGCCATCCTGGTCCTGGCGGACGTGACTGAATTCGGA
>NZ_JBQCFT010000062.1:0-22809 GCF_051958795.1 Luteibacter sp. | reverse complement strand
GCGATCGCCAACGAGCTGCGCGCCGCCGGCATCGCCACCGAGGCGGTGCTGGAAAGCGGAAAGCTCGGCAAGCAGTTCAAGTACGCCGATCGCGCGCAAGCGCGCTCCCGCAGGGGTTGGGGTTGGGATGGGTCAGGGTTTCGCCAGCGCGCCGATCTCGGCCTGGGCCAGCTCGACGCGCAGGGTCTTCACCAGGTCCGCGCGCGATACCTCGAACTGGTCTTCGCGGCGCAGGTCCTTCACCGTGACCACGCCCTTGGCGATTTCATCCTCGCCCAGCACGATCACGAAGCGGATGCCGGCGCGGTCGGCGTACTTGAACTGCTTGCCGAGCTTTCCACCCTCCAGCACGACCTCGGTGGCGATGCCGGCGGTGCGCAGCTCGTTGGCCACGGCAAGGTACGCGGGCATCTGCGCCGCATCCATCTGGGTGACCAGCACGTCGACGGTGCTCTGTGCCGTGGAAATCAGGCCGGCATCGCGCAGCTGCCAGTACAGGCGGGTCAGGCCGATGGAGATGCCGACGCCCGGCAGGTGCGACTTGGTGTACTGGCCAGCCAGGTTCTCGTAACGGCCACCCGAGCAGATGGAGCCGATGCCGAGGTGATCGTTGAGCGTCGTCTCATAGACGGTGCCCGTGTAGTAATCGAGGCCGCGGGCGATCGAGAGGTTCAGCGCGAAATGCGTTTCGGGCACGCCGAAGTCGCGGATCAGGCCCAGCACTTCCTTCAGTTCCGCCCTGCCCTGTTCGAAGGTTTCCGAACCGTCGCCGAGCGCGTCGAGCTTGGCGAACGCATCGTCCACGCCGGTCGAGCGCACCTGGACGAAGGCAAGGATCTTGTCGGCGACATCCGCGGAGAGACCGAAGGCTTCGCCCGTGAGCGTATCACGCACATAGTCCGGGCCGCGCTTGTCGAGCTTGTCGACTTCGCGCAGCACGAGCATCTGCTGTTCCGCGTCGGCCACACCCAGGTTCTCGAAATAGCCGCGCATGAGCTTGCGGTTATTGAGCTGGATGGTGAACGCGCCGATGTTGAGTTCGCGGAACACGCTGTAGATGACCGCCGGTATCTCGGCTTCGTAGCGCACCGACAGCGAGTCCTTGCCGATGACATCGATATCGCACTGGTAGAACTCGCGGAAGCGGCCGCGCTGGGCGCGCTCGCCGCGGTACACGCGCTGCATCTGGTAGCGGCGGAACGGGAAGCTGAGATCGTGCTCATGCTCGGCCACGTAACGGGCCAGCGGCACGGTCAGGTCGAAGCGCAGCGCCAGTTCCGGCACGGCACCCTGCTCCTTGTCGGCCGCGTTGAGCGAGCCGGTGGACTGCACGAAGTACACCTGGCGCTCGGTCTCGCCGCCGGTCTTGGTCAGCAGGACGTCGCTATGCTCGATCACCGGCGTTTCGATGGGCAGGAAACCGAACCGCTCGTAGTTACGGCGGATGGTATCCAGCATGCGCTGGAACGCGATCTGGTCGAGCGGCAGGAGCTCGAGGACACCAGGCATCGTGCGGGCCGGGGTGAGTGCCATGCAAATCCTCTTCGGGCAGTACGTGGGGCGCCAAGCGGCAGCCCCATAGAGTATCAGATGGCCGCGGACGGCCCTGCGGGCACTTTGTAAAAAAAGTGAGACGAAGTGTTGCAAGGGGACCCGGTCATGGCTAATATACGCGGCTCCCGTCGGGGTGTAGCTCAGCCTGGTAGAGCGCTACGTTCGGGACGTAGAAGTCGCAGGTTCGAATCCTGTCTCCCCGACCAATCGTTTCATCGAAAACACCGGCCACTGGCCGGTGTTTTTGTTTGTGCGCCGGAAAAAACGGCGCGGAAACGCGGCCGGGAGAGTAACGGTCGCCCTGCCGAACGCCCCGCGGGGAAAGAAAAAACGCCCCTTTCGGGGCGTCTTGTTCTGCCGGAGCCGCCCGGTATACCGGGCGGGCGGTCAGTTGGCCTGGCGGCAATCCTTCAGGTGAATACCCGTCAGGTTGATTCCATCCACGGTACCTTCGAGCTTCGCGAAGTCGTGAGTGCGCAGCATCGACACCATCTGAAGCTGGTCCGGCGCCACGGCGCAGATCACGGTGAACTGGCCGTTATTCATATCGTCGTCCTGGCGGACACTGAGAAGGCCGCGGGTCTTCGTCACGAGCCACGCTACTTCACCCACTCCGCTGTACTGGTTGATCGAGGCCGTATACACCTCGCCATCAATCCGGTACTTGCGGCCGACATACTTAGCCACCAGCGGCGCAAACATCGCCTCGCGATCGCGCATCGTATCCGGGCTGGTATGGGTACCGAGCAGCAGGTCCTTGAATGAGCCCGAATTCATAGCCCGGGAAAGCTTATCGGCTTCCTTGCCCAGCTTTGCCGACAGGTCGACCGCCGTGGTATCGGTGAGTCGGTTTGCATCGGATTTGCTATGGGCCTCCGCAGCGATCGCTTCGCCTTCCTTGCCCAGCTTTAGCTTGTTGAGCATGCCGCACATGTATTGCTTGCCGGCCTCCGCGTCCATCTTCTGGCCACGGGCCAACTTGGTGGCGAGGCCGACCATGCCATCAGCGCGGGCGGTAAAAGACACGACCACCGGGGGATTGCTTGAATCCTGCACCAGGTACACCTGGCCTTCCTTGCCGTTCATCATGTCGGCGCCAACGACGAACTTTTCGTCCAGGCCATATTGGCGCATCTGCCCCAGCGCGCTGTCAATGGAAAGGCCCGGCATCGAGCGTTCCGCGAGGAAGGCGGCGCCGTTACGGGGGTCGCCAATCGATTTGAACGATTCTTCGCAGGTAGCGGCCTGCGTAGCGAACGAAGAGAACAAAAGCGCCACGCCCGCAGACGCGATCAACGCCTTGCGGCGATTACGAAAACGAACCATTTCCTATGCTCCATGTGATCCAGACTTGCGCACACGGGGCCGCGACCGTTCCTGTCCACGGCGATCGTAGTGAAGTCGATCACGGGTGCCCCCGTCGCAAGGATACGGGGCGCCTTCCGCCACGTGCAAGGATCGCGCGCACAAAAAAGCCCGCATTGCGGGCTATTTTGCAAACTGGCGGAGAGTGAGGGATTCGAACCCTCGATAAGGCTTTTGACCCTATACTCCCTTAGCAGGGGAGCCCCTTCGGCCTCTCGGGCAACTCTCCATTTTGATCGTTCGTTAGGCAGGTGCCCGAACGAGCCAGCAAGGATACTGATCCTTGCGTCGGCCGTAAAGCTTTTTACTGGTCGTGGTCGTCGCCCGAATGGCCGGCGGGATCGTTCTCGTTCTTGATGCGCTGGTAAATCTCTTCGCGATGGACCGCGACATTTTTCGGTGCGTTGATACCAATGCGCACCTGGTTACCTTTGACACCCAGAACAGTGACGGTCACCTCGTCGCCGATCATCAGGGTTTCACCGACCCGGCGGGTCAGAATCAGCATGATTGATACTCCATAAAATCAGGTATTGGCTTCCCCACCTACGACAACTCACCCCGAGTCTTGCCGCCGGTGGATTGACTTCTCGACCATCGAAGGCCGATCTGCCTTCCCCGGCTTGTTGTGTGCGTGTCGCTGACCAGCTGTCCTGCCTATATCGACCCGACTCATCGATGCCGAAAAACGCGCGCCGACATCAGATCATACTAGCTGAGCCAAACACGGTGGTGCAACGCACGGGCGGCCGAATCCGATGACCGGGGCGCCTTTACGGCACCCCGTTGAGGGTCCAGCCGGGGTTCGTTCAGCGAAGCTTGCCTTCCACCCAGGCCGGGATGCCGGCCAGGATGCCTGGCAACGCCGGGCTGTCGATGCCACCGCCCTGCGCCATGTCCGGGCGGCCGCCGCCCTTGCCCTCGATCTTTGAGGCCACCTCGGCCACCAGATCGCCTGCCTTGACCCGGCCCAGCGCCGCGCCGCCGACGCCCGCGACCAGCGAAACACGGCCGTCGGCCGCACCGGCCAGGATCACCGCGCAGTCGCCCAGCTTCTGCTTGAGGGCATCGAGGCTGTCGCGCAGCGACTTGGCGTCCAGCCCTTCGAGGCGAGCGGCGACCACCTTGATACCTGCCACGTCAGTAGCGGACTCGGCGAGGTCGGCCGAGGCCGAGTTGGCCGCCTTGGCCTTGAAGGATTCGATCTCTTTTTCGAGTTTCTTCTGCTTATCGAAGAGCTGGCGCAGCTTGTCGACCACCTCGTCGCCGGTAGCGGCGAGCAGGCCGGAGACTTCGCCCAGGATCCGCTCTTCATCCGCCACGCGCGCCATCGCGCCCGCGCCGGTCACGGCCTCGATGCGACGCACGCCAGCGGCGACGCCCGACTCCGACACGATCTTGAACAGGCCGATGTCACCGGTGCGGGTCACGTGGGTGCCGCCGCACAACTCGGTGGAGAAATCGCCCATCTTCAGCACGCGCACTTCGGCGCCGTACTTCTCGCCAAACAGGGCCATGGCCCCGAACTCGATGGCTTCGTCGTAGCCCATGTGATGGACATCCGCCGAGGCATTACGACGCACTTCGTCATTCACCATGCGCTCGATCTCAGCCAGCTCCTCGCCGGTCACTGGCTTGAAGTGCGAGAAGTCGAAACGCAGGCGCTCCGGTGCGACCAGCGAGCCCTTCTGGCTCACGTGGTCACCGAGCACGGTGCGCAACGCAGCGTGCAGCAGGTGGGTTGCCGAATGGTTGAGAACCGTGGCCTGGCGCTGGGCGCCATCGACCGACGCACCCACGACCGCGCCCTTCAGCAGCGGGGCGGAGCCCTGCCAGGTGCCGAAGTGCGCGAAGAACGCGCCGCCGACCTTCTGCGTATCGGCCACGGCGAGCGCGCCGGACGGGTTGCGGATCATGCCGGTATCACCGACCTGGCCACCGGATTCCGCATAGAACGGCGTGCGGTCAAGCAGCAGGAAACCCTCTTCGCCATCGGCGAGCTGATCCACGGCCTTGCCATCACGGACGATCGCGACAACCCTGGCATCGGCGAGATCGAGCGACTCGTAGCCGGTGAAGATCGTCGGCTGCAACGCGCTGGCGACTTCCGCCGGCAGCTGCGCCTTGGTGGAGAAATTGCTGGCGGCGCGCGCACGGGCACGCTGCTCGCCCATGGCGCGCTCGAAGCCTTCCATGTCCACCGTCATCTCGCGCTCGCGCGCGATGTCGGCGGTCAGGTCGACCGGGAAACCGTAGGTGTCATACAGGCGGAACGCGTCCGCACCCGGAATGATCTTGCCGGACTTCGACGCGATATCGTCGAACAGGCGCATGCCGTGCTCGAGTGTTTCGCCGAAGCGCTCTTCTTCCACCTTCAGCGCCTGCTCCACGAACGCACGCTTCGCGGCGATCTCGGGGTAGGCCTCGCCCATCTCCTCGACCAGCGGCGCGACCATCTTCCAGAAGAAGTCGCCACGCACGCCAAGCATCCAGCCATGGCGCAGGGCGCGGCGGATGATGCGGCGGAGCACGTAGCCACGGCCCTCGTTCGACGGCAGCACGCCATCGACGATAAGGAACGAGGCGGCGCGGATGTGATCGGCGATGACGCGCAGCGACTTGTTGCCGAGGTCGGCCGTGTTCGTGAGGCGCGACGCCTCGCGGATCAGGTGCGCGAACAGGTCGATTTCATAGTTGGAATGCACGTGCTGCAGCACGGCCGCCAGGCGCTCCAGACCCATGCCGGTATCGACGCAAGGCGCCGGCAGCGGGCTGAGCGTGCCATCGGGCGCGCGGTCGAACTGCATGAACACGAGGTTCCAGATCTCGATGTAACGGTCGCCATCTTCATCCGGCGAGCCCGGCGGGCCACCGGCCACGTCCGGGCCGTGGTCGTAGAAGATTTCCGTACACGGACCGCAAGGGCCGGTGTCGGCCATTTGCCAGAAGTTGTCCGAGGCGAACGGCGCGCCCTTGTTGTCACCGATGCGCACGATGCGATCGGCCGGGACGCCCATTTCCTTGTTCCAGATGTCGTAGGCCTCGTCATCCGTGTGGTACACGGTGACCCAGAGGCGCTCGGCGGGCAGCTTGTAGACGCTGGTCAGCAGCTCCCAGGCGTAGCGGATGGCGTCGCGCTTGAAGTAGTCGCCGAACGACCAGTTGCCCAGCATCTCGAAGAACGTGTGGTGGCGGGCGGTGTAGCCCACCTGGTCCAGGTCGTTGTGCTTGCCGCCGGCGCGCAGGCAGCGCTGCACGTCGGCCGCGCGGACGTAACCCGGCTTTTCGCTGCCGAGGAACACGTTCTTGAAGGGGACCATGCCCGAGTTGGTGAACAGCAGGGTCGGGTCGTTCGAAGGCACCAGCGATGCCGACGGCACGATGGTGTGATCCTTGGTACGGAAGTATTCCAGGAAGGTCGAACGAATTTCGGCGGTTTTCATGAGCGATCGTGGCTTGGGGCTGCGAGGATCGCGAAAGGCGCCCAGTCACGGAATCAAGGCTCGCTGCCTTCAGTCGTCGTCGGGGTCTTCCGCATCGGCGTGGGTTAGAACACGTACTGTGGCGGCGGCGAAGCCGCGACGCAAGAGGAATTGCGCCCGTTTCTGCCTCTCTGCCGGATCGGCGGAGGGCGAACCGTAGCGCCGGCGGAGCTGGCTGGCGGCCAGATCGTCCCAATCGACGTCGGCGGATTCGATGAGGGAACGGACCGTGGCGTCCGGGATGCCCTGGCTGCGCAACTCGGCGCGGATGCGGGCGGGACCGTAGCCCTGCCCCACGCGGCTGCGCAGCAGGGACTCCGCGAAACGGCTGTCGTCCTGGTAGCCCTGGTCACCCAGGCGCTCCACGGCTGTGGCCGTTTCGTCACGCGAAAACCCGCCGCGCCCCAGCTTTTGCCGGAGTTCGCGGCGGGAGTGTTCGCGCCGGGCCAGGAGGCCCAGCGCCTTGTCGTAGGCCGTACGGGTGGGGCGGGAGGCCTTATCGGTGCCCTCCCCGCCGACACCGGGCTCACGCCTCTTCTTCAACCTCATCCTGCTCGGCCTTCGCCGCGGACGGGCCCGGCTTCACGAGCAGGCGGGCGCGGAGCTCGGCATCGACTTCGTTGGCGATAGCCGGGTTGTCACGCAGGAACTGGCGGACGTTTTCCTTGCCCTGGCCGATGCGGTCGCCCTTGTAGCTGTACCAGGCGCCCGACTTGTCGATCAGGTTCTCGCGCACGCCCAGCTCGATGATCTCGCCTTCGCGCGAGGTGCCCTCGCCGTAGAGGATCTCGAACTCGGTCTGGCGGAACGGCGGCGCCACCTTGTTCTTGACGACCTTGACGCGGGTCTCCGAACCGATGACTTCCTCGCCCTTCTTCACCGCGCCGATGCGGCGGATGTCGAGGCGGACCGACGCGTAGAACTTCAGCGCGTTACCACCGGTGGTGGTTTCCGGGCTGCCGAACATCACGCCGATCTTCATGCGGATCTGGTTGATGAAGATGACCAGGCAGTTCGACTTCTTGATGTTGGCCGTGAGCTTGCGCAGCGCCTGGCTCATGAGGCGGGCGTGCAGGCCGACGTGGGAGTCGCCCATTTCGCCTTCGATTTCGGCCTTGGGCGTAAGCGCCGCGACCGAGTCGACCACCACCATGTCCACGGCGCCCGAGCGCACCAGCATGTCGGCGATTTCTAGGGCCTGCTCACCGGTATCCGGCTGGCTGACCAGCAGGTCGGCCACGTTCACGCCGAGCTTTTCGGCGTAGGTCGGGTCGAGCGCGTGCTCGGCGTCGACGAACGCGGCGGTGCCGCCGTTACGCTGGCACGAGGCGATCGCCTGCAGGGTGAGCGTGGTCTTGCCGGACGATTCCGGACCGTAGATCTCGACGATACGGCCCCGCGGCAGGCCGCCGATGCCGAGGGCGATATCCAGGCCCAGGGAGCCGGTGGAGACCGTGTCGATCTGGTCGTCCACGCGGTCGCCAAGACGCATGACAGCACCCTTGCCGAACTGCTTTTCGATCTGGCCGAGGGCACTCGCCAGCGCCTTGCGCTTATTGTCGTCCATCGTAGTTTCCGGTGTGCTTATGTGTAGGTAGGTATCTTGCCGGAGCGGGGTCTCAGGGACTGCGATCCGTCAGCGATTGATTTTGCCACAGCTGGGCGGGTTACCCGTTCAGCTCGGTGACTATTCCAGCCAAAGCCGCGGCCACGGTCTGTCGGCGAACTGCCTCGCGATCGCCGGAGAAATGGAAGACTTTTGCGTGGGCGTAGCCCCCGCGGCGCTTCCAGCCGATCCAGACGGTACCGACCGGCTTCTCCGGTGTACCGCCCGAGGGGCCCGCGATGCCGGTCACCGCCACAGCCACGCCGGCGCCATACCGGGCCAACGCGCCCGACACCATCTCGAGCACGGTTTCCTCGCTTACCGCGCCGGTCCGCTCCAGCGTCCGCGGGTTCACCCCGAGCAAGGCCTCCTTGGCGCTATAGCTATAAGTCACGACGCCCGCTTCGAACCAGGCCGAGCTGCCAGCCAGGTCGGTCAGGGCCTTGGAGATCCAGCCACCGGTGCAGGACTCGGCCGTCGCCACCATCACCCGTTTCTCGAGGGCCGCGGCGGCCACCTGCTGCGCCAGCGCGTTCAGCGCGGCGTCGTTATAGGAGGAGTGGGAGTCCATCGGGGTTCCAGGCGTAGAACAAGACGACGGTTCTACCTTGTAGGGGTTCCCTTACGCAACGGCGTGGGCGCCGCCCAATTGCGCAACTCCGGCTCGCCCTTCACAGTTTCGTTTCGCACGTTGTGCTCGACAAGTCGGGCCGGCGGTGCTTCGCAGGGAAAAACGTGCCCAGGGCACGGATCTTCTATAAGGAGCAGTACCCCATGGATGGCGACTTCGCCTCAACCACGACAGCATCAGCATGCTCGGCCGTTGCGTCGCACGATCAGTTCGGTGCGTGTCGCGTCGCGCGCATCAGCCGCGAACGATGCAACGCGAACGACTCGAAGCGGCACACACAAGCGCGCTCGTGTGTTGGTCAAACATTGATCAATCAACACGCTTCATCGGCAGCAACGTTGACTGTCAACTTCCCGTCTTGGTTTTTGTGGTTTAATAAACGTACGCAGCCGCATGGTTGCGTGTGCAACCATGTTCTTCGTGTTTTTTCCGTGAAACCAGTCACTTTATTGCGCATCGAATGTGCTCGCCATTTGCACGTTCATGAGCTATTTTTTTGACGCGGATCTCAGGTTCGCACGATGAAGGGGGAATACCTGTAACGCCCAAGGGCGACGTTGATGTCGATGACATCACTGTGCGCGGCGTACGCAGGTGCCACTTCGCAACATCGATTGGCAGGGCGGCAGTCTCGCCCGGAACAGGAAGTTTGAATGGATAGCTTGCACGAACCGCGGGGAGCCGTTGTCCCCCGCATGTACGGACAACCAGGGGTCAGGCTCGACGTTTCGCCGCCTCAGACCGGAGCCATGCCTGTCGGCGCTTGCACGTTTTCGTGCGCGCCACGGCATTTCCTTGCCGATTACGCATAACTGAACTTGCCAGGCTTTGTGCCTGACGCGGGCGGATCGCCATGTCCGCTTTCCGAATCATTGTTATTGCTTTTCAACAAGTTATGAGCACAACGTGAAAATAGGCCAGACCAACCTTGCCCTGATTGGCATCATAGTGGTGTTTTCGTCAGCCCTTACGGGTTGCGCAACTCCGCCCGCCCGCGACTTCGGCGGTTCCTGGAAGCCCGTCAACCACTTCGACAAGAAGACTACCGAGATTCCACTTGCGGTGCCGTACACGTATTACGCGGCGCCCATGGACGGCACGTTGAAGACGATGCTCACGCGGTGGACGACCGATAACGGCATGAAGCTGCAGTACAAGCTGCGCTCGGACTTCACGCTCACGACCGCCGCTTCCGCGATCCACACCTCGGAGCTTCGCGATGCGGCTTCGCAGCTCAGCGGCATCTATGCGCCGCAGGGTGTCGCCGTGGTGGTGGATGGTCCCGACCTGGTCGTCGACGAAATCAGCGTCATCGCGCCGCCCCCCGCTGCCGCGCCCGCCGCCGCACCTGCTCCGACACCACAGGCAAGCACGCCGGCACCGCCGGCGCCCGACAACCCCGTCGCCGCTAACGCGGATACGAAGTAAGCGAGTGACGAGGCAGGCGCCACATGCTTAATAAAAAGAACTCACCGAAGATCGACCAGGCCGTCGCGCAGGGCGTCAACTTCGAACTAACCATCGCCGACATGGCACGTCGCAGCGAGAAGCGTGCGTGGATCATCGCTTCCTGCTCGGTCGTCGTGACGATCGTTATGGGCGTCTGCATCGCCGTGATGGTGCCGCTGAAGGAGAAGGAGCCGTATATCGTGCTCGCCGATCCCTACTCCGGTACCAGCCAGCTTTCGCGCCTGACGGATGACGTGATCAACCGCCAGATCACTGCAAGCGAAGCCGTCAATCGCAGCAACGTGGCGCACTTCATCATCGCCCGCGAGTCCTACGACCTGGCGCTGACGAACATGCGCGACTGGCCGACGGTGCTCACCATGGCTGCCCCGCAGGTCGCGACGCCGTACATGGCACTGCACTCTCAGCAGAACCCCGAGCGTCCGTACAACGTGTATGGCCGCACGAAGGCCGTGCGCGTAAAGATCCTCAGCGTCCAGCTCATCGGTGGCGCCAATGGCACCACGCCGAAGGGCGCGACGGTTCGCTTCCAGCGCTCGGTCTACGACAAGTCCTCCGGCGCGACCACGCCGCTGGACAGCAAGATCGCCACCATGGAGTTCGCCTACAAGCCGAACCTGCGCATGGATGACCAGAACCGTGTGGAAAACCCTCTCGGCTTCCAGGTCACCAGCTATCGCGTAGATAACGATTACGGTTCGACGCCGCCGGCAGAAACGCAGGTAGCCGCACCCGCCCAGGTCGCAGCGCCGCAGCAGCAGGCCGTGCCAGTCGCTCCGGGCATGGATCCTTCCGACATGCCTGCCGCCATTCCGCTCGCCCCTGGCGCTACACCGCCGGCCGGCGCGGCGCCGCAACAGGTCATCGGCATTCCGCCTTCCCCCCTTCCCGCCGAGAACGGCGCACCCCTGGCCCCGGCCGCGGGCGCACCGCAAGCGGCGCCATCCAACGCCGTTCCCGCGGCCCGTGCCACACCGCAAAGCGCCGCCAACGGAGGGCGCCGTTGATGAACCGATCCGTCAAGCTCAGCCTCGCCCTTGCCCTGTCCGTCGCACTGTCGGGCACGGCGATGGGCGCAGCCGCCGATCTCCACCCGCCGGCACCCATCGTTCCGGCAACGCCGGCCAGCGCTCCGCTGGCACCGATGCAGGTCTACGAATACCAGCCTGATCGCATCTACCAGGTGCGCACGGGCCTTGGCATCACCACGCAGATCGAACTCAGCCCGAACGAAAAGATCCTGGACTACAGCACCGGCTTCAGCAGCGGCTGGGACCTGAACCGTCGCGAAAACGTCTTCTACGTGAAGCCGAAGAACGTGGACGTCGATACGAACATGATGATTCGTACCGCGACGCACTCGTACATCTTCGAGCTGAAGGTCGTCGCCACGGACTGGAAGACGCTCGACCAGGCCCGCCGTGCGGGCGTGCAGTACAAGATCACCTTCTCCTACCCCTCCGACACCAGCTTCATGGCGGAGACGAAGAAGGTGAAGGACACGCCGGAGCTCGATACCACGCTGGTCAAGGGGCGCGATTACAACTTCGATTACGACTTCTCGAAGACGCGCAAGACCGCTCCGTGGCTGGTGCCGACCACCGTCTATGACGATGGCCGCTTCACCTACATCACGATGCCCGACCTCAAGCAGTTCCCGACGGGTAACTTCCCGACGGTGTACATGCGCGAGAAAGAACATGGAGAGGACTCGGTGGTGAACACGACCGTGGAGGGCAACACCATCGTTGTCCACGGCACGTACCCCTACCTGGTTATTCGTCACGACAACAACGTCGTGGGTCTGCGAAGGAACACCAAGAAGTGAGCCCGAACACGCCACACCACCCGGACGACGAGTCCACCGGCCGTAACACGCCGTACGAAAACAATGGCGGCCAGCACGATCCGCTGGCTGGTAATCCGTACTCGACCCAGCAGCGCCAGGCGCCGCAGCCGGATCTGGATGCCGCCGCCCCTTCCCTGGCGTCGAACGACCTGCGCCGGATGAACCGCCGCGCGCTCGGCTTCCTGGGCGCCATCGTAGTGCTGTTGCTGGGCGTCGGCTTCTGGCTGCTCAGCTCGAGCGGCAGCAGCACTCCGCCGCCGAAGCCGCGCGAGGAAACGGTCAGCGTGCCCACGCCGACCGCCCCGCCGCTTCCGCCGGAACAGGCCGCACCGCCCCCGGTGCAGGCCATCCCGATGCAGCCACCTCCGCCGCTGCCCACGCCTGAGCAGCTGCGCCCGGCAGAAATGCCCGAGGTGGCACGCGGCCCCACATTGCTCGAGCGCCGTATCGCCTCGGCAAACGAAGGCACGACCGCGGTCGGTGCGGCGCCGGCGCAGCCGGGCGTCAGCGGCCCGTTCGGCGGCATGTTCGGCCAGCCCGCCCAGGCACCCGCGGCTCCGCGTATGAGCGCCATGGGCAACATCGCCTACGGCGGCGCACAGCTTCCCGACGTCTCCAGCGCCGAACCGCTGCAGCACCCCGATACGCTGATGCTCCGTGGCACCTTCATTCGCTGCGTGCTCGAGACCCGCATCATCACCGACATCCCGGGCTTCACCTCCTGTGTGGTGACGGAACCGGTCTACTCGTTCACCGGCAAGCGCCTGCTCCTGCCCAAGGGCTCGAAGGTGATGGGCAAGTACGAGATGGAACCGAGCGGCCCGCGCGTGGCCGTGATCTGGGACCGTATCGTCACCCCGACCGGTATCGACGTGAACATGGCGAGCCCGGGCGTGGATACGCTGGGTGGCGCCGGTCACCCGGGTTACTACAACGCTCATTGGGGTAGCCGGATCGGTGCCGCACTGCTGATCAGCCTGCTCAGCGACGCGTTCAAGTACGAAGCCGCCGAACACGGCCCGCGCCAGACCACGATCAGCAATGGCGTCGTCACGCAGACCCCGTTCGAAAGCAACACGGCCGAAACGATCCAGCAGATCGCCAACCAGGCGGTGCAGCGCGCTGCGAACCGTCCGGCCACGGTCACGATCAACCAGGGCACCGTCCTCGCCATCTACGTGGCGCGCGACGTGGACTTTGCCGGCGTGGTCGCAAGGTACTGAGGCACGCATGGAAAGCGCACTCGCCGCCGTCGGTAACGACTTCCTCGACTACCAGTACGAAGTGCTGGGGGTAAAGGATTTCCTTGCCGAGCCGGATGTCACCGAAATCTGCATCAACCGCCCCGGCGAGCTTTACCTCGAGCGCCGCGGCGGCTGGCAGAAAGTGGAAGTGCCCTCGCTCACGTTCGAGCGGGCACGCCAGTTCTGCACGGCGGTGGTGAACGAAAGCAACACCGGCCAGCGCATCACGGACGTCGATCCCGTGGTGTCGCTGACCTTCCCCACCGGCCAGCGTGCGCAGTTCGTCATTCCGCCGGCCTGCGAGGCCGGGCGTGTCTCGATCACGATCCGCCTGCCGTCAAAGCAGACCCGCACGCTCGCCCAGTATCACGAGGACGGCTTCTTCGACGAGATCCTGGAAGGTGCGAACAGCATCAGCCAGTCAGACCAGGAGTTGCTCGACCTGCGTGCCCAGCGGCGCTATGCGGACTTCTTCCGCCTGGCGGTGCTCAGCAAGAAGAACATCGTCGTTGCCGGCGCCACCGGAAGCGGCAAGACCACGTTCATGAAATCGCTGGTGAACCACATTCCGCAGGATGAGCGGCTGGTCACCATCGAGGACGCCCGCGAGCTGTTCATCGACCAGCCCAACGTCGTCCACCTGCTCTATTCCAAGGGCGGACAGAGCCAGAGCAACGTCACCGCGAAAAGCTGCATGGAAGCCTGCCTGCGCATGAAGCCGGACAGGATCATCCTCGCGGAGCTTCGTGGTGATGAATCGTTCTACTTCATCCGTAACTGCGCCTCTGGCCACCCGGGCTCCATCACAAGCTGCCACGCCGGCAGCGTGGAGCAGACCTGGGACCAGCTGGCGCTGATGGTCAAGGCATCCACGGAAGGCGCCGGTCTCGAATTCAGCACGATCAAACGGCTCCTGATGCTCACCATCGACATCGTGGTGCACATCAAGGCGCATGCGGGCCGGCGCTACATCACCGGCATCGACTTCAACCCGGCTCGCGCCCTGGGCGCGGACGGGGGGTAACACTCGAAAAACATCAGGTCATGAGACAGGAGTTGTAAAGGTGCTACCAGGACTGGAAATGATGGGCTGCCAAAACCTTGCCGTACCGGCCGAGGTGATGCAGCACGTCGTCAACGTGGAGTCCAGCCGTAACCCATACGCCATTGGCGTGGTGGGCGGGCAGCTCGTGCGCCAGCCGCAGAACCTTGGCGAAGCCGTCGCCACCGTGCGCATGCTGGAGCAGAAGGGCTACAACTACTCGCTTGGCGTCGCGCAGATCAACCGCAACAACCTCGGCAAGTACGGCATCGATAGCTACGAGAAGGCGTTCGAGGTCTGCCCCAACCTTTCGGCGGGCTCGCAGATCCTTGCCCAGTGCTATGCGAGCGCGAACCGTGACTGGGGCAAGGCCTTCAGCTGCTACTACTCCGGTAACTTCACCACCGGCTACCGCGACGGCTACGTCCAGAAGATCTACGAGTCGATCGCGAAGAGTTCGCTGGCTGGCGCGCAGGCCATCCCCCTGCAGGGCGCGAAGATCCCTGTAAAGGTGGTAAGCGTCGGCAATGGCGTGACCGCAGTGAAACCGGACAGCCCCGGCTACCGTGTTGCGATGCGCAGCGTGCTCGATGCCGCCGCATCGGCGCTTATCTCGCCGGCCGCCGCTGCCGATGCGCCGCCCAGCCGCACGCAGCCGGTGCAGCAGGTCCAGCTCGCGCAGGCACCGATGAGCCAGGCCCAGCAGATCCAGGCCCTGCAGCAACAGCTTCTTCTTGCCCAGCAGGCACAGGCGCAGCAAGCGCAAGCCCAGCAGGCACAGGAACAGATGCAGGCCCAGCAGCAGCTCCAGGCGGCCCAGCAGATGCTCGCCAATCCGCGCGCGGTCTCCGGCCAGCCGATGGCCCTGCCACAGGGCACCGGCAGGCCGGGCGCCCGCGCCATCACTAACCCCGCCCTCGTGGCCACGCCACAGGCTGCGCCCGGTCGTATCGCCACCGACGCGGCCACGGCAGCCGCCATGGCCCAGGTCGGTATGCAGCTTCCACAAAACCTGCCGGCGCCGCAGGCCGGCCGGATCGCCACCGATCCGGCGACCGCCGCCGTCATGTCCCAGATCGGCGTATCCGCCGCCTCCCCGCTCGGCAATGCGCCGGCGGGCGGCAGCGGTGTGTTCGAACCGCAGGTGCATGGTCCCAACGACCCGGCACCCGGCACGCAGCAGGCCCCGGCGGAACCGGGTGTGGATCACGCCGATCTTCGGCAGGCGCCCAGGGATGACGCGTTTGTCTTTTAGGAATTGCAGGCCCTGCACGGAAGGATCCGGGCAGGCCGCGGCAACACCGGCTACAGGATTGCAGCCGCTTTAACCACGGCCGGGAACCGGCCCCACCCTGTCTGAAAACGTTGAATGAAGGAATCCACGATGTCCCTGCCCTCCCTTAGCAAAGCCATTGCCAACACCAAGAACCCGCTGCTGACGACGACCCTGGCGTTCCTCTTCGTCGCCCTGGCGTTCGTTCCGGAAGTCGCCTTCGCCCAGATCACCGAGACGCAGGACAAGGTCTGCGGCTTCTTCGGCGGCATCAGCACCATCCTCAACGCAGCGTCGATCGTGGTGGTGACGGTGGCCGTGATCTTCTCGGGTTACCAGATCGCCTTTGCCCACAAGCGCATCTCCGACGTGACCCCGCCGCTGCTCGGTGGCGTGCTGATCGGCGCCGCCGCGCAGATCGCCAAGATGGTCGTGCAGGGCAAGGATGGCACCAGCACCGCCGGCGCCGCTGGCAGCTGCCCCGCTTTCCTGATGGATTCCGTAAACACGGCAATCCACCTTCTGCACATCCATGCATAAGAACCCGTTGTTCCGGGGTTCCACGCGGCCGCCCATGTTCATGGGCGTGCCGTATGTGCCGTTTTTCATGGGCGCAGGTTCCGGCTTGTTGATGGCCATGTACTTCAACATGTGGTTCCTGCTGATGATCCCCGCGGTGGTCTTCGTGATGCGCCAGATGGCACGTCGCGATGAACTGATCTTCCGGCTGCTGGGCTTGCGCCTGCAGTTCAAGACCCGCGTGCGGAACGTCGCCGACCACGACGGCATGTGGGTGTTCACCCCGAACAACTATCGCGACCTGAAGTCACGCCAGAAATAAGCAGGACAGACGCCCTGGCACTCGTGCCAGGGCCTTTCAAGACAAACCGGCTTCGACCACCATGTTCACACCCGACGCACCCATTTCCGCCCACATTCCGTTTTCCACGCACGTCTCGCCCACCGTGGTGAAGACGACGGGAGGCGATTACCTGCTCGTGTGGCGACTGGGCGGCCTGCCGTTCGTGGGCCGCGAGGAGTGGGAGCTCGAGCACAAGCACAACACCTTCAACCGGCTGCTGCAGACCCTGCGCGCCCCTGATTTCACCAACGTCGCCTTCTGGGTGCATGACATCCGCCGGCGCCGGCGCATGAAGGACGCTTCGAAGTTCGGCTACGCCTTCAACCAGCAACTCAACGACGCGTATTACGATGCGCTGTCGACCCAGAAGCTGATGCAGAACGAGCTTTATCTGACGATGCTGTTCCGTCCCGTCGTCCACGGGAAGCGCTTCGCCGAGAAAACCGCGGACGTGAGCCGCCTGGAAGCCGAGCAGGCCCAGGCGATCACCACGATCCTGGAACTGGCCGGCAACGTCGAAGCCGTGCTCAAGGATTACGCACCTTACCGCCTTGGACTCTACGAGACCCCGAATGGCGTGGTGTTCTCCGAGATCCTGGAGCTGTACGGGTTCATCCTCAACCGTATCGACGAGCCCGTCCCGGCCCTCAACGCCGCCGTGTACGACTACCTCCCGGTGAGCCGCCAGCGCTTCTCTGCGAAAACCGGCGACTTCGTGCTGACGACCCCGAACGGCGTCAATCACTTCGGCGCCATCCTGAACCTCAAGGAATACGTCGACGGGACTTACCCGGGCATCCTCAACGGCCTGAAGTACCTCGACTTCGAGTATGTCGTCACCCACTCCTTCAGCCCCATGGGCCGCCAGGATGCGCTGAAGGCGCTGGAGCGCACCAAGGGCATGATGGTGTCCTCCGGTGACAAGGCCGTGAGCCAGATCGTGGAAATGGACCACGCGATGGACCAGCTCGCCTCGGGCAACTTCGTGCTCGGCGAGTACCACTTCACCATTGCCATCTACGGCGCAAGCCAGGAGGCGCTCTCGCAGCAGATCGCGGCCACCCGTGCCGAACTCTCCAACGCGGGCTTCGTCACCGTGAAGGAAGACCTGGCAGTGACGTCCGCGTTCTACGCGCAGTTCCCGGGCAACTGGAAATACCGGACGCGCCTGGCCAACCTCAGCTCACTGAACTTCCTCGGCCTCTCGCCCCTGCACAACTTCGCTACGGGCAAGAAAGAGAACAACCCATGGGGCGATTGCGTCACGACGCTGCAGACGACCAACGGCCAGCCGTACTACTTCAACTTCCACGCCACCCACCCCGCCGAGAATTCGCTGGGTGAGAAGGCGATCGCCAACACCATGGTCATCGGTAAGTCCGGTACCGGTAAGACGGCGCTGATCAACTTCCTGCTGAGCCAGGTGCAGAAGCTCGACCCGGCGCCCACGATCTTCTTCTTCGACAAGGACCGCGGCGCGGAAATCTTCGTGCGCGCGTGTGGCGGCAACTACCTCGCCCTGGAAAACGGCAAACCTACTGGCTTCAACCCGTTCCATTGCGACCGTACCGAAGAGAACGTGCAGTTCCTGGCCGACCTGATCAAGGTCTTGGCCGGCAAGAGCGTATACAGCTCGCGCGAGGAAGAAGACATCTTCCGTGCGGTCGAGAACATCCTCGATACGCCGATGCACCTGCGCAACATGACCAACTTCCAGAAGAGCCTGCCGAACCTCGGCGACGACGGCCTCTTCGTGCGCATGCGCAAGTGGACCGCGGGCAATTCGCTGGGCTGGGTGTTCGATAACCCGCATGACACGGTCGACCTTTCGAAAGCCAACATCATCGGCTTCGATTACACCGACATCATCGATAACCCCGAAGTGCGCGCACCCGTCATCAATTACCTCCTCCATCGCCTGGAGGCGCTGATCGATGGCCGCCGCCTGATCTACGTCATGGATGAGTTCTGGAAGATCCTTGACGGCAAGGGTGGCCTCAAGGAATTCGCCAAGAACAAGCAGAAGACCATCCGTAAGCAGAACGGCATGGGCATCTTCGCGACGCAGTCGCCCGAAGACGCGCTGGCCAGCGATATCTCGGCAGCGCTGATCGAGCAGACCGCGACGATGATCCTGCTGCCGAATCCCAATGCGAGCCGCGAGGATTACGTGGGCGGCCTGAAACTCACCGATGCCGAATACCAGGTCGTGGTGAGCCTGGACGAGCGTTCGCGTTGCTTCCTGGTGAAGCAGGGCCACGCCTCGGCGGTGTGCCAGCTCAACCTGCGCGGACTGGATGACGCGCTGGCAGTGATCTCGGCCTCCACCGACAACATCGAAATCATGCATGAAGTGCTGCAGGTGCGCGGCGAGGCGGAGGGAGTCCACCCGGACAACCTGCGCCCCGAACAGTGGCTGGAAACCTTCTACGAAAACCGCAAAGGCAGCGGCAAACGCCCGAAACCACCGTCCCCGTCCCGGACAACGCAATCGCCCCGCTCTGCGGCGCTCTAAGCATAAACATCGGATGGAGATTCCCATGCCCACTTTCCGCCCCAACGCCCGCAACCTCGCCCTTGCCGCCCTGGTCGTCGCCTCCCTTGGCGCGCCGGCGGCCCATGCCCAATGGCAGGTCGTCGATAAGGATGCCAACAGGGTCCTCGGCACCAAAACCAAGACCGGCACGATCAATTCGAACCTCAGCGACATCAATAGTAAGTTCGACATCACCAAGCTCGGCAAGGACAACAAATGGGTCGGCGAGCGTGTGAAGGATCCCACCCCTGCTTTCCCCAAATCCACGGACGCCAAGGCGACGCTGGACGATGGTGCGCACTGCAAGAACATCGCCAAGAAGCAACAGCAAACGTGCCAGGACATCGTCGATATCGAGAACGCCCAGTACAAGTTCATGGTGTCGATGTACGAAACGAGCCAGACCCGTGACAAGACGCTGCGTGACATTCTGGACGAGCGGATCAAGCTGGATACCAAGGACTACGGCAAGCTCGAGGACAACACCAACAAGCTGACGGCGCTATATGCGCTGATCCAGTTGGATCGCCAGCAGATGGAATCGGTGAACTACGCATACGACGCGAATCTCCGCTTCCTTCGCGCCAAGCAGACAAGCCTGGCGAGCAGTGCGCAGAAGGGCGACAGCGAGAGCAAGTGGGGCAACATCAGCATTCCCGGCGTGGGCGAGGTCGACGCGGGCAACCTGCTCCAGGACGTGATTGGTGGCGCAGTGCTGGTCGGGGCGCTCGAGACGCTGAAAACGCCCAAGCCGAGTGGCATGCAAACACTCCATGTCACCGACGGCTTCTGATCGCCTCCCTGAATTATCGATGCAGGATGTATTCGTAATGTTCCATCTCAACAGGATGCACACACCATGGTCGGCTTGATGACCCAGCTCATGGGCAAATCGTCGCTTGCGCTCCTTGCTGGCGCCGATCCGGCCAGCGCGCTGTCCAACTTCGTCTTCTTCAAGGTCATCAACGACTTCCTGCGCAACGAAATCGACATCGTGCAATGGAAGCTACTCACCGGCTCGGCGGCCGTGGTGGGGTTCGTCGGTGTGGTCGTCCTCACGGTCTGGATCATGTTCCAGGGCTATCGCATCATCACCGGCCAGTCGCAACAGCCGATGATGGCGCTGGTCGGCGACTCGCTGAAGGCGGCCCTGATCCTAATGGTCGCAACCACGGCGGCGTATTCGTCATCGTCGATCTACTGGACGGTGACAGACGGCATGACCACCGCCATTTCGTCGTATGTCACCGACGGAAAAAGCAGTCCGTTCGATTCGATCGACAAGAACCTCGCGTTGATGGAAGCCTCGCTAGCCCTTATCGATGGCTGGCATCGGAATGGAGACCAGGCGGCCGAATCGGCAAAGGACCGCGACCGTTGGTTCACGGGTGTCGGTATCGCCGGCCCCAGCGTCGTTGCCGGTGCCATGCTCCTGCTCAACAAGATCGCCATCGCCCTGTTCGTTGGCTTCGGGCCAATCTTCATCATGTGTTTATTGTTCAACAGCACCAAGCAGTTGTTCAGCAAATGGCTGCTATACGGCATAGGAACCGTATTCTCATTAGCCGTCCTGTCCGTCATGGTCACCATTGCATTGAAGATGATGGGCGCTGTCACCGCGGCTTTCGCAGCCAAATACGTCGCGGCCAATTACGCCGACATGGGCGCGCCTGACGGCATCAGCAGCATGGCCTTGCAACAGGGCGGCCTGGGCCTTCTCCTTTCCACCCTGATCGTCATGGCGCCGCCCATGGCTGCCGCGTTCTTCCAGGGCACATTGGGTAATTTCGCGTCGTATAACTCGTTTGGTTCAATTGGTGCGGGGGGCGGGTTTGCTGCTCGGCAGCAGGCTATGGCTCGGGGACAGCAGCCGGCGCCGTATTCACCGCCACCGCAGCCGGATCAGAGCGCCGGAAATCTTAGCCATGGCACTACCGGCGTTCGAACATATGGTGGCTTTGGCAACGATGGCGGAAATCAGCCCGATCCGAACGCGGTAAAGAAGAAAGACTGAGGAACAGTAAATGAAAATTTGGCTAGCGATTCTCGGCGCGATGCTCCTCGGCCAAGCAGGTATTGCCGCTGCGCAATGTGCACCAGGCGTGCCATCGGCCGGCAACCCGGGATGTATCCCGCCAAACCAGCAGAACTCACCGTACTATCAGGGTCAAAACGACCCGACTCAAATGGCTCCAGCGCCCCGACCGGCCATTTGGCAGGACAGGTGGGGTGCCATAGCTCTTGACGATGTGGACGCGAAGGCCGGTGCGGTGACCGACAAGACAAGCGAGAAGTCCGCCTCTCACGGCGCTCTTGACGTCTGCAAGAAAAATGGCGGCACGCATTGCGAAGTCGTCATTTCGTACCACAATCAGTGCGCGGCGGTCGCTCAGAAGCCGTCAGGCGGAATTGCTGGCGTCGGTCACGGACCGTCGCTTGATGTGGCGAGAGACCTCTCGATGCAGAAGTGTGCTGACGGGACTTGCCAAGTAATTTACAGCGCGTGCAGCTTTGCTGAGCAAGTCCAATAAGAGTCTGATCAGCACACTCGCTCGCTTCGGCAGAAGTGAATAGTGACCTCATAGCGAGCAAGCACGGACTCAATGCAGAGAATGAATTAGATGATTTGAGAGAAATCGGCCGTTTTCACGTCATACGCTGCGATCGACATCGTTGCACCTGTTATCGACTCACTAAGCACATCAGGCTATTTCGCAGTAACGGCATATCGCGCCGCTAAGATGAGCGCGGCAGGTTCACAGGAGCTACACCATGGGCAATGATGCGTCCCAAGGTAGTTTAAACCCCACCGCAGTCACCCTCGCCAATCCCTCGCATGCGGCGAACCCTATGTTTTGCGATGCTCTGTCAGGTGTGCATAAACTGAGCTCGGAGCTGGGCCACCCCTCCGGTGATAGTCAGGTCCAGCTCGCCGGTGCGCTAACCGCGTCGGCGACAGTCGCGGGCATGACCCGCATCGACAGCGTCATCCACGATGAGGCCGAGTCCCGTCTTTTCGCTGTGCAGGGCGACCTCAATTCGCCGCACAAGCGGGTGGCGGGAATCGATATTCAGCGGGGCCTACATACCTCCATGGAAGAGAGCACGCAGGGCGTCGAAGAACATGTCTTGCATCAGGCCCAGCGGAAGACCCAACGCCATTCCGAGCGGGTGCTATTCCATGAAGAAATGAACGAACTTCGCCAAGCGGAGCACATGCAATCAGGGACGCCTAAGCACCCGAGCCATCAGGGCAGCGGGTGAATTGCTCGTCCCCTGAAGAAACACGTGACGGCCCCAACTGATCGAGCCCCCAAAGAACCCAAACAACCGGACTGCATCTTGGAACTGGTAGACCGGCAGCGCCTCAGCAAGATGAGAGCAAAATCGGATCTCCGAACACTAACGGTAGAAGCCAGTGATTCGACTTTACACATTGATCATTCTTCTGCTGTTTGCAGCAACGTCAGCGCACGCCCAGTGCGCGCCTGGAATTCCCGCGGCAGGAAATCCAGGTTGTATTCCGCCGAATCAGCCGAACTCCCCGTACTACCAAGGGCCAGCCGACTCCACCACCACCCGGCCCGAAGCGGAACCCATTTACGCAGACCGCTGGGGGGCATTCGCCCTCGACGCAGACACGGGATCGGCAGGATTTTCAGCGGACGCGACAAGCAAGAATCGCGCAACGAACGCGGCGCTCGCGGATTGCAGCGCAGACGGATCGAAGAACTGCAAAGTACTGACCTCTTACTACAACCAGTGCGCATCTATCGCTCAGGATCCCAATGGAGGTTCCGTATTCGCCGCAACCTCACCGAGTTTGAGCGAAGCGAAGGCTACCTCGTCCGCTCCCGCTGCCTCGAGTCGGGCGCCGTCGACGACAACGAGACCA
>NZ_JBQCFT010000061.1:0-13619 GCF_051958795.1 Luteibacter sp. | reverse complement strand
TGCCAGCTGAACAGATAAGGGCTGATCGTGGTGCCCAGGATCGCGACGACGGCGGTAGCGTAGGCCGCCGTGCCGTGGAAGGCCGGCAGAATCGTTCCCTTCAGCGCATCGCCCCAGGGCACCTTCACCGCAAAAACCGTCGCCACATAGGTAAGAAGGCTCAAGGCGAGGAACTTCAGGATCGGTGCGTAACGGTTGAAGGGCACGTACACCTGGAGAACGGTCGACGCCACGGCGAGCACGCACGCGTACAACAGGATCGGACCACCGACCAGCAGGTTGACCGCCGCACCCATCGCACCCAAATCCGCACCGATGTTGATGACATTGGCCACGACCAGCAGGCTGGCGAGAACCCAGACCCAGGGCACCGGGAAGTTTCGCGTCATGTTGTCAGCCAGGCCACGGCCCGTGACCCGGCCAATGCGCGCGCTGATGAGCTGGATCCCGATCATCAGCGGCAAGGCCAGGAGCAGGGTCCACAGCGTGGCAAAACCGAACTGTGCACCTACCTGCGAATAAGTCGGCACGCCGCTGGGGTCGTCATCGGCCGCGCCGGTGACCAGGCCACCACCGAGTCGTTTCCACCAAGGTGCGCTCGACGAGGACGGGGTATCGGTCATGGCATCTTCGGAGGAAGGGGCAAACGTTCAGCGCCTGCTGACGGGCGGGCTGCGCGTCGCGGCGTCACGCCCGCGTACATCGGGTTCGGTTGTCGGCGCAGATCCTTGGGGGATTGCATGGCGACGAACTGGCACGGCTGCTGCAGGGCGCGCCGATCAGCGATGCGATCGCACGGGAGATGGAGTGGGCCATGCATCGGCCGGCCCGGTGGAAGGACCAGACGCACGACGCGCTGACGCTGAGTTGACGGGTCTTGCCGTGCGGCGTCCAGCAGGGCTGGCATGCTCACCGTCGTGCTACGCCGAGGCGGCCGGGTCGGCTGCGTCGGCCGGCGGCACCGCCGCGTGGTCCTCCGGCGCATTGCTGCGCGCCTGAGCGGCTTTGCGCACATAGGTCTTTCGTAACTTGTCGAGCGTGGCCTGGTCGAGACCTTCCAGGTCCATCAGTTCGTCGTTGGCATGCTTAAGAGCGCTGATGATCTCGTCCAGCTTCAGATGCACCGCGCATGCATCGCGGTTTTGAGAGCTTTGAATCAGGAACACCATCAGGAAAGTGACGATGGTGGTGCCGGTGTTGATCACCAGCTGCCAGGTTTCGCTGTAGTGGAAGGCCGGGCCACAAGCGGCCCACACGGCCACGAGGGCGGCGGCACCGATGGACGCCGTCGGCGACCCGGCCGCGCTCGCCGCCCAGGTGGTCAGACGATTGAAAAGTGAGGCCTTAGTCACCGCGCGATCTCCCGAACGAAACGCCTAGTGTATAGACGCCTTCAACCTTTCTCGTAGCTTTCGAGCGGCTCAGCGCGTCACTCCACCTAGGCCTTGGCACGATCCTCATAGCTTGCGCCCCTGCTTGCCCGGATCGCGCATGGTCGTGTCTGCCCACCGCCGACCGCGTCCTTACCAGTCCCCCATCGCTAGGGTCATCGGACGCCACAGGCTAACGTGGTACGGTAAGGGGTTGCCCTCCGCTAGCGATCCTCATGAGCATGCCCACGACGACCTTCTCCCGAACGTCTCGCGCCGACGGCCGCACCTGGCTGGCTCTGGCCACGGTGATCCTGTTCTTTGTCGCCAGCGGTTGGCTGGCCGCGATCAACGTGCAAACCATCCGCACCGGCAATGCCAACGTCATGCGCTCGCACGAGGCAGTCGCGGCGCTAACCAACGTCTTGTCGAGCCTGCAGGACGCCGAGACTGGCCAGCGTGGGTACCTGCTCACCGGCAACGAGGGCTACCTGGAGCCTTACCGCGCTGCGGTCGGCGTCATCCCGGGGCGTCTTGACGTCGCGCGTGCGGCGATGTCGGACGATCCGGCGCAGGTGGCCAGGCTGGTCGAGCTGAAGGCCCGCACCGGGGACAAGCTCGACGAACTGGCCCAGACCATCGCGCTGCGTCGCAAGCAAGGCCTGGAAGCCGCCCTCGCGGTGGTCAATTCCGACCGCGGCAAGACGGCGATGGACGACATCCGCGCACGCTTGGCCGCGATGGGCGCGGCGGAAGCCGAACAGCGCGCGCGGCGGCTTGCCGAGATGGAACGTGCCTACGCCACCGCCCTGATCTCGGGCGCCGCCAGTGCGTTGCTGGGCGTCGGACTGACTCTGTTCGTTGGCGTCGTGATCCGCCGCACCAACCGCGCACGGAAGCGCGAGGCCTGGCTGCAGGCCGGCCGTCTGGAACTGTCCAATGTGCTCGCAGGCGATCCGTCGGCCGAGGAGCTCGGACGCGCCGTCGTTGGGGTCTTGACGCGCCTGTCGGGCGCGCAGGCTGCGGTGGCCTTCGCCGCGGAGCGTGGCCGACTGGTTCCGCTCGCCACGACCGGCCTGGCCGGCACCGCGGCGGTGCATGACATGACGGCTGACAGCAGCCTGCTGGGTCGCGCCGTGGCCGATGCACGGCCGCTGGTCATTCACGATGTACCGGAGGCGTACTTCCGCATCGGGTCCGCACTGGGCGAGGCGCCGCCGCGGCATCTGGTGATCGCTCCGGCGATCAGCGAGGGCCGCGTGCAAGGCGTCATCGAACTAGGCTTCTTCCGGCCGGTGGCGGAAGAAGTCATCGAGCTGCTCGATCAGGCCTCCGCCGCGATCGCTGTGGCGCTGCGGTCGGCCGCCTACCGCGCTGACCTGGCCCGGCTGTTGGAAGAAACCCAGCGTCAGGCCGAGGAATTGCAGACCCAGAGCGAGGAGCTGCGCGTTTCCAACGAGGAACTGGAAGAGCAAAGCCAGGCCTTGCGCGTCTCGCAGGCGGAGCTGGAGAGCCAGCAGGCCGAGCTGGAGCAGACTAACGTGCAACTCTCTGAGCAGACCGACGAGTTGGCCGCGCAGCGCGACGCCTTGGCTGCGGCGAACCTGGCGATGGATGCGAAGGCCCAGGAGGTGCAGAAGGCCAGCCAGTACAAGAGCGAGTTTCTGGCCAACATGTCGCACGAATTGCGCACGCCGCTCAATTCGGCCCTGATCCTGTCGCGCCTCCTGGCCGACAACGCGCAAGGCAACCTGACCGAGGAACAGGTCAAGTTCGCTCACACCATCCACGCCTCGGGCACTGACCTACTCACCCTGATTAACGACATTCTGGATCTTTCCAAGATCGAGGCCGGTCATGTCGAGCTCCATGCGGAGCCTTTGACCGTCGAGCGCCTGGTGGCGGACCTTTCCGCGCTGTTCGAACCCATCGCCCAGGACAAGGGGCTGACGTTGAGTGTCGCCGTCGATCCGGATTGCCCGCCAGTCATCGAGAGCGACCGCCAGCGGATCGAGCAGGTCCTGAAGAACCTGCTCGCAAACGCGATCAAGTTCACTGACACCGGTAGCGTGAGCGTGCACGTGCGCGCCGAGCGGGGAGGTCGGATGCGCTTTGATGTAATCGACACCGGTATTGGCATCCCGGCGGACCAGCAGGCGCGGATCTTCGGCGCCTTCCAGCAGGCCGACGGCTCGATCAGCCGCCGCTTCGGCGGCACCGGTTTGGGCCTGTCGATTTCGCAGGAGCTGGCCCATCGCCTGGGGGGTGAGATCACCGTGGCGAGTGTGCCGGGGCAGGGTAGTACGTTCAGCCTGTCGATCGCCACGCGTCTATCGGCCACGGCCGCAACGCATACCGCTGGACGCAGCTCACCGGCGCTTCAGGCGCACGCGCTACCGGCCGCACCGGTGCCACCGCCGCCGTCGCCCGCGCCGACGGCTGGGGAGCGAGCGGCACCCGCACGACCGGACGGACGGCTGATCCTCATCATCGAAGACGAGCCGGTCTTTGCCGACATCGTTGGCGAGCGCGCCGAAGCGTTGGGCTTCGCCACGCTCGTCGCAGGTTCCGCGGCCGACGGCCTGCGCCTGGCGCGGGAGCAGCTGCCCGACGCGGTCGTGCTGGACATCGGCCTTCCGGACCAATCGGGCCTGTATGTACTGGACATCCTTAAGCACGACATGCGCACGCGACATATTCCCGTGCATATGGTGTCGGCAACCGACCACGCGCACGCCGCCCTGTCGCTGGGTGCGATGGGCTACCTGGTCAAGCCGGTGACTTCCGAAGCCTTGACCGATGCGCTGATCTCGCTTGAGCGCCGGCTGTCGCTGCGGCCGCGGCGCGTCCTCGTCGTCGAAGACGATGCGGTGCAACTGGACGCGGTCAGCCGTCTACTGAACTCCGCCGAGGTGGAGACCGTCGGCGCGCGCACCGCGGCCGAATGCCTCGAACAGCTGGCTCATCAAACCTTCGACTGCATGGTCCTGGACCTGTCGTTGCCCGACACCTCCGGGTTTGCCCTATTGGAAACCTTGAGTACGAGCCAAAGCCACGCGTTCCCGCCGGTTATCGTCTACACCGGGCGCGAGCTGTCGGCTGCCGAAGAGCAGCGCCTGCGCCGATATTCGCGCTCGATCATCATCAAGGGCGCGCGCTCGCCCGAGCGCTTGCTCGATGAGGTGACCCTGTTTCTGCACCGGGTCATCCAGGACTTGCCCGAGAGCCAGCAGGGCATGATCCGCTTGGCCAAGGATCGTGACGCGGTGCTGGAGGGCAAGCGGATCCTCCTGGCCGAGGACGACGTGCGCAACGTGTTCGCGCTGATGAATGTGCTTGAGCCGCACGGCTGCAGCGTGACGATCGCACGCAACGGCCAGGAGGCCATCGATGCATTGGCTGACGCCGCGGAGCCTCCGGTCGATCTGGTGCTGATGGACATCATGATGCCGGTCAAGGATGGCCTGACCGCGATGCGAGAGATCCGCCAGAACCCGCGCTGGACCAGGGTGCCGATCATCGCGCTGACCGCCAAAGCCATGGCCGATGACCAGGCGCAGTGTCTGGCGGCCGGTGCCAACGATTACATGGCTAAGCCGCTGGATGTGGACAAGCTGCTTTCGTTGCTACGGGTATGGCTGGCCGGTTGAGGTGGGACCCAGGCCCGGGCGGCGCGAGCGGAACGGGCAGGCGCGGCGCACCACGGTTTTGGCCCGACCCCGCGCGCAGGACGCCCAGTGTGTAGAACCTATGATAGCCATCCCAGTCGTCGCCCTTTGCTAGGACGACGACTGGCCGCCGATGTACCTCATCCGGCACGGAGCCGCGCTAGGGAAAAGAGCAGAAACGTCGTCAGGCCCGCTTCAACTCGGCGATGAGTACTTCCTTACGAGCGGCCATGGCCTGACCCAGCTCGGTAAGCTCGGCCTTGCTGAGCAGCTTCTTCGCGTCCTTGAACATCTCCTTTTCCTCCTCCTCGATGTGATGCTCGATGAGCTCCTTCAGCACCTTCGCCCGCCCCGAGAACTGCTCGGTCGATGGATCCGTACTGAGCAGGTCCGGGAGCACCAGATCCTCGGCCGCGCGGTGCTCCTCCAACGCCTCGAAATACATCTTGGCTTCTTCCTTCTGACCGGCGGCTTTGAAGGCCGGGTAGAAGATGTCCTCCTCGATGGTTGTGTGCGCCTTCAAGTTGATGGCGATTTGCTGGAGCAACTCGCCGCGTTTCTTTACCGCGCGGGTGGTCGAGTCGGCGAGCGAACTGAGCAGTTCCTTGACGAGCGCGTGGTCCTGCTTCAAGAGGGTGATGGCATCCATGGGATTCTCCTGGCGGTGGCTGGGAGAGGCGAGCCTCGCAAGGCCATGGTGACGGCCGCGTCGAACGGCAGGCGTCCCCTGCACCTGGGTGGGGTTTCCGGCGTCGATCACCGCCACCTTGGCATCCGGCGCGGCGGCGCTCTCGGTTCGCAACCACCACACGCCGGGCCGCCATTGGCGAAGGCAACGAAGGCAGTACCGAAAGCCGACGTAACCGACGGAGGATCGATGATGATGTGTTTCGTGCACGTCCTTTTTGCTAGCTTGATGATGAGCGCCGTCGGCGGCCGCCAGGCCGATGTGGCCCGGCAGAATCGGGCGGCCGACCAGCACAAATATGCCGGCTACGGATACCAGCCGGGAACGCAGGGTTACGCTGACTGCATAGCGCGAGACACACGTCGCGAGATCAGGCCACGGACAACGACCGGAGTGACGCAATGAAGGCACGCAGCATCGGTCGCAACGGGGATGAGCGGTTCCCGGTCTGCGCCACGTCGACGATGGAAAACCGCCTGGGCACCGAGAACAATGCTTGGTACGGGCCCGAATGTCGCAAGACATAGCGTGACAGCGCGCGACCCCCACCTGGGTGACCAAGCGTGGGCGCTCTGAAGGACGGCGAGCCTGCGCACAACCGCGGTCAGCCTAGAGCGTGCGTTCGGCCGCTGATCGAATCCCGTGACCGCTGTGCCCACGCAACCGCCCATGCCATGGGCTCCTTGTCATGGCGCCCTTGGCTTCCTGAGCAACTGCCTGCCGAAATCGCTTCTGCGCTGCGGCTCGCGCCGGGCGCCCATCGGCGTCTACCGTATGGTCGACGTAACGTGAACGGCATTGGACCAAAACTCAACACCGCCCATGCGTTCCGAGGGCCATGGTCGCCGCATGACCAGTGGAGAACGCCGTGAGCCAGGAAAACCCCGGAACGAAAACCGACCTGACGGGACCAGCCGACACGTCACCTCATCAATACGACGAGGGCACGTCCAACCGTGTGGAAAAGAAGCCGGCACCCAAGGAGTCGCCGCAGCAAGAGCATGACAACGAAGACCAAGGCTGAGGAGACCGACATGGCAGACCAGGAGCATAAGGTGCAGTCCGGCGATCGCAACCTCAACTACGTCGCTAAACAGGACAAGCCCCAGCAGGACAAACGCGACGCCAAGATTCAAAAGGGCGAGAAGAAAATGGACAAGGCGTCAAAGCGCGACGAAGGCGTGCGGTAGGCAGGAGATTGTCCGATGACAGATCGTACCGACGCGGCCGACGCCACCCCGGGGGACGAGACCGCGGGTGGGTGGGGCTCCGTCTCCGGCATGGGCAAGGTTTACGCGCGGGAGCGTCCCGTGGGGGCCGTCGAGACCCTGCGGCGACAGAACAAGCCGCGTGGTTTCATGTGCACCTCCTGCGCGTGGGGCAAGCCGGCTAGCCCTCATTTGTTCGAGTTTTGCGAGAACGGCGCGAAGTCGACGATATGGGAGTTGACAAGCGATCGCTGCACGCCGTCGTTCTTCCAGGCGCACACCGTCACCGAATTACGCAGCTGGCAGGACTACGACCTGGAGATGGTCGGCCGGCTAACCGAGCCCTTACGCTACGATCCATCCACCGACCGGTACGTGGCCTGCACCTGGGACGAGGCCTATGAAGGCATCGCATCGGCGCTCAATGCACTGTCGCCACCAGAGGCGGTGTTTTATGCGTCCGGGAAAGCGTCGCTGGAAGCGTCCTTTCTGTATGCTTTGATGGCTCGCGTCTACGGCAACAATAATCTGCCCGACAGCTCAAACATGTGTCACGAAACGACGTCGGTGGGGCTCAAAAAGGTGACCGGCTCGCCGGTGGGAACCTGTGTCCTTGAGGACTTTGAACACTGCGACGCCATCTTCTACTTCGGCCAGAATCCCGGCTCCAATAGCCCCCGATTTCTTCATCCCCTGCAGGACGCCGTGAAGCGCGGCTGCAAGATCATTACCTTCAATCCGGTCCGGGAGGCCGGCTTGCTGCATTTCATCAATCCGCAGAATCCCCTGCAGATGGTGACGCAGACACCAACCGACCTGTCGCACATGTACCTTCAGGTCCGGCCGGGTGGCGACATCGCCGCTTTGATGGGGATCTGCAAGCACGTGTTCGCGAGCGACGCTGCGCAGCGTCACGCGGGCGCCGAAGGCCTTCTGGATCGCGCGTTCATCGAAGAACACACGACAGGGCTTGAGACGTTTGCCGCGGCAGCCGCGCAGGCATCGTGGGAGGACATCGAACGGCACTCCGGGCTTACCCGGTCCGATCTCGAGGCAGCGGCCGATGTCTACGTTCAGTCCCGCAATGTGATCGGTGTCTACGGCATGGGGCTGACCCAGCACGTCCATGGATCGCAAAGCATCGGCATGCTGGTCAATCTGCTGCTTCTGCGCGGAAACATCGGGCGCGAGGGCGCGGGGATCTGTCCGGTGCGTGGCCATTCCAATGTGCAGGGTCAGCGCACGGTCGGCATTTCCGAAAAGCCCGAGCTGGTGCCGCTGGATCGCCTCGCGGAACTATTCGCGTTCGAGCCGCCGCGAAAGAAAGGCCGGACCACGGTCGAAGTGTGCGAGGGCGTGCAAGACGGGTCGGTCAAGGCGTTCGTCGGCCTGGGCGGTAACTTCGTGCGCGCGATACCCGACCGTGATGCCATGGAACCGGCCTGGCAGAGCCTGGACCTCACCGTCTACGTCGCCACCAAGCTCAACCGTAGCCACGTGGTGCACGGCAAGGCCAGTTATCTGCTGCCGTGCCTGGTCCGCTCCGAGACCGACGTCCAGGCGGGTGTTCCCCAGGCCGTGTCCATCGAGGACAGCTTCAGCCATATCCACGGCTCCATGGGGCATGCCACGCCCGCCAGTGCGCACCTGCGTTCGGAGACGGCGATCGTTGCCGGCATGGCGAACGCATTGCTGCCCGCGCATCCGAAGCGGCCCTGGCTGAGTTGGGGCCAGGACTACACGCGGATCCGGTCGTTGATCGAGGCGACCTACCCGGATATGTTCCGCGACTACTCGGCGCGGATGTTTCACAACGGCGGCTTCTACCGAGGCAACCCCGCCCACGAACGCCAATGGAAAACGGAAAGCGGCACGGCGGAATTCACCACACCCACTGTCCAGACCGCCCTGGGCATCGGTGATGCGGAAGGCCGGCTGCACCTCATCACCATGCGTTCGAACGACCAGTTCAACACGACGATCTACGGATTCAGCGATCGCCTGCGCGGGCTGGAAGGCTCACGCATGGTGCTTCTCATGGCGCCGGACGACATGGCCGGGCAGGGTGTGCGTCCCGGCGACGTGGTGGCCCTGGTCACCGATGCAGGCGACGGCGTGGTAAGGGAAGTGTCCGGCCTCACGGTGACGGCGTTCAAACTTCCCAGAGGCTGCGTCGGCGGTTATTACCCGGAAATGAATCCTCTGGTGCCACTTTGGTACCACGACGAGGCATCGAAGACGCCGGCGGCAAAAGGCGTGCCCGTACGGATTCGTCGTGCGGGCTAATTCGTCCGGAGCAGGAAGTCACTGAGGGTCAGCATGATCAGGATGCCGACCCAGATGATGCCAAATGCGAGCGCGAAGCGGGCGCTCGGCCCGCCTTCACCGGGGCGCATGAACACGATCACCACAATCGCAGCCTTCGCGCAGGCGATCCCCACGGACAGCACGGGATTCCATGGCCCCAATCGCATGCGTGAGAGCACAACGCTGGCCGTGAGCAGGGCCGCCAGCGCCAGGAGGGCAAAGACAAACCGCCGTGCTTTGGGAACGACCGCGCTCACGAGCGACCCACCTGGTAGTAGAGCGGGAAGACAAAAATCCACACGATGTCCACGAGGTGCCAGTACAAGCCCACCACTTCGAGCGGCGTGTAGTACCTGGGACTCAAGGCGCCGCGCCGGACGCGGACGGCCATCACCGTCACCAGGACGACGCCGATGAAGACGTGCAGCCCGTGAAAGAGCGTGGTCACGTAGTACAAGAGGAAAAACAGCTTCTCGTGCACGCCGGTGACCCCAGGCTCGTCATAGCGCACGCCTGGGATTACGCCCGCACGGTAGTCGTCGACATATTCGAGGCCATGCACGGCCAGGAACGCCACACCGAGCAGCGCAGTGACGAGCAGAAGCAACAACGCTGCGCGCGGTCGGGCGATCTGCACCGCTCGGATCGCCATCACCATGGTGAAACTGCTCACCAGCAAGATGCCAGTCTCGATGGCGCCCAGCCAAGGGTCCGTGTGCCGGCTCGCGGCGGCGAAGGCATCCCCCCACAGAAGGCGCATCACCGTGTAACCGGCAAAGAGCACCCCGAAGAACAGGATTTCCGTTGCCAGGAACGCCCACATGCCTAGCGTCGACGCGTCGCGTTGCTGCAAGGCGTCGTCGAACTGCTCGGCGAGGTGGCTGGGACGGGGTGTCATGGATGGTCGTACGCGTAGGGCCCGTCGGTGACGACGACGGGCGTGTCGAAGTTATGTGTGGGCGGGGGCGACACTGTCGTCCACTCAAGGCCTGCCGCCTCCCAAGGGTTGGCCGTGGCCTCTTTCCCATAGCGCATCGACCAGAGGAAGTACCCGATCGGCAGGATGTACGCCGCAGCCAGCAATACGGCACCGGCGGACGAGAGGACGTTGAGCAGCGCGTATTCGGGCGGGTACTGGTAGTAGCGCCGCGGCATCCCTTCGGCGCCTGCGATGAACTGCGGGAAAAACGTCAGGTTGAAGCCCAGGAACATCAGGATCGCGGCAAACCGGGCCCATGCCTCGGAATACATCCGACCGGTGATCTTGGGCCACCAGAAGTGGATACCACCCAGGTAGGCCATCACCGCGCCACCGACCATGATGTAGTGGAAGTGGGCCACCACGAAGTAGGTGTCGGTCAGGGTGACATCGAGCGCGGTGGCGGCAAGGAACAGACCGGTGAGTCCGCCAATCATGAACAGGCCGACGAAGCCCAGCGCATAGATCATGGGCGCGCCGAAGGCGATATCGCCCTTGTAGAGCGTCGCCGTCCAGTTGAAGACCTTGATGGCGGACGGCACCGCGATGATGAAACTCAGGATCGAGAAGACGATGCTGGCATACATGGACTGGCCTGCCACGAACATGTGGTGACCCCAGACGAGAAAACCGACCACGGCAATGCCGATGATCGAGTACACCATGAAACGGTAGCCAAAGATGCGGCGGCGCACGCTGGCGGTGATGAGTTCGCTCACCACGCCCATGGACGGCAGCACCATGATGTACACCGCCGGATGCGAGTAGAACCAGAAAAAGTGCTGGAAGAGGACCGGGTCACCTCCAAGCGACGGGTCGAAGATTCCTACGCCAAACAGTCGCTCGGCTGCAAGCAGGGCCAGGGTCATCGCAAGCACGGGTGTGGCCAGCATCATGACCAGTGACACGCCGTACATCGACCAAACGAAGAGTGGCAGTCGGAACCAGGTCATGCCCCGGGTGCGCATCGTATGGATGGTGACGATGAAATTCAGGCCCGTGAGGATCGAGGAGAAGCCCACGATGAACACGCCCACGACAGCCAGCACGACGTGGGAATTGGAGAACAAGGTCGAGAACGGGGTGTAGAACGTCCAGCCGGTGTCCACCCCGCCCAACAGCAGGCACGCGACGGTGAATAAGCCGCCCGCCATGTACAGGTACCAGCTGAACAGGTTCAGCCGGGGGAAGGCGACATCGCGTGCGCCGATCATCAGGGGCAGGAGGAAGTTACCCAGCGTGTTGGGGATCGAGGGAATCAGGAAGAACCACACCATGACCACACCGTGGAAGGTGAAGGTCTTGTTGTAGGTTTCCGCACTGATGATGTCCCCCTGCGGGGTTGCCAGTTCCAGTCGGATCAGCGCGGCGGCCAGGCCACCGAGGATGAAGAAGAAGGTGATCGCCACCGCGTACAGAATGGCAATGCGTTTGTGGTCGTGCGTCAGCAGCCACGAGCGCAGGGTCGAGCCATCGACCAGATAGCTCGGTGTGGCATGTTCAGCGGGCATGGGCAGGCTCCTGGTCCGTGCCGCGGACTTTCAGGTACGCGATGAGGGCGAGGATGTCCGCCTCGCTGATGCGGTTCTGGTAACTGGGCATGATAGGCGCATAGCCTGCCGCCACGTCGCTGGCAGGCAGGGTGATGCTGTCGTGCAAATAGCGGTCGTCGGCTCGCACCTGGCGGCCATCGGCAAGAGGCACGGTGCTGCCAAACAGGCCATTCAGCGCGGGGGCATGCACGGCCGCTCCGGGATCGTGGCAACCGGCGCAGCCATAGCGCGTGAACAGGGTGCGGCCCTGCATCGCCAGAGTCTGTGTCCCATGGCCGGCCAGCCAGGCGGCGTGGTCCTGCGGGCTTTGCACCACCACCGTCCCGCCCATGCGGGAATGATCGGTTCCGCAGTATTCGGCGCAGAAAAGGTCGTACGTGCCCGGTCGGGTCGGGGTGAACCATTCGTCCGTATAACGCCCCGGCAGGACATCCTGTTTGACGCGAAAGGCAGGAATGGACACGTCGTGGATCACGTCCTGAGAAGTCATCACCAGCCGGATCGGCTGGCCAGTGGCCAGATGCAGCGTATTGATTTCCCGCTGGCCGCCAGGGTGCTCGAATTCCCACATCCACTGTTTGCCGATGACATACACCACCTCGGCATCGCGTGGCGGCGTGCGCAAGTCGACCCAGAGGCGAATGCTCCAGACGAAAATACCGACGAACAGCGCCAAGGGGACCAGTGTCCAGGTCAGCTCGATGCCCAATTGCCGGTGTGACTCGCCGCTTCGATCCACGTCACGGCCCCGTCGGAAGCGCACGGTGAAGACGATCATCGTGATGAACACGGCCAGGATGACGACGACGCTCAGCCCAAGCAGCGCATTGAACAGCGAATCGATTTCCGTACCGAAGTTGGATGCGCGCGGCAACAACGTCATGCGGATCTCCCGCGCAGGCGCCACCACAGCACGAGCATGACGATGACAAACCCGCAGCCCAGCACCATCATCAAACGTGAGACCAACAGACTGTAGCGGCCCGTCGCGGGGTCGTAACCGCAGCAAAAAAGCACCAGCTGGTCGAGGACCGTACCGATCTGGCCGCGTGAAGCGTCGATCAGGGCGAGCGACAGCGAGCGAGACGGGTAACTCACGCCGAAGAAGTACTGAGCGATGCGTCCCTGGCCGGTGAGGATAATGGCCCCCGCCGGGTGGGCGAACTGCTTGTTTCGTGCATCGTAGAAATAGCGAAAACCGGCGGCATCAGTGAGCTGGCCGATGGCCGCCGGCGTCGCCGTGGCAAATGTCCAGTCCTCGACATGACCACCGGGGCCCATCGCCGCGAGCATGCGCCGCGCCTTGCGTGCGTCGGCCGGTGTTTCGCGCGGATCAATGCTGATGAAGACGATGCGATAGTCGTCCGCCGGCGACAGCTTCATCCCCGCCACCGCGTGGGCGAGGGCATGCAAGGTGACATCGCACAGGTTCGGGCAGCGGTAGTAGCCGAATGCCACGACAAGCGGCTTGCCGGCTGCTATGGCCGCGAGGCGGGTAGGGTGTCCGTCGGCATCGACCAGCGGCGTGTTGACGGGCATGGGCCGCCTGAGGTGTTGCTCGAACGCGACGCGTTCTTTGAGGTCCGCCGGCGGTGGCAGCGGTGAGCCCGCGTGGGCCGCGAAGGCCGCCAGGGCGAGGACGATCCAGGCGAGAGCGCGATAGGCCATCACGGCTGTTTCTCCCGGGCCAGGATCGCCATGGCGCGCTCCACGGGGACCCGGGCCACGGTGTGCTCGGCGTTGACCCAACCGTAGCCATTCGCGCGTGCCTGTTGGGCCCTGACCGCCGCGAGGTCGGCGGCCGGATGGGCCTGCAAACGGGGCGAAGCGGCGGGAGGAACGGGTT
>NZ_JBQCFT010000060.1:0-5408 GCF_051958795.1 Luteibacter sp. | reverse complement strand
TGGTCTTCCACTTCGACGGCGAGGCGCTTCACCTTCGGGTCGTAGCTCGGGCCCTTCGGCACCGCCCAGCTGCGCAGCACGTCACCGACCTGCAAGCGGAAATCGAAGTGGCGGCGCGAGGCGTGGTGCAACTGCACGACGAAGATCGCGCGGCCACCGCGCGCGCTGCCCTCGGGCGCGGGTTCGCGCGTCCGGGTGAAGTCGCGCTTCTTCCGGTAGTCCTGCAGGCTCATGCTCGCGATGATTGGCGGGTGGCGGTGAACAGGCCGTGCAGCCCGCACGGAGCCTGATCCAGAGTTGTCGGCAGGTGCGGGGGCTCGCTACGCTCGGCATCCCGCCACGCCCACCGGATCCTCGCACGCCATGCACGGCCGCCGTCTTGCCCCGTTTGATCCCTCGCGCCGCCGCTTTGTCCAGGGCCTGGCGGTTGCCGGGGTGGGCCTGGCCGCAGGTGTCGTCCGCGCGGGCCAGCCCGACCGGGTCATGCCGCGCATGGCGGCGTTGCAGGGCCCGGCCTTCCGGCTCGCCGTGCGTGAGGCGGCTGTCGACTTCACGGGACGCGCGCGAAAGGCCGTCACGGTGAACGGTGGCGTGCCCGGCCCGACGCTCCGCTGGCGCGAGGGCGACGATGTCGTGATCGCCGTCGAGAACCAGCTCGATAGCGTGACCTCCATCCACTGGCACGGACTGGTCGTGCCGGCGAACCAGGATGGCGTCCCGGGCCTCAGCTTCGATGGCATCGGCGCGCGCAACACGTTCACGTACCGCTTTCCCGCGAAACAGGCGGGTACCTACTGGTACCACGCACACAGCCGGTTCCAGGAACAAAGCGGCCTGTACGGCGCCATCGTGATCGAGCCCGCGGGTGGCGAACGCTACCCGGCCGATCGCGAGCACGTGATCCTGCTCAGCGACTGGACGGATGAAGATCCGGAGAGCGTGTACGCGAAGCTGCGCACGCGCTCCGACATCTACAACTACGGTCAGCCGACGCTTGCCGGTTTCCTGCGCGACGCAAGCGAGAAGGGCTTCCACGACGCGGTGGCCATGCGCCGCATGTGGAACCAGATGCGGATGAATCCTACCGACCTGGCAGACGTTTCCGCCGCGACCTATACCTATCTCGTGAACGGCACCGCGCCCGCAGGCAACTGGACGGGCGAATTCCGGCCCGGGGAGCGCGTGCGCCTGCGCCTCATCAACGGCTCCTCCAATTCGATCTTCGACTTGCGCATACCGGGCCTGCGCATGCAGGTGGTCGCGGCGGACGGGCAGGACATCGTGCCGGTCGATGTGGACGAACTGCGCCTGTCAGCGGCGGAGACGTACGATGTCATCGTCACGCCGACGGACGACCGCGCGTACACGCTGTTCGCGCAATCGATCGATCGCTCCGGCTACGCGCGCGCCACGCTTGCGCCACGCGCGGGCATGCAGGCCGCCGTGCCCGCGCTCGATGCGCGCCCTCGCCTGGCCATGCGCGACATGATGGGTTCCATGGCGGACGACGCCACCGATGGCGGCATGGTCATGGCGCACCATGCGAGCACGGAGTACGGGCCGAACACGGACATGCACGTCGACATGCCGCGCACGAACCTCGACGACCCCGGTGTCGGGCTGCGCGACCGCAAGCACCGCGTGCTCACCTATGCCGACCTGCACACGGTCGGTGGGCCGATCGATACACGCGAGCCGGCGCGTACGATCGAACTGCATCTCACGGGGAACATGGAGCGTTTCGCGTGGGGCTTCGATGGGCAGAAATATTCCGAGGCGAAGCCGGTGCACCTCCGCCAGGGCGAACGCCTGCGCGTCACCCTGGTGAACGATACGATGATGAACCACCCCATCCACCTGCACGGCATGTGGAGCGAGGTGGAGACGCCCGACGGTGCATTCCAGGTGCGCAAGCACACGGTGAACGTGCAGCCGGCGCAGCAGGTGAGTTACGCGGTGACCGCCGATAACCCGGGGCGCTGGGCGTTCCACTGCCACATGCTGTTCCACATGGAAGCGGGCATGTTCCGCGAAGTGGTGGTGTCGTGAGGCGCGCGTGGCTCGTCGTTGCCTTGTGGCCCTTCGCCGCGGCTGCGCAGGAGATGCCGGCGATGAGCGGCATGGACCATGCCGGCATGCATCACGCCGATACGCCACCCACCGAGCCGGCACCCGCGACGCCCGCTACGCCGTCCCCGGTGCAGGACCCGCATGCAGGCCATGCCATGGGCGACATGCCGGCGACGCACGACATGGGCAGCATGAAGATGGGCCCGATGCAGGGCGGTTCGGCGCCGGCCGACGCCCGAAACCCCGACTACTCCGACGGTATCGCGCCATCGGCCATGCACGGGATGGCGATGCATGACATGGATGACACCGCGCCCAGCGCCACGCTGCTGCTGGACCGGCTGGAAGCGTTCGCGGGGCAGGGCGGTCACGGCCAGTCGTGGGAAGCCGAAGGCTGGTACGGGAATGACGCAAACAAGCTGTGGCTGCGCAGCGAGGGCGAACGCGAGGATGGCCGGCTGCGCGATGGCGACGTGGAGCTGCTCTGGAGCCACGCCGTCGCGACCTTCTGGGACACGCAGCTTGGCGTGCGCAGCGATTTTGGCGAAGGCCCGAAGCGCCAGTGGGCGGCGTTCGGCCTGCAGGGGCTCGCGCCGTACTGGTTCGAACTCGAGGCGACGGCATATGTGGGGCAGGGCGGCCGCACGGCGGCGCGCGTGCGCGCCGAGTACGAACTGCGGATCACGCAGCGCCTGATCCTGCAGCCGGAGCTCGAAGTGAACGCCTACGGCAAGGACGATGCGCGGCGCCTGCTGCGCTCCGGCATCTCGTCGGTGGAGGGCGGTCTCCGGCTGCGTTACGAGTTCACGCGCACGTTCGCGCCGTATGTCGGCGTGGCGTGGGAGCACCTCACCGGCGGTACCGCTGACCTCGCCGCGGAACAGGGCCGACGGATCACGGACCGGCGCTGGGTGGCGGGCGTCCGGCTCTGGTTCTGACCCTGGCAGTTATTGACTGGGGCGCGTGACCGGCGGATCGTTCGTGACATACGCTCACGAGTCGCCACCATGTCCACCGACAGCCGCCTGCTCGGCAACCTCAGCGTTCTCGTTGCCGTCGTGGAGACCGGCAACTTCGCCCGCGCCGCCGATGCCCTGGGCCTTTCGCCCTCCGGGGTCAGCCGCGCGATCGGCCGACTGGAGGCGCGGCTCGGAGTGCGCCTGCTGCAGCGAACCACGCGCTCGGTCCACCTCACGGACGAAGGCGAGCGCCTCGTCGCCCAGGTCGGGCCGTTGCTGTCGGGCATCGAGGAAGCCGCGATTTCCGCCGCGGGCGATTCGCAGGCCGTGCGTGGACGGCTACGGGTCAGCCTCGATCCGATGTTCTCGCGGCTGGTCGTCGCACCAAGCCTCACGGGCTTTCTCGCGGAGCACCCGCAACTGGAGATCGAGATCGTCACCCGCGATGACATCGGCGACCTGATCGCCGAGGGTATCGATGTCGCGGTGCGCTTCGGCGTGCCGGAGTCGTCGTCGTTGGTGGCGCGCAAGCTCCTCGACACGCGCGTGCTGACGGTGGCCGCGCCGTCATACCTGGCCGCGCACGGTACGCCACGCGCACCGAAGGACCTGCTGGCTCATCAATGCCTCCAGTTCCGCGACCCGGTGACCCGGCGGCCTTTCGAGTGGGAGTTTCACCGCCCCGGAAAGGTCACCACCGTCGATACGACGGGTCCGATCCTCGTCACGGATTCGGCGACGATGTACGGGCTGTGCGTGGCGGGCGCCGGTATCGCCCAGGTCCTGGAAGTGAGCGTCCGCGACGCGCTCGAGGACGGCCGCCTGGTGGAGCTTTTTCCCGACCACGCCGAGGAAACCTTCCCGCTCTACGCGTTCTACCCCACGCGGCGCCACGCCCCGCCCAAGGTGCGTGCTTTCGTGGACTTCTGCGTCGCGCTCGCCCGCCGGGCGTGAACATCGCGTTTACGTGCGCGGTGGTCTCCTCATGGGGGCCACTTACGGGGAGCGCCACCATGTCGCCTCGCGAAACCTACGATGACCCCACGACCGGCTCCGGCGATCCCTCGCACGGCCAGCCGCCCGGCCCCGTGGAGCCGGTGAACACCGGATCCGGCGATCCGCAGCACAAGCGCGAGGGCGATGTCGAAAACGGCGAGGCCTGATCGACGTAGGGGTAGACACCACCACGAGGGAGCCTGCCATGAGCCGCCCGTTCCGCCGCATCACCCCGTTCCTCTGGTTCGACACGCAGGCTGAAGAGGCCGCGAATTTCTATACGTCGATCTTCCCGAACTCGCGCATCACCTCCGTCACGCACTATACGAAGGAATCCTCGGATGCCTCCGGCCGGCCGCAGGGTTCGGTAATGACGGTGAACTTCGAACTCGATGGCGAACCGCTCACCGCGTTGAATGGTGGACCCATCTTCAAGTTCAACGAAGCGCTCTCGCTGGTCGTGTACTGCAAGGACCAGGCGGAGATCGACCACTTCTGGGAGAAGCTCTCCGCCGGCGGCGACCCCAAGGCCCAGGCCTGCGGCTGGCTCAAGGACCGCTACGGCCTGTCATGGCAGATCTGCCCCGAGGATATCGATGAGCTCGCGAAGAGCCCGAAGGCGATGGCCGCGCTGATGCACATGACGAAGCTGGACATCGCTGCCCTAAAGGCCGCCGCGAAATAGCGCTATCGGTAGGAGCTCACCCTGTGAGCGACGCCTTTCGCGAAAGACCCACGGGTCCTGCTACGCGGTCGCGAAAGGCGTCGCCCACAGGGTGGGCTCCTACCACGCCGGTTCATTGCGCGGCAGCCACCACCTCGCGGACAAACGCCGCATACGTCCGCGGCTCGCGTCCCAGCAGCGTCTGCAACGTGCCGCGTGCCGCTGGCTTCGCACGCATGCCATCGCGGTGGAAGCGCGAAAGCATCAGGCGCAGGTCGTACGCCGCCCATGCCGGTGCGCGCTCGGCGATCGCCGCCTCGGCCGCGTCCAGGTCATCGCCGAGGTAGCTGACGTCACGGCCGAGCGCTTCGGCCCACACCTTCGCGGCCGAGGCGCCGGTGAGCGCTTCCGGACCAGCGATCTCGATCACTTCACGCGGCAGCGGTCCCGCGGCGCGCGTACGGCGCAACAGGGCTGCGGCGGCGATGTCGGCGATATCGCGGACGTCGACCATCTCGATGCCCGCGTTGCCCAGCGCCATCGGATACACACCGTGCGTCGCGGCATCCTTCAGCGCGGCATCGTTCTGCATGAAGTACGACGGCCGCAGCACGGTGGCCGGAAGATCGAACTGCTCGATCATCCGCTCGATCGTGTACTTCACGGTGAAGTGCGGCACGTCGGTGAAGGTCTCCGCATTCAGCACCGAGAGATACACG
>NZ_JBQCFT010000059.1:0-5962 GCF_051958795.1 Luteibacter sp. | reverse complement strand
CGCGCGGTGCACGTGGTGGTCGGGGGCGGCGGGCGGGGCGGGGGGCGCGGGCTGGAGCGGCCGCCGCGGCGCCGGCGCGGCGGGCGGGTGGGGGGCGGGGGCGCCGGGGGGGGGGGGGGGGGGGGGCGCGGGGTGGGGCGGGGGGGGGGGCCCCCCGCCCGCGCCCGCCCCCCCCCCCGCTCCCACAAAAGCCCCCCTTGGGGCTTCACATCAGTGAAAAGCCGCCAGCGGCCTTCACACGCCGTGGCACAGCCGTTGCAGCCTTCCCGTGAGAGGGAAACCGGTGTAGGTTTCCCGTCGCGCCATTCCGGGGAATCCAGCGCCCATGAGCTTTTCGTACCCTGCCGCGCCGCGGCCAAAAGCGACCGTGTTCGCCACGCTCCTCGTGGGGGCGGCCCTGTGCCTGGCCCAACCGGCCCGGGCGGCCGAAGAGCGCGGCACGCCGGGCGGCGGCGTGACGACGACCCCGTCGGCCAGCGGCTGGCAGTACAGCAGTTCGGCCGTCTCCGAGGCGGTCGCCCGGGACATGGGCCCGCCCCGGCCCTGGTCCGGCCATGACTACCATTTTTCCGTCACCCACGGCCCGACCTATCCGAGCACGTACATGGGTGCCACGAAGGACGAAGCGGTCCGGATGAACCTTACGCTCCGCTGGTGGTGATCAGCGCCGCTCGCGGCTGGCCAGCGTGACGTTCAGCGCCTGGTGCACGGCCGGGAGGCCCGCCAGGTCGAACGAGAACGGGAAGAACGACGGCCCGCGCATGTGCAGGACCGGATGCGTGGCCAGTAGCCTTTCGAACGCATAGCGGGTGGGCGTGCTCCGCGGCACGAAGGTAAACGTGCCTTCCACGCATTCACGGCGGAACGTCAGGCGCTGGCCTTCGATATCGAACGTGGCCGTGCGCCCGATGGCGCCCGCCGAACAATCGGCGCGCTGCGGCAGCACGCGGAATCCATAGGAAACACGGTGCGTCGGGCGGTCCACGTAAGCGACCAGGCCAAGCTCGGCGCCGCGCTGGTCGGGCAGTACGTAGACCCGCCGGCCATGGTCCCAGCCCGCGGTATCGGCAGCGCCCGCCGAGGCAGCGAACGTGCCAAGCGCGAGCGCGGCGACGACGATTGAGGACATCCGTGAAGCACGTGCCATGGGGGTCAGCTCCTGCCGCGTGGGGTACCAAGGTGTATACCACCACCGCGCCAGGGCTTGTCACCTCACCGACATCAGTCCGACAGCAGCGCACCCTCGCCGACCGCAGCGGCGATGAACGCCCGTGGATCATCGGGTGACACCAGCAACGGGCGGCCGCCGGGCGGCTGGATGACGATGCCATGGTCGCGTCGGCGCGCGGCAACCTTCACCATGCCGAGCCGGCGCGAGTAGAACAGCCCATCGAACGCGAAGAAGCCGCCGTTGCCGAACACGCGGACCAGGCCCTTGAACGCTTCCGTGTCCTCGCGGACCAGGGCGCCGCGCAGCTCCACGGTGGATCGGCCGACCTGGCGGCGGATGACGAGGCGCCCGCCGCCCATTTCATAGCGCAACGGCGAGAGCGCATAGCTCAGCGCGAGTGCGAGGGCGAGGATGCCGGCAAGAGGCACGGCCAGCGTGGCGGGCGTATCGCGCGACATCACGATGGCGATGCCGACCACCACGATCACGACGGTCAGGATCCCGATCCAACGCACGGTGTTGGACATGCTGGTGGCGAAGGTTTGCATCGCGCGGGTCGTCTCAGAGGGATTGGGGTGGCGGCGCCGGGACCGGGGTGGCCAGCAGCAGTTTGTCACGGGTGACGGTGATGTAGGCCGCGGCGGCCGGCTCGGCCTTGCCGTCGCGCAGGCGCCACGCGGCAACCATCCAGTCATTGTTTTCACGCCAGCCCACGTGGCCATGGTCGATCAGGCCGAGCAGGGTTTCACCGCGGAAAACCAGCGGGAAAACCGCCGCATCGCTGCTGAAGCCGGCCATGCGCCCGCTGCTGTCGAGCAAAGGCAGTTCGGGCGGCTGGCCGTCCTTTTCCAACGGGCCACCCGTGAGGCGTGCCGCCTTGAGCACGGCCGCGTAAGCGGCCTTGTCATACGACGGGAAAGCGTTGTCCAGGGTGCCCTTCTGCGGGCTGCGGTCGTAGCGCGTCGCGATGGCCATGGCTGCCTTTGCGAACTCGTCGCACGCGCCCTTCCCCGGCGCGCATGCGCTCGCCTCCGCCTTGAGCGCGTGGTCGAAACGCAGGACCAGGCGCTGGCCCTTGTCGAACCCCTTCCCGTTCCACACGGCGGTATCGAGGTTCACTTCATCGGGCGAACCATCGCCCACCACGTAAACGGCGTACTGGCCGGCGATCCGGGCCATGCCGTGGTCGGTCATGCAATCGCCGTCACCCCATACCGAGGGCGATGGCACGGCGATCGCCTGCTTGCCCTGGATGCGGAACGGCGCTTCGGTCCAGCAGTGCGCGGTGCCGCCGATCGACCACACCGAGCTGATCGGCGAACCGGCGAGCTTGCGGTAGCCGCCTGCGCTTTCTAGATCGCGCAGCGCATCGGCGAGCGACTTGTCCGGCTGGTAGGGAAAGGCCGAAGCGCTTTCGAGGCGGACATCTTCCGCCAGCGTGACGTCGGCGCCGGCCTTCACGAAGTCGGCCGGCACGGTGGCGCCCGTGGCCGGCAGCTTCGGGAGTGCGGCGCGCAAGGCGTCAAACGGCTTTGGCCACGACGCCGCGTCGAGTCCCTTGAGAACAGCGATGCGCGACCTGTAAAGCGGCAACACGCTGCTTTCCGCCTCCTTGATGGAGGGATACGCCGAAAGCGTCGCGTCGCGCGATGCCAGCCAATGGCGTTGGTCGAGCTTCAACGCGTCGGCCATGTCGGGGTGGCTTTTCAGGGCTGCCGTGAAGGCTTCGCCGAGTTGGCCATCCACGGCCGAGATCTTCGGCGCGGCGCAGATCGCCTTCTCCACCGTGGTCCCTGCCTTCCTGCAATCGAAGCCAGCGGCGTGAGCCCACGGTGTGATGCATGCCAGGGCCAGCCCGACGCCTGCTTTCCAGTTCCGCACGCGGCTCTCCTTCGATGTGGTGTGCATTCGCATCGCATTGTACGAAGCGGCAGCGTGCCGCAGCCTTAATTTCACGGGCCCTTCGCGGAATGCGGTTTCTTTCCGCGAACGTGTAGGCGCAGGACTACATCAATGCCTGCCGGGACACGGTAAATTCCAGCGTCCGGTGGGATCCGTCGCGGGGGCGACGGCAGCCGGGGATACAGGGGAATCGACATGGCCGTTGTCCGTGGTGCCGGTGGGCGCCGTGTACCAGTGATCCATCCGCCGGAGCGTGGCGCTTGAGCGCCGCCTTCAAGCCCGTACGGCATCGCTACGAGGATGCCCTGAGCCGGCTTTCGTGGCGCGACTTCCAGCAGCACATCGCCGTGCATTTCGAAGGTCTCGGCTACAGCGTGGATCGCTCGCCCTCCAGCGAAGGCGCCTCCCGTGGCATCGACCTGGTCCTGGTCAGGGGTGAGGAGACCATCGTCGCGACGTGCAGGCACTGGACCGCGTTCCAGGTCCCGCATACCGACGTACACCACCTGATCGGGCAATTGCCCCAGTTGGGCGCGACCGGGGCGCTACTCATCACCTCGGGCGAATTCACCCGCGAAGCGGTGGACGCAGCCGCCCGTTTCCGCCACGTGCGGCTCGTGGATGGCCGGGCCCTGCGGGCGATGCTGGGGCCGATCGACGCCGAAGGCGAGCCGTACCCTTCCTCGCCCGAAGCGCCCAGCTGGACGCCGGTGAGCAGCACGCGCAACACGGCTGAGCGGACGGTCGATCGCCGTGAAGGCAGTCGCATGGCCGCCATCGCCGCCGTCGCCGCGGCCCTGGTCATGGCGGTCGCCATGCTCACGCTCTACACCTGGTATATCCGCCAGATCCATACCGCGCAGGTACGCGGGGTCGCCGGGACAGACGAGGTATACCGGCATGCGGGGGTCGCGCCCGCGCCGCCGCCACTCGCGACGCCCGGACCCGCGACCGGCACTGGCGGAGAGCCCTGAAGCCACCTAGGATTCGCAGCGTCCGCACCGCGCGGACCCCAGGGGAAAACACATGGATATGCAGCGCGATGAAGCGCACGACACGGATCGCCCGGCCGTCGGCCACCCGCGCGTAGGCCGGTTCCGGCGCGCGCGCGCCGAACGCGCCCTGCCGAGCCACGGCGTGGCGCGGCGCCAGCGCCGCCTCTCCGACAAGGCCCGGCGCTACCTCTGGTACACGGCCGCCGCGGTCGGCCTCTACCTGGCCAGCCTCGCCTACGCCCACCTCGACCAGGCCTCCCACGCCGCCGTCCAGGCCACCAACCCCGCCCCCTAGCCCCGCCCTTGTGGGAGCGCGCTCGCGCGCGATATCAGGCCCCCTCACCCTTTCATGCGAAAATCCCCCGCATGAATGCCTTCAGCCAGCTCCCCCTCTCCCCGGCCCTGCTCGCCGCCATCGAAACCATCGGCTACACCGAGATGACCCCGGTGCAGCAGGAAAGCCTGCCGCCCATCCTTGCCGGCCGCGATGTCCTGGCCGAAGCGCGCACGGGCAGCGGCAAGACCGCGGCGTTCGGCCTGGGCCTGCTGCAGCGGCTGGATCCTTCGGAGATCCGCCTGCAGGCGCTGGTGCTCTGCCCCACCCGCGAGCTCGCCGACCAGGTCGCCAAGTCGATCCGCCGCCTCGCCACGAACATCCCCAACGTGAAGCTGCTCACCCTGTGCGGCGGCATGCCGCTCGGCCCGCAGCTCGCCTCGCTGGAACACGATCCGCATATCGTGGTCGGTACGCCGGGCCGCGTGCAGGAACACCTGAAGCGCGGCAGCCTGCACGGTGGCGGCATCACCACGTTCGTGCTCGATGAAGCCGATCGCATGCTCGACATGGGCTTCGAGGAAGCCATCGACGACATCATCAAACGCATCTCGAAGCATCACCAGACACTGCTGTTCTCCGCGACCTACCCGGATGAGATCCGCGCCGTCAGCGGCCGCGTGCAGAAGGATCCGGTGCTCGTCACCATCGACGAGCCGCACAGTGAAAACACGATCGAACAGCGCCTCGTCGAAGTAGAGCCGTCGCTGAAGACCGATGTGCTCGCGCGCATCCTCGGCCATGAAAAGCCGGAATCCGCGCTGGTGTTCTGCAACATGCGCAAGGACACCGACGAACTCGCCGCCGCGCTCGACAAGCTCGGCTTCAGCGCGCTCGCCCTGCACGGCGACCTCGACCAGCGCGACCGCGACGAAGCCCTCGTCCGCTTCGCCAACCGCAGCTGCAACGTCCTCGTCGCCACCGATGTCGCCGCACGCGGCCTGGACATCGCCGGCCTCCCGATGGTCGTGAGCTACGACGTCGCCCACGACCCCGACACCCACACCCACCGCAGCGGCCGCACCGGCCGCGCCGGCGCCAGCGGCCTCGCCATCACCCTGGCGGGCTCGCGCGAACTGAACAAGGTGCGCGCCATCGAGGAGAAGGTCGGCAAGCCTTTCGCCCGCTACCCGGCCAAGCCCGGCGATGGCCGCAAGGTGCTGAACCTCGCACCGATGAAAACCCTGGTGATCGACGCCGGCCGCAAGGACAAGCTCCGCCCCGGCGACATCCTCGGCGCACTCACCGGCGACGCCGGCCTCAACGGCAACGACATCGGCAAGATCGATGTATATGCGACCCGCGCGTACGTCGCGATCAAGCGCGACCTTGCAAACAAGGCGCTCAACCGCCTGCGCGAAGGGAAGATCAAGGGGCGGAATTTCCGCGTGCGTTCGATCTAAGGCACTCGACGCACCACCGTAGGAGCCCACCTGTAGTGGCCGGGTTTTTCTGGACCACCAGTAGGAGCAAAATCTCCTGCGAGGTGATCTATGGGTTTCAAGATAATTTCCCCGGCCGTCAAGGCTGAAGCCATCCGACTGGTGGTTGAGGCGGGCT
>NZ_JBQCFT010000058.1:0-11804 GCF_051958795.1 Luteibacter sp. | reverse complement strand
CGGGCGGCGGTCGTAGAAGCGGCTGAACCGCTGTGCCACGTCGTAGGCCCAGGCAGCGAGGACGCCGGGCTGCAGCAGCTGCGCCGCTTCGCTGACCTTGCCGCCAAAGGCGAGGCAGGCAAGCACCAGCTCGCGTTCCGCCGCCTCACGCGCGTACGGATCGAGTGCCCGCGTGTCGGCCGCCTTCTCCAGCACGGAACGCATGCGAACAACGGCGTACTGCAGGTACGGTCCGGTCTTCCCCTCGAACGCCACCAGCCGTTCCGCATCGAACACGTAGCCCGAGAGCCGGTCGCCGGAAAGGTCCGCGAACTTCACCGCCGCGATGCCGATCATCCGCGCAAGGGCTCCCCGCTCGTCTTCAGCAACGCGCGCGGACGCATCGACGCGCTCGCGTGCCCGTTCTACCGCTTCGTCGAGCAGATCGCGCAGGCGCGCCACGCCGCCCTCGCGGGTCTTGAACGGCTTGCCGTCCTTGCCGTTCACCGTGCCAAAGCCAGCGTGGACAAGTTCGACACCCCTGCCTATGCCTGCACGATGCGCCGCACGGAAGACCTGCTGGAAGTGCAGCGCCTGCCGCTGGTCGACGACATAGACGACCCTGGCCAACCCCGGCGTGCGCGTACGCGCCTGCAACGTGGCGGGGTCGGTGGTTGCATAGAGCGCGGCACCATCGCGGTTCGCGAGGAGCAGCGGCGGTACGTCGCTCGTATCGTCGGGCAGTGCCACGTCCACCACCAGCGCGCCTTCGCTCTCGCGCGCGATGCCCCGCGTGCGCAGGTCGTCGACGAGCGGCGCGATTGCGTCGCGCACGTCGCTCTCGCCATCCAGCGCATCGAAATGCACGTCGAGCGAGGCGAAATCGCGCACCTGCGCATCGACGCTCAGCTGGCGAAGGTTGCGCCACAACGCGAGCAAGCCGGGGTTACCCGCCTGCAGCGCCGCCGTATCCGCGCGTGCCTCGTCCATCCGTGCGGGATCATCCCGGCTCGCGGCGGCGGCTTCGGGATACAGGCGCTCGAGCTCGTCGAGTGTCACCGGCGCATGGTCTGGATACGGCCCGTCGCCAGTGAAATACGCCAGCCCGGGCGATTGCCGGCGGATCGCCGCGCTAAGCATGCCTATCTGCAGGCCCCAGTCACCCAGGTGCGCGTCACCGTGTGTCCGCCACCCCAGCGCGCCATGGATGCGACGCAGGCTTTCGCCAAGCACGAGCGAGCGCAGGTGGCCCACGTGCAGCGGCTTCGCGACGTTGGGGCCACCGAAGTCCAGCACGACAAGGCGGCCCTGCCCTTCATCCGCGACGCCAAGGTCGGGATCGGCCAGCGTCGCCGCGGCAACCTCGGCAAGGAAGGCATCGGCAAGGCGCAGGTTCACGAAACCGGGGCCGGCCACCTCGACGGACGCAAACCGCGCATCGGGCCGCAAGGCCGCCGCGATGTCGTCGGCGATGGCGCGCGGCGGCCGCCGCACGGCCCGCGCCGCGGCGAGCGCGCCATGGCACTGGAAATCACCCAGCTCCGGGCGCGCCGAGGGTTCGGCGTGCGCAAGCTCCAGGGGAAGCGAAAGGGCTTGGAAGGCCGAGGCGAGAGCCTCGTCCACCCGTGCGATAAGGGACAGGGACATGCGATCTCCGGGACGATGACGAACGACGGCGCGCGTGGCACCGGGAGGGGGGATCAGGTTCGTCGTCGCATGAATCGTGGCATGGGGTCACGGATTTACAGGAAAGGCCGAGGCTTCGCAAGCCAGCGACGGGTTAGGTTTTATGCTCTCGATCAGTAATGGCCATTGGGAAGCATCCGTGGAATCAGGCAAGCACCGGGTAGTGATCGTCGGCGGCGGCGCGGCAGGCGTGGAACTGGCAACGCGGCTAGGCCGGCACGGCTCATGCGAAGTGGTCCTGGTCGATCGGGATCCGAGCCACTTCTGGAAACCGCGACTGCACGAGCTGGCCGCGGGCCTGCTGGGCGATGGCGAGGAGGCCGTGCCCTTCCTGGCCCACGGCACCACCCATGGATATCGCTACGAACCCGGCGCGCTGCGCCGCGTGGATACGGCGGCGAAACGGATCGACCTCGCCGACGTGCACCTGCCCGGTACGGACGAGCTGATCCTGCCCGCACGCTCGCTGTCCTACGACACCCTGGTGCTCGCGTTCGGTAGCCGCGTGAACGACTTCGGTACACCGGGCGTACTCGAGCACTGCGACATGCTCGACAGCCCCGGCCAGGCAGTACGCCTGCGCAAGCGGATCCTCGCCCTCGCCCTGCGCACGGCGGGCGACCCAGCCTACAAGATCCGCATCGGTATCGTGGGCGCGGGTGCCACCGGCGTGGAGCTGGCGGCCGAGCTGCACCACGCGTTCAACGACATGCACCGCTACGGCGGGCTCTCACCAGCCAGCAAGCTCGACATCACCCTGATGGACATGGCCCCTCGTGTATTGCCGGCGGTGGATCCGCGTACCTCGGCATGGGCGCAGCGCATCCTCGTGCGCATGGGCGTGAACGTGCGCGTCGGCGTCGGCGTCAAATCCGTGCAGGAAGGTTCGTTCACCCTCAACGATGGATCCCACGTACCGTGCGAGATCCAGGTGTGGGCCGCGGGCGTGATCGGCCACGACTTCGTCACCGGGCTCGGCCCGTTCGAACTATCGCGCGACCGGCGCATCATCGTTGACTCCCATCTGGCGGCGAAGGGTGTGCGCGATGTCTATGCGATAGGCGATTGCGCCTATGCGGCCTTCAGCCCGGAAGGCACGGTCGTGCCGCCTACCGCACAGGCCGCGCACCAGCAGGCGACATGGCTGGCGAAGGCCTTGCCGCGGCTGGTCGCCGGCGAAGCCGCATCGCCCTTCCGCTACCACGCGAAGGGCACGCTCGTGTCGCTGGGCGCGCGGCAGGCCGCGGGTGAAGTGCCCACCGTGCCACCCGGCCGATCGGTACTGCCGTTGCGTGGGTGGCTGGCGAAGATGCTCTACGTGTCGCTCGAACAGATGCACCGCGTGGCGCTGCACGGCTACGGCCGCGCGACCGCGCTATGGATCGCCGACCGCCTGCGCCGCACGACCTACCCGCCGGTGAAGCTGCACTAAGCCGAAGACGCATCTCTCGTAGGAGCCCACCCTGTGGGCGACATCTCTTCGCGGAAGAGCCGCAAGGGGTGCGGGCTCGTGGCGAGAAGATATCGCCCACAGGGTGGGCTCCTACGACAGCGGGACGCTGCCTTACTTCACCGCGTGTTCCAGGGCTTCGTAGTCTTCCTGCGAGAGTTGTAGCGAGGCGCCCTTCACGTTTTCCTCCAGGTGCTCCGGATCGCCCGTGCCGGGGATGGGCAGCATGACCTTGGAGCGCTTCAGCAGCCATGCCAGCGCGACCTGGCCGTTGCTTGCGCCGAGCTTGCCGGCGATCTTCGAGAGCACCGAACCTTCTTTCGCGAGCGCGCCCGCAGCCAACGGGAACCACGGGATGAAGCCGATGTTGTGCTTGTCGCAGTAATCCAGCACCTCCTCGCTCTGGCGGTTGCCGAGGTTGTATAGGTTCTGGACGGTGGCGACCTTGAAGTACTTCTGCGCTGCTTCGATCTGGCCGACGTTGACTTCGGAAAGGCCGGCATGACGGATCAGCCCTTCCTTCTGCATCTGCTTGATCACATCAAACTGTTCGTCGGCGGGGACCTTTTCGTCGACGCGGTGCAGCTGCCACAAATCAATGCGATCGACCTTGAGCCGGCGCAGGCTCATCAGCACGCCCTGGCGCAGGTATTCCGGCCGGCCGAGCGGTGCCCAGATATTCGGCCCGTGACGGGTCAGGCCGCTCTTGGTCGCGATGACCATACCCTTGTAGGGATGCAACACTTCGCGAATGAGATCTTCGCTTACATATGGGCCGTAACTATCGGCCGTATCTACGAAATTGATACCAAGCTCAGGTAGTTTCTTAAGTGTGGCGCGGGCCTTCGCCGGGTCGGCCGGGTCGCCCCAGATGCCGTCGCCGGTGATGCGCATGGCGCCGAAGCCGAGCCGGTTGACCTCGAGGTCGCCGCCTATCTTGAACGTGCCGCTTGAGGACGCGTTGATGCTTGCCATTCGATGGACTCCTGCGGGTTGGGAGGTAATTCCATCGTTATGGGTACGCGATATCTTGTTTAAATGGGGCGAACTTGTATCGCGCGCAAGCGCGCTCCCACGGGTGTTCCGGGGCCTTTGCAGGCCTATCGCGCGCAAGCGCGGTCCCACAGAGGCTGCGATGCCCTTGTGGGAGCGCGCTGGCGCGCGATTCGAGTTGACTCGAACGTCAGAAGGTCACCCGCACCCCTGCGTTCGCCGCCCAGCCACGCAGGCCGTAACCACCGACGTGGTGCTGCCAGTTGCCCTCGCCATACAGCTGGATGTGATCGGTAAGCTGGCTGGTCAGGCCGGCGGCGACGCGGTAGCTGTTGCCGGTGCGGCCGGTCTGGAACGTGTCGCCCGCAGTCCATGCCTCGCTCGAAGCGCTGATCGACGGGTTGCCGTTGCTGGCGTGGATCAGGTCAACACGGCCGTAAGGCGCGAATCTCGGATTGGCGGTACGACCCACCTGCACGCCAAGCCGCGTCGTGGCCTGCACGCTGTTACCCAGGCGGATATCCAGGCCATCCTTGTCGCGGAAGTCGCGGAAGTTGAGCTGCTGCAGGCGCACCTGGAATTGCGGCTCGACGGTCCAGTCGTCGCCCAGCGGCAACGGCTTACCCACCTCGACCGACATGGTCCAGCCCATCGCGTGCAGCTTGCCGACGTCATCGCCGCGCAGGTCGGTGCTGACATCGCCGTGGTAGCGCGTCACACCAAGCACGCCATCGACCCATAGCCCACTACCGTGCTGGTAGGTCACCCAGGCGGCGCCGCCATTGGCGTAGTATTTCGCGCGGCTGTTGCCATCCGCGGCGCTAGGCGTGACACGCGTGGTGCCATGGTCGAGAGCCCAGCCGGCCCGGATCGATCCCTGGTCGGTATCGACCGCGACGATGCCCGCACCGACCTGCAGCGCGTTGATCTGCTGGTCGAAGTCGTAACCATAGCGCTGGAACGAGAGGTTCCGGCTGTAGTTGAGCTGGCTGCCGATGTAGCGGGCGAACACCTCACCGCCCGCGTCGGCGCCGTACACGCTGTCGCGGATCTCGCCAAGGCGCTGGTGCAGGCCATCGTTGAGGATGTTGCCGAAGTTCTGTAGCGCCATGGGCGCGAGCATGTACGACGGCAACTGCGGCACGATCGCGACGCGATCGACCGGATCGGGACTCGGCTCCGGCTCGGGATCGAGGCCGGGCTCCGGCACCGGATCGACCGGCGGGCACGCATCGCCGCAGTCGCTCACGTAGCGGTTGCCCAGGCGGTAATCCCACGATGCACCGTTGGGAAGAAGGCTCTGCGATGCATCCGTCGCACCCGGCCCGAACGCATGCAAGGTGTACTGGTAAGGACCGGCCGCGACATACGTGCCGGCGAGGACGAAGGCATCCGCGCGGGAGCTGCCCGCCACCTGGACCAGCGAAATCCCCTCGTTCGCATCGACCGCGCCGTTACGATTGGCATCGGTCAGCGCCCCATCGCCGGTGGGTACGACGAGGATCCGGGTACTGCCCGTGGTCGTTACATCGCCGGCGACCAGCAGGCGATCCGTGTCCTGCGCCGCAAGGGCGCCGCCCGCGTTCATCTGCGTGTGAAACACCACGTCGCCAGCGCTGCCCGAAAGGTCACCATCGACGCGAAGCGTCTGCCAGCGACCACCATCGCCGAGCGTGAGCGCGCCACCGTCCAGTGCCAGCGAGGCCAGCGAGGAATCGGCCGTCATCTGCCAGCTGCCATCGGTCAGCGTCATGCCGACGTTGCCGCTCGTCGCGCCCAGCAAGCGGCCACCGGATACGACCGCGTCGATGCGGCCACCGGCCGCGGAAAGGTCACCCGTCATCGCGGCGCCGCCGCCCAGGTCCAACCCGATATGCGCGCCACCCGAGACGGTCGCCCCGCCGACCACCGTGCTGTTCTCGGCCTGCACCGTCAGGTCGGTCGCCCCACCCGCCTCGAACGCCACGCCGTTGCCACCCACGACGCGAGCCCCGTTGCGCAACGTAACGTCCGCCGTGTTTTGCGCAGGATCGCGCGGACCCATGACGATGGCGCTACCCGTCTGCCCCTGCACGGTAGAGCCGTCGATGAGCAGGTGGCGACCCGCCGCCGGGTTCGTACCAAAGCGGTTCTCGCCCTGGATCACTACGCCGTTAACCGTGCCTGAGATAACGGTCCCACCGGTCGCGGTGACGCTGCCGTCGGCGAGCAGCAGGCCGCTACCCGACGTACCGACGCCGGCGACGTTCGACGCATCGAGGTTCAGCGTACCGGCATTGAACACCGACGCCCCCAAAGCGCCGCCGGTGATCTGCGAGCGCGCGACGGTGGCGGTAGCACCGACGTCGGATCCCGGGTTGGCGCTCTGGTTGCTCAGGACAAGCCCCGTTGCGCTTAGCGATGTGACCTGGGCGCCGGTAAGCGTGGCCGTGCTGCCGTTATGCAGGAGCACGCCGGAGCCCGTGGCCGATACCTGCCCCGAGAGGTCGAGCGTCGACTGGAACCCTTCGATGGCGTTGGTGGATGCGCCCGCCTGCACCGTCAGGGTCGCCTGGTTCAGCATCCATGCCTCGACGACATCCCCGGGTCGGACGGTGACGTTGGCACCTGGCAGCAGGGTACGCGCGGAAACCGGAATGGAGGGAGCGGCCAGTGCGGCAGCAATGGCCATGCACAAGCGCGCGCGGCTTGCGCGCGAGACGTGGGTAATCATGGTGTTTTCCTTGGGTGGGGGGCCTGGCCGCTTCGCAGCGTGGCATGCCGGGACATTCCAGCATGCGCAACCCCACAGTGCTATTGGGACTACTCCTAAATTCCCGATTCCTTTTGGTGCGGAAAGCCCTCCCTTCGTCTAGGCAACGTCGGCCCACCCCGGGTGTCCGGCCCCGGGTGGGCTCCGCAATACGTGGGCAATTACGCTTGCAAACGTGAGGAGATCGTGAATCCAGCCGAGCTGCCTGGGATGGCGGCCACGGCGTGAAGTGCCTCGCGCAGACGCTGGGCACGCTTGCCCAGCACGTCGTCGTTGGCGCCGTCGAGGGCGGCGGATACCTCGGTGATCGCATCTTCGAGCTGGTGTAGACGCAGGACCAAAGCCGCGCCGTGCAGCCGATGCATCGATTGCCGGGCGGCGGCGATATCGCCGCGCTCGGCCGCCGCCAATGCCGTATCGAGGTCTCGCAGGCCTTCGCCACGGAACACCTCGAACACATCGTCCACCTCAGCCGGCGGCGCGAGCGCTTCGCGCAGGCGATCCAGGGCCAGGGGCTTACCCATCACCACGTCTATCCCGCTCTCGCTGCAACGCTGGGCGTGCTCGGCGCCGTGGTTGGCGGAGATGGCGACGAACAGTGTCCGCTCGCCGCCAACGCGGGCTTCGTGGGCACGCAATTCCGCGGCGATGTCGTAGCCCTGCATGTCGGGCAACTCGCAATCCAGCAGGACCGCCGCAAACCGCCCCGGCTCGAACGCATCGATCGCGGCCTGACCGTGGTCGGCGGCCACGGTATCGAAACCGAGGAAGCGCAATTGCGCCGCGATGATCTGCCGGTTCGCCGGATGGTCTTCCACCAGCAAAACGGTACCGCCGCCGCAAGCCACGTCATCACGCGAGGCGGCCTCCGCGGCCGGCGCCGATGGTACGAGGCTGGTCGGCAACTCCACGCGTACCGACGTACCCACGCCTTCCTCGCTACTCAGGACGAAACGCCCGCCCAGGCGCTGCACGATCTCACGGCAAATCCCAAGGCCAAGGCCCGTGCCACCGAGCCGCCGCGAACGTGCGCCATGTGCCTGCGAGAAAGGCCGGAACAGCCCGCGCTGGCGGTCTTTTGGAATGCCCGTGCCGGTATCGAATACCTCGAACACCAGCCGGCGTGGTGCGCCGTCCTCCACGACCTGCCAGAGCGCGATGCCCACATGCCCCTTTTCAGTGAACTTCACCGCATTGGAAAGCAGGTTCTCCAGCACCTGCCGCAAGCGCGTTTCATCGAGCAGCAGCCACGGCAGCGGCCCCATGGGAAGATCCAGGCGCACGGCGAGGCCTTTCTGCTCCATGGCGCCCGCATGCCCCTGGAGCACATCCCGCGCAACGGCCAGTGCGTCGCATGAGGCCAGTTCCGGCGTGAACCCTTCGGATTCACTGCGGGTGTAATCAAGCGCGCTGCGCAGCAACCCCTGCAGGTTGTGCGCGCTGGATTGGGCGATGGCCATGAGGTCGCGCTGGGCTTCGTCCATGGGTGCGCGCGCCATGAGTTCGATGGACGACGCCACGGCATTCACCGAGTTACGCACTTCGTGGCTCATGACGGCCAGTAACAGCGTTTTCTGTTCCTCGCCGCGGCGTGACGCCAGCTGGGCACGGCGCATCTGCCAGACGGCAAACACGAGCGCGAGCGCCAGAGCGACGCCCAGCCCGATCTCCACGCGGTAGACAGACGCGATGTGCGCCACCGTTGGCGCACGCAGGTAGGCGGTCTCCAGCCAACGTTCGATCACCGCCTCGTTTTCGCCGGGGCTGATACGGCCCAGGCTCTCGTCGATAAGCGAAAGCAACTGGGGCGCGTTCTTGTGCACGGCGAGCCGTACGCTCACCGGCATCTCGGGGATATCGCCGGCGATGCGCAGGCTCAATGCGTAGTCGCGGCGGACTATCGGATGGTAAGTGACATCGATGCCCAGGCCCGCGTCCGCGATACCGCTCTCCACGGCGGCCAGCACCTGGTGGACATCGGCGAGGGGAAGCCGGCGGATGGACGGGTGCTCGCGGCGCAGCCAGCTGTCGTATTCGCCACCGCCCTTATAAGCGAGGGTCCGCCCATCCAGCTCGTTTAGCGTCAGGCGTGCCGGACCCACCGTGCGGGTGATCAGCAGCGTATGCCCCACGTAAAACGGATGCGACCAGGTCGCATCGCTGCCCAGGTCGCCTACCAGGCGATCGGTGAGCGACGGCAACAGGTCGATACGCCCTGCCTTGAACGCCGCGACGGATTCCTCCCACGACCCCGTGTGCACGACGACGAAACGCAGGCCGGTCTTTGCTTCAGCCAGCGTGAGGTACTGGGTAACGAGCGGATTCGATGCCTGCCCGCCGATGCGGCCGCCCTGCTGGTCATCGATGGCGATGCGCACGACGGGATGTGCCGCCGCCCATTGCTTCGGCGTCAGGGGCGCATCCGCGGCGCAAGCCAGCGAGGCGAGGCACGCCAGCAAGGCGCCTGCGAGCCATCGCTTCACTCGTTACCTTCCTCCGGCGCGCGCACATGCTCGCGCATGGCATAGAGCTGGTTATCGTTGTCGAGCCCGAGCTTGCGGAAGGCCGATGATTTCTGCGCACTGATCGTCTTCAGGCTGCGCCCGAACTTGTCGGCGATCTGGGTGACGGTCATACCTTTCAGCAAGCAGTGGATCACATCGGTCTCCTTGGGAGAGAGCTTGGGATCCGTCCCGTCTTCCAGCACGCGCTCCAGCGCGGGTGGTACATAAATGCGACCGGTCATGGCCGCGTCGATCGCGCGGATCACGTCGTCGGGATCCTGGCTTTTCGCCACGAACCCATGCGCGCCGGCCGCAAGCACCCGGCGTACGAGGGGTCCATCGTCATAAGCGGAGACCACCACCACCTTCATGCGCGGGAATGCCGAACGCAATGAACGCACCAGGGTGATCCCGTCCGGATCATCGGCGGCCAGCGAATAATCGATCAGGGCCACGTCGACGGGCATCGATGCAAGCAAAGCCCGAAAATGCTGACTGTTCGGGGAGCTGCCCACGATGGAAAGCGAGGAGTAGGTCTTGAGGTGCGCGACAAGGCCCTTCAGGACGAGCGCGTGGTCATCCAGCAAGGCCACGCGTACCGACCCGATGTAAGTGCGCGCGGACATCAGCGTACCCAAAGCCTGATTCTAGCCATATGCCTGACCACCGGTGGGGACTGGCGGCCGGAACCATATCGCGGGCTCCCCCGCTTGTAAACGTCGTTTTCACCGGGCGGGGCTCCCGTGCGGGGCGTTCCGTTCAGCGGCACGGCATCGGCCATAAGTAGGAGCACGTAAGCGATACAGAAGTACGGTGGGTCGCGTTGCTACGCTTTGGCCGCCCGGAAGTTCCGGATTTCTCAAGGCAAAGCCAGGGGTGGGTGCGGGGATGGATACAGAAAGCCGTTCATCAGGCGAGGCCGTCGTCGATCACCAGGACGCCAGCGCGCGCCCTTACGCCGCCACCGCTCCGTTCGTCGCGCCTGCGCTGGACACGGTGCGGTTGGGGATTGTCGGCCTGGGTTACGTTGGCCTACCGCTTGCCGTCGAATTCGGCAAGAAATACGCAACCCTCGGATTCGACATCAATTCACGACGCATTTCGGAATTGCGCTCGGGCCAGGATGTCACCCTGGAAGTGGATGCCGACGAACTCGGCTTAGCCCGGCGCCTGCGTTTTTCATCGGCCATGCACGACCTCGCCGAGTGCGATACCTACATCGTCACGGTACCCACGCCTATCGACGAGGCACGCCGCCCCGATCTCACGCCGCTGATCCGGGCGAGCGAAACGCTGGGCAAAGTTCTCAAATCCGGCGACGTGGTTATTTACGAATCCACCGTCTATCCGGGTTGCACGGAAGAAGTCTGCGTGCCGATCCTGGAGCGCGAATCGGGACTCATTTTCAATAAGGATTTCTTTGCCGGTTACTCGCCGGAACGGATAAATCCCGGCGACAAGACTCATCGCGTTACGGGAATTCTCAAAGTGACCTCCGGCTCCACGCCAGAAGTCGCCGATTTCGTGGATGCCCTGTACCGCTCGGTCATCACCGCTGGCACGCATCGTGCCAGCTCGCTAAAGGTGGCCGAAGCCGCCAAAGTCATCGAGAACACGCAGCGCGACCTCAACATCGCGCTCGTTAACGACCTGGCCATCCTTTTCAACAAACTCGGAATCGATACGCTCGAGGTGCTGGAAGCCGCCGGCACCAAGTGGAACTTCCTCCCGTTCCGCCCGGGCCTGGTCGGGGGCCACTGCATCAGCGTGGATCCGTACTACCTGACGCATAAGGCGCAACAGGTGGGCCACCATCCCGACGTGATCCTGGCTGGCCGCCGCACCAACGACGGCATGGGTCCATATATCGCCAGCGAGCTGGTGCGCCTGATGGTGCGCAAGGGCATCAACCCGGTGTGCGCCCGCGTGCTGATGCTGGGGCTCGCGTTCAAGGAGAACTGCCCCGACCTTCGCAACACCCGTGTCGTCGATATCGTCGCCGCCCTGCACGCCTATGGCGTCACGGTCGACGTGCACGACCCGTGGGTGCGTGCGGACGAGGCGATCCATGAGTACGGCATTGCGCCGGTGGACAACCCGCGCCCCGGCACGTACGACGCCGTCGTCGTCGCCGTCGGCCACCGGGAGTTCGCGGCCATGGGCGCGGAAGGTATTCGGGCTTTCGGCAAACCGGCTTCAGTGGTGTACGACGTGAAATATGTCCTCCCCCGCGAGGCGGTGGACGGCAGGCTCTGAAGAACCCTGTGGGAGGGGGGGGGGGGGGGGGGGGGGGGGGGGGGGGGGGGGGGGGGGCGCGGCGCGGAGGCAGGCCCCGCCGGCCCCCCCCCCGCGCGCGGGGCCGCCGGGCGGGCGCCGCGCGGCCCCGCCCCCCCCCCCGCCGCCGCGCCGCGGGGGGCGCCCCGCGCCCCGCCCCGCCCAC
>NZ_JBQCFT010000057.1:0-13099 GCF_051958795.1 Luteibacter sp. | reverse complement strand
GCGAACTTCCGCCTCGCACCCTCCCTGGGCGTAGCCGCGACCACCCTCAGGTGCGAGGTGTCCCAGAAGTACGACTCACTCGCGTCGATCGGCTATTGCATCGTGCCAGACTCAAGGCCAAAGGCTGACCCAGTCGCGGATGCCGCCTTGCTCGATCGCCTTACCGCGCTCCAGAACGCCGGGCCAAAGCCGGTCATGACGGGCGCCGAGATCGAGTCTTCAATGCCGGACGTCAGGTCGGGTGACCTGGCCGGCGAGCACGTGCACACGGCCGCCGAGTCCGCCCGCATGACCGCCCGTAGCGACGCCCGCTACCGGCATGAGCTGATCATCGGATATACGATCTACGCCGTCGCCGGCCTTGTCCTGCTGGGTATACCGGCTATTGCTCTCTTCGCAGCCATCAGGGCGCGTCGTTCGCCAGGCGCACGTACGGGCTCGGGCGTCTTCGGCGTGATCTGCGCATGTCTGGCCGGTGGTGCGGTGTATCTGGCGGGCAAGACAGGCGCGTGGGGCCTGATGTTGTCCATTATCCTCATCATCTTCGCGCTCTCGACCGGGCTGGCGGCGTTGATCGGCCTGGTGGGTGCGGCCTGCGGGCAAGAGCGGGACTGATGCGTGTTTACGCGACACGAGGGGAGGGGCAAATGGACAATGGTGAAGTTGGGTTCCTATTGGGCGTCGTTCCCGGCGTACTGTTCACCCTGCGAAACATGCTCGATCAGGTCAGGCTAGTCCTTCGTGCGAAGAAGGTGGTCCGGGATCGCGGGGAGCGGTTTGACCACGTCGACGATCTCTCCGCGTTTCGTAGCTTTACCTTCAAGTCGTCGGAGTACGTCAAGCCTACTGATGGGCCGGGCGTCCGCGAGGCCAAGGAGATGCTGTTGGCGCGGCGGGACAAGTACATATACAACCATCTTAAGGGCTTCTTTCTAATCGTTGTGGGTGGAGTGCTCAGTGCGTTTCTTGGGGCGCTGTTGAGGTTGCTGACTGGCGCATAGGTGGCGAACGACTGGAAGCAGGTAGCACTTCTTATCGACCCTCAAACCCGCGTAATGGGATGATGCTTCATGGATAGCTCCGAAGCTGGGTTTCTTCTTGGCGCCGTTCCCGGCATGGTATTCGGCCTGCGAAACATGCTGGATCAAGTCAGGCTCATCCTTCGTGCGAAGAAGGTGGTGCGGGAGCACGGGGAGCGGTTCGCACACGTCGACGATCTCTCTGCAATGAACGGCTTTGCATTCAAGTCGTCGCCGCTTGTCCAGCCAACGGACGGCCCCGCTGTACGCGAGGCCAAGGAAATGATCTTGGCGCGGGAAAGCAAATTTCTGTTGAACCACCTCAAGGCTTTGTTTTTCGTCTTCGGCGGCTCGGCCATCGGTGCGTTTCTTGGGGCGCTGTCGAAGTTGCTCTCGACACATACATAGCTAGCGAAGGGAGAGGGCCTAAGCCCTTCTTGTTAAAGCCTCTCATGTTTTAGCTCCGCCGTGGCCTGAAGAACTCGTTTGGTCCGTCGCCCCGCCCGCACGGACTGACCATGCCCCTGCTATGCTCCCCCAGCCACGAGCCAGGGGGTGGGGCGGCCGTGACAAGGCCCCTGACTGGCCCCGGCCCAGACCCGGAAAGCAAAGGAAGGCCATGCCATTGCGTACTCGATCTGACGCCCGTCCAGCCTTGCGATACGTCACCGCATGCCTACTGGCAAGCTGTCTCTCGTTTGCAGCGTCTTTCACGGCGCATGGCGCCGACGTAAAAGCCTATTACGTCACCACTGCCGTCGAAGCACCGAAGATAGTCCCAAAGACCACGCCGTTTACCAGGCAGGCTGATCGCATATTCGACCGCCTGACCCGGCCGACTGGCCCCGGCGCCTCGGTCGCCGTCGTACGCGACAACCAGGTGGTCTACCTGGCGGCCCGGGGCGAGGCGAACGTCGAGTCGCACGTGCGCATGAAGCCGGAAAACAAGTTCCGGATCGGCTCCATCACCAAGACGGTAACGGCGGCGACCGTTCTCTCCCTGGTTCGCCAGGGCAAGCTATCCCTCACGGACCCGCTGTCAAAGTTCCTTCCGAATTTCCCGGGTGGGGCGGGTATCACCATTGCCCAGCTGCTCAGCCACACGGCAGGCATCAGCGATGCGTGGGACGTGGACCCGACCCGGGTTCTCGACACCAAAACACTCGTCACACTGATCGCGAAGCAACCGCTGGATTTCAAGCCCAGTAGCGAATGGCGCTACAGCAATTCCGGATACATCCTGCTAGGCGCGGTGATCGAGAAGGTGACGGGTTACCCCTGGGCCGAGGGCATTGTGGGGGCCCTCCTCGCTCCGTTCGGCATGAGACATACGGATTACTTCGAAGATGGCGTGGATGTTCACGACGCTGCGCAGGGATATAGCGCGGACGCCTCCGGGAAGGTGACTCGCCCGCCATTCGTCTCGATCACCGGCCCCATGACCGCCGGCGCCCTGACCTCGACGGCGCAGGACATCGCCCAATTCGCCGCTGACCTCAACAACCCCGCGCTCTTCCCGCCCGACCTGCTGAAGGCTATGACCACGCCGGCAAAGCTATCGGACGGTATCGACGCGCCTTATGGATACGGCCTGTTCCTTATGACCGTCCGCGGGGAGCCGGCCTTCGGCCACAACGGCGGCATCGAAGGCTTTTCATCCCAGGTTGTCTACGTCCCCAAAGCCCACGTGTCCGTCGCCGTATTGGTGAACTCGGATAGCGGCAGCCCAAGCGCACGCGCTATCGCGCTACAGATCACGGCCGCGGCAATGGGCAAGCCCTACAGGACGTTCGTCGACCAGAAGCTGGACGACAAGGCGCGGCGGGCGATCGTCGGCAACTACCGGATCGACGGCCACTCAGTACATGCCATCACCCAGGAGCATGGCGAGCTCTATGTGCAGCGAGCGCCAGGACCGAAACGCCACCTGGTTGCCGCCAAGGGTGATCTTCTCTATTACGCGGGCGAGGGCACCGATTACTTTCATGTGGTGAAGGGGCGCGACGGAAAGGTAACGGCCGTGGAGTTTTACACCGACGGGATGACGCCTCCTCGGACTGAAAAGCGGCTGAAGTAAGATGCGAGAGCAGCTAGGACACCACTGTGCTTAACGGTGCATCAGAAAGGAGCAGTATAGATGTTGCGTAAGGAATCATTCGCCGGCCGTTCGGTACGAGCATTCACGGCCATTTTCCTGTTCCTGGCACTGGCAGCAGGATCATCAGTCACTTTCGCAGCCTCATCGGGAAAGCCTTCCGATCCCCTGGCCTGCGATGCATCCCTCATCGACACCGTGGCCGAAGCCCTGCACGTCGACGAGCCGGACAGCAATCTCTCGACCTGCCGCCGCGATCCAACCTCGCCCGACCAGTGGATCGTCGCGATGTTCATTCCGGTATCTGCAGGGGCGGGGCATGAGGACGAAAGCCCCTACGACCTGAACCTCGTCATCTGGAATGCGAAGACGGCCCAGCCGGTGGCTTCGTTCAAGCAGGCCAAGGCGATCGAGGTGAATGCCCCGATCCGTGGCTCCGCCAGTATCGACACCGCCCGATACAACCTTGCAGACGGCGTACGAGCCTTCGGCCTTCGGAATGACCTGTACACGTCGTGCGGCGGCTGCTCGTACAGCGAAACGAAACTCGCCCTATACGTTCGGGACGGCAAGGCGCTGCGGCGAGTCCTCGCTACGCAGGTCAACCTCACAGACGACGGCATCAAGATGAATGCCTGTGCGAATGCACTTCGCATCGTAAAGACGACCATCCAGCCGGCAGCCACTACGACGAAGGGCTGGCATGACCTCACGCTCTCGACCACCACGACCTATGAAGACGAGAGCGGCAAGGCCTGCGATGCACCGATGACGGCAGTGCTGACCGTGCCGTACGACGGGAAAAGCTACGGCGAGGCTGTGAACGAGGCGGTGTACAAAGACTGACGGTCGGCCTTACCTGGCCTGAACCTGCGCGCTCGCCGCAGCCTCCCAGCTCATCTGAGCCCTGGCCTCACCCAACTGCCTCGTCCCATGCGCAGTCATCGCAGCGATAGCCTCCAGCGACAACGAAAGCTGCCTGCAATCAACGCTATCAGCCTCATGTACCAGATCGGCCAGGGTAGCCGTGACACAGCGTGCGTACTGAAGCCACAGGGTGGCGTCATTCAAAAGATCGTGAACACTCGAAGTCTGTTCGTGGGATGTCATAAGTCTCGCCCGTCCATTCATTGATCGCCCATGCTCTAACGTGGCGCGACGAGCTCTCACCCGCCGCACCACGGACCATAGGCTCGCGGTTTCACCGGCTACCCGTGACCGGGTACCGGATGACTTGATTGACGAAGTGGATGCGGCAAGGGCCGGACGTGAGGCGCACCAGGCGTTCCGCCTGCCTCATCCGATCAAGAATTGCCTCAAAAACGGCCCGCGCCGCGGTTCGTCAACCGTGCCTGCAGATCACGCAGGCGGTCCGTTCACCGGTGAGGTGCCACCAAGGGGATTCGGAGGGCGGGCAGGTGCCGTATGATCGGGGACAGCCATAGTCAACTTCCATCAGTTGGTTGTGGTTAGCGGGTCAGGGGTGCTCGTAACACCTCTGGCTCGCGACTCTCACCGCCAGGGGCGGTGGTCACCAGCGCGGTAGCTTTGCAGGAGCGCTGGTGACGAGAGAAACCTAGCAGATCAGGCGCGTGTTGTGTTCACGAAGTCGGAGGGAAACGCGTCCGGTCTGCGGCGATGCCGAGCAGGTTGTCTCAGTTCTTAACTGCGTCCGCACCCGCAATAGTCTTCTGAACCTTCCCATCCCGGTCGAGGAAGTTGATCACCGGCGCCCCATCCGCCGGCACCTTCATCTCGATGCGCGCATGGCCGGCACCATCCATCATGGATAGCGTCGCAGTGCCATCGTTATCCCGGCCGACCCAGATGCGCTGCTTGTTCCGCTCGTGTTCCTTGCTGTCGGAAACGGCGAGGCCGGCGAAGTGGCTGTCCTTGTCATCCACGCCAATGAGCTGGACCACCTGGTTCGCGTTGTAGCGGTCGAAGGACAAGCTGCCTCCGGCATCGACGACCTCGCCGTTGGCATTGCGTTTACACTGAAGTGTCCACGGTGCCTTTCGGCACGGGGCGTCAGCCGGCTGAACCCGTTGAGTCGCCTGCGGCGTTTGCCGCTGTTCCGGTGAAACACGGAAACGAAGCCACGAACGACGTCCCCTCATCCTCGGACGAGCGCGCCACGACCTTCCCCCCGTGCGCACGCACGATGTCTTTCACGATGAACAGGCCAAGCCCGACACTGCGCTGTTCCGCGCCGATCGCCGTCCCGCGGTTCATTGGTTCAAACAGCACGGGCAGCAGGGCGGCGGGAATGGGCGTGCCCCAGTTGTGTACCTCGAGGGTGAAGGAGCCATCCCGGGTTGAAGAGGTGACCGTAACCGCCTTCCCGGGCGCGCCGTAGGTCATGGCGTTACCCACCAGGTTGCCCAGCAGCTGTGTAAGGCGGAGGGGGTCGGCACGGCATTCCCCGGCGCCCTGGCGGACGTGGATCAGCGATCGCCCTGGGAACGACAAGGAAAGCTCGTCGACCGCCACTGCCATCGCTTCATGGATGTCCAAGGTAACGGGCGTCACCGACAACCCCGAGCCGATCTTGGCCTGCGTGAAGTCGAGCAGATCCTCGACGAGCCGGCGGGCGCGATCGATGGACGCATCGATGTGTTCGTTCAGGCGCACGCGCCGGTCGTCGGCCAGGCCTTCCGCGCGTGCCATGTGCGTGCCCATCTTGATGGCGGTGAGCGGGTTGCGCAGGTCATGGCTGACGATGCCGATCATCTGTTCGGCGAAGCGGGCGCGGTCTTCGGCAGCGGCGCGCTGCTGGATCAGCTCGGTGACGTCCTGGAGTACGCCGACCAGCCGAACGAACCGGCCTTCCGCATCGAAGACGCCATCGCCCGAGCCCCGCACCACACGCTGCGCACCATCGGCGCCACGGATGCGGAACACACACCGGTAGCTGCCTTTCTTCGAGTCCATCGCATCGGCGAACGCCTGCGCTTCCGCAGCGCAATCCGCGGCATCGATATGCGCCAGGAATCGCTCTGCGCTGATCGGCTGGGGCGTGGGCAAACCCAGTAGCTCGGCCACGGCGTCGTCGTAACGTCGTTCGAGCGATTCGGCATCGACATGCCATACGTGCAGCTGCGCGGATTCGAGGGCAACGCGCAGGCGCGCATCAGCCAGTTCAAGCGCCTGTTGCGCCGCCATCTGCGTTGCCAGCAATTGCTCGGCACGCTCTCGCTCGTGCATGAGCTCGCGTTCGAATCGATCGCGGTCCTGGGCGATGAACAGGGCCAGCTCGTGGAACATCCTGCCCGCATGCTCACGGGCTACTGCGTTCATGACCACCGGAAAGCGAGCGCCATCGCGGTTCTTCAGTTCCAGCTTCACCTCCCGCAGTTCCCCCTGCATGCTCAGCAACGGCATCCAGTGGGTCTGGTGGAAAATGCGCCCGCCCACGGTCAGGAGGTCCTGGAAGCGCCTGGTACCTGATAGCTCGGCAGCTGTCTGCCCTATCCACTGGCAGAAGGTGTCGTTGGCGTGGCGGATCGTGCCGTCCGCATCGGTTAACAGCAGGCCGCACGGTGCGGCCGCGTACAACGTTTCCAACGGCGGCAGGTCGCCATCAAGCGTCATGTGGCACGGCCAGCGTGGCGAGGAAGGCTTCCATGGCTTCGATGCACGCCTGGGGCGCACTCAGGTGCGGGCAATGGCCGTCGTTGTCGATGATGCGCAACGTGCTGTCTGGCAGGTGGGCGTCGAGGTACTCGCCGACCGTGACAGGCGCGATGGGGTCGATGGACGACTGGATGATAAGGACGGGGCGGGTGAGGCGGTGCAGGTCAGCCCGGTTGTCCGACAGGAACGTGACTTGCGCGAACTGCTTTGCGATCTCGGGATCCGTCCGGCAGAAGCTGTTCGTGAGTTCCTCGGCGAGGGCGGGCTGGCCGTTGTCGCCCATGATCACCGGCGCCATGCTGCGCGACCACCCGAGATAATTGCTGCGCAGGGTCTGTAGCAGGTCATCGATGTCGTCGCGCGAGAATCCGCCGACGTAGCCGGCATCATCGATGTAGCAGGGCGAAGGGCCGATCATGACGTGGGCCAGGAACAGGTCCGGCGCGCTCGCATCAGCCAGTGCGCCAATCATGGCGCTGACGGAGTGCCCGACGAACACGACCGGCCCCTGGCCAAATTCACGGACCACGTCCAGGAGATCGGCAGCGTAGCCCTGGAGGCTGGCGTACTTCTCGGGCTGGTACGCGGTGATGTCAGAACCGCCGCTGCCCACCATGTCGAACAGCACCACGCGGGACCGCTCGGCGAAGTGGCTGCCCATCATCCGCCACATGTTCTGGTCGCAGCCGAAGCCGTGTGCGAAGACGAGGGTCAGGGCCCCGTCCCCAAGGACACGCACATTGTTTCGGATCTGGACGCTCATGGACCCTCTGTGTGGCATCGCCCGCGCCAGGCGCGGGGTCTGAACCTCTGGATAGTACCGTAGGTGGTCTGTGACCCGGCCCCTGTCATTTGCGCGTCGGACCTTGCGCTGGAGTTGATAGTCAATTAGATTGACAATCAACGCCATTGACGGAGACAACGCATGCCCCGCGAAACTGCTCCCTGGTACGAAGAGATCGTCGTCCCTGCGCTCCTGCGCCATGCCCGCGGCACCTATGGCTCCGCCATGCGCCGCGCGCTCGACGAGGCCGGCTACGACGATATCCCCGAGAACGGCCTCTACATCATCGGCGGCCTCGCCCTGGGGGCGCCCGACGCGCCGATCGGCGCGATGGCCCAGCAGCTGCGCATTACCAAGCAGGCGGCGGGGCAGCTGGTCGATACCCTGGTCATGCGCGGCTATGTCACGCGCGAGGGTGACCCGAATGATCGACGCAAGCTGGTCATCACGCTCACCGACCGCGGCAGGGATGCGGCGAGCGTGCAAGGCGCGGCCCGCGATCGCATCGATGCGGAGCTGCATGCGCGTATCGGTGACAGCGGGATTCGCGCGTTGAAGCGTGGGCTTGCGGCGTTGATGGAGATCGGTCGGAAGGAGGGGACATCGCCATGACGAAGAAACTGACTTATGAACAGTTGAAGTTATTCTTCGAGGCGGCATTGCCTAGGGTATTCCCGTCGGACCACCTCCCGCCCGACCAGCATCCCCTTGCTCACTTGGCGCGTGCGGAACGGGTAAGCGAAAAGCGAGCAATGGAAAGCCTCAGGTTGGGTATCGCGGATATGCTCTCTTCACTGAAGCACGAGCAGCCGGAAAAGCTTCGACTTATCGCGCACGATTTGTCTATTGCGGGGGCACCATCAGTCGCGATGGTGCGCGCATGGTTTTCAAAGAAGGTAGGCCTGATCCTTTCGCGGGGGAAAATTGACTCGGAAGAAGAGTTTCATCTCGTCAGATCGGTGCTTGATAACCCTGACCTTTCCGATGAAGAGCGAGAGGAGTTACAGGGCCTGCTAGACAGGTTTGAGTTCGGAGACTAGCGCCTCACCATATCGACTGTAGAGGAGTGCTGTACATGTGCGGAAGCATCGTACGCGTCGTCGGGAACACGCTATGTCATCGGGAGACATAGCCATGACCTTGCCCCGGTGGATCCTTTCCGCGTCGCTACTGATCTGTGCAGCATTCGCCTATGCGGGTTCGGCGGATGCGGCACAGAGCGAACATCCGGCTGTCGCTCCGTCGCCCGGCCCCGGGCCCGACCTGCAAGGCCTCTGGATCAGGTTGCTCGAATCGATACCGCCTGGCGACCCGATGCGCGAAGGTGAGCGCTCTCCGTGGTATCTGTCCATCGCCGAATCAGAGGGGGAAATTAGCGACCCGCCGCCGGCGGTTACCGCGAGAGTGCGCATTCCCGGTATCCAGGTACTTCCCGCCGCCTTGTCCCCGTACAGTAGCGCGGCAGGGCCGGGCGAGCTGGCGCCACCGCTCATCTTCATCCATTACCCGACCGAGCTCATCGACGGGCGGTACGAGGTGATTTACGAGGATTACCTCGGCAGAAACGGTGGGACCCATGTCGTTCGGGCATTCATGATCCACGACGTGGCGGGATGGCGTGTGTTTTCGCGCGGTCCTTATCCCGGGTCTGGCGATCGGAGCGTTCCGATCATCATGTAGCATTAGAAGATCACATACACCAATGCGCCTCGGCCCTGGTCATGCGCTGCAGCACCCCAGGTCAGACAACATACTCTGAGGGCTTTTTGTCGACGTACTCGGCGAACTTCGCAAACGTCGTTGTATCAGCATCGATGTCCATATCCGGGCACCTGATCTGAAGAGTCCGTTCCAAATTATCCAGCTCCCCGAGGCAGGTTTCGTAATGGAATCCCACGTCAGCCAATAACGTGTCGTCCTTTATCTCCGCGCCAACGACTTGACTGATGAAGTCGCGAAGCTTTTCCTTCCGGCTCTTGTCTGCCATGTTTCCTCTCCTTGGTTGGTTCGCATGCGTCGTGCTACCACGCACATGCGGTTCTACTCCGAATGTTATTAGCCCGCTGATGGACCTGTGCGCAAAAAAGGAAGCGTCGATGTAACGATGTGCGCGGTATAAGGAAAGTCTACAATGACTGTGATCGGCCCGAACGATCGGCCGGTCACCGTCAAGTAGCGCCGCACTCACGCATCCAAAAACGTCGTCGCATGCGTCACAAACAACTCCGGATACTGGTAAATCGACCCATGCCCCGAATCCGGGTACACGATCAGCTGCGCATCCGGCATTTCATGCTGCAACGTCAGTGAGTGGATGGTCGGGATGATGGCGTCGTCGCTGCCTTGCACGACCAGCGTGGGCTGCTTGATCGACTTCAGGTAGGCAAGGCTATCGGCTTCCGGGGTGACCCACTTGCCGATGGCTTCACCTTGCGCGGTGATGGTCTGCTCGCTTACTTCCGGGTCACGATCGGTTCGGCGCCACTTCCGTTCGAGGAAGGCGAGGCCGGCCTTGCGGCTGCTCTCGGTGGGCTTGAAGTGGACATCCAGCCACAGGTGTTCCGGCGGGTCGTATGTGCCGGAGAAGATCGCGTTCGAGCGGCTGGCCGTCATGTCCTGGCCGCGGTGGCCGGTACCGACCAGGATGATCTTCCGGACCAGGTCGCCACCCTGCAGCGCGATCTCCTGGGCGACGAAACCACCGATGGAGATGCCGAGCACATCCACCTGCTGCAAACCCAGCGCGCGGATGAAGGCAATGGCGTTCGCGCCCATCTCCTGGAAGTTCGAAGGCGTCACGCCGCTCGAGCTCGAGACGCCGGCGTTGTTGAACAGGATGACTTCACGATCCTTCGCGAGCCCGTCCGTCACGGCCGGATCCCAGTAATCCATGGTGCCGGTGTAATGCTGGTTGAAGACGATCGGCACGCCGGCCTTCTTGCCGAAGCGGCGGTAGGCGAAACGAATACCGTTAGCTTCAATGTATTGGGTCGGTGCGTCGTGGTGCGTATGCGATGACATGGGTATGGCCTAAGCGGGGGAGGTGAGGGGATGGGGTTGCGCGAGGAATCAGAGCTTGGAGCCGCCGTCGACGGCCAGCGTCGTGCCAGTGACCCAGCCGGCATCCGTGGAAGCAAGGAAAAGCACCGCACCAGCGATGTCCTCCGGCTGCGCGATCCGCTGCAGTGCCTGCATACCGAGCGTGTAGCGCTGGCCTTCTTCGCTGCGCGCGAACTTCGACATATCGGTTTCCACCACGCCGGGGGCGATGGCATTCACGCGGATCTCCTTCGGGCCGAGCGCGAGGGCCATATGGCGGACGAGCGTCTCGGTGGCACCCTTCGTCGCGGCGTAAGCCGAGAGGTTGCCCACGGCAGCGCGCGCTGCCAGCGAGGTGGTGAAGATCACCGAGCTGCCCTTGCACAGCACCGGAAGCAGCTGCTGCAGCAGGAAGTACGGGCCACGCACGTTCACCGCGAACATGCGGTCGAAGTCTTCGAGGGTCTGGTCCTCGAGCGTCGCGGCGGTCGATACGCCAGCGTTGTTCACCAGAATATCGAGGCGGTCGCCGACGACGCGGCGCACGGCGGCGGCGAGTTCGTGCGGGCCGTTGGGCTGGCCGAGGTCGGCTTTCACCGCGCTCGCCCGGCCACCGGCCTTGGTGATGCGCTCGACGACTTCGTTGGCTTCGTCGGGCGACGAGCTGTAGTGCACCAGCACCTGCGCACCGGCGCCGGCGAGCTTGAGAGCGATGGCGCGGCCGATGCCGCGCGATCCGCCGGTATCCAGGGCGGTCTTGCCATTCAGGGTGGTCATGAGGGGGCTCGGTAGTGGGAAGGTGTAGCAAAGGCTACGCCCGCCCCTCGGGCCCCGGGAAAGACTTTGTTGGCAGCCGGGCGATGCCTCCGAGGCATCGTTACTTCTTGCGGCGGGCCGCCTTCGCTGGGGCAGGACTACTGGAGCGCTGGCCCATGGGGCCTGCTGCCCGCACCTGGTCGATGCACGACAGGAACGTCTTCAGCACCGGCGAAGGGTTGTCTTCCCGGTAGCCGACGACGATGTCGATGGTCGGTGCGACACCCGCCAGCGGGCGGCTGACCACGGACCACGGCAACAGCGGTTCCACGTAGGCGGGCAGCAGGGCGACACCGCCGGTGGAGGCGACCAGCGAGATGCCGACGGCGAAGTTATCGATGTGGTGGCTCGGCGTGAGGTGCACGTGGCGCTTGCGCAGGTAGGCGTCGACGACGTCGCGCAGCACGTGCGGGATATCCGAGAAACCGATGAACGTCTCGCCGGCGAGATCGCGCGGATCGACCTCCTTGTTCGCCGCCAGGGGATGGCTGCTCGGCAGGATCGCGACGAGCGGCTCTTTCGCGATGACGCGGTAGGTGACGTCCGGGCGCGGCTCGTTGCGCAGGAAGCCGAGGTCGATTTCGCCGCTCTGCAAGGCATCGCCGACATCGGGCGAGTAGAGGCTGACCACCTTGAACTCGATGGAGGGGAGGTGTTCGCGGAGCACCTGGGTGACGTTGGGTAGCCAGTCGGCTTCCTGGCCCGTGAGGAAACCGACGGAGAACGTCTCCCGCGGCGGGCGTGACGCGCGGCGTGCGGCTTCGATCGCTTCCTTGGCCTGACCGATCGCGAGGCGTGCGTGGTCGAGGAAGGCCTTGCCCGCGGGCGTGAGTTCCACGCCGCGCGTCGTGCGGGTCAGCAGGGTGGCGCCCACTTCGTATTCCAGATCGCGCAGCTGCCGGCTGAGGGAGGGCTGCGAGGTATGCAGGCGCTGTTCCGCGGCGACGGTGAGGCTGCCTTCCTCGGCGACAGCGATGAAGTAACGAAGGTGGCGCAACTCCATGGGGATGCCTCCGAGGCATGGCCGGGCTACCAACAAAGTCTTTTTCAGGCGGGAAGTCAAGGCGTAGCTTTTCGCCATTCCTCGCTGTTTCCCTTCCTTTGGAGATTCCCATGAGCAACCTCAGCAACAAGACCGCGTTCGTTACCGGCGCTTCCCGTGGCATCGGTGCGGGCATCGCCCGCCGCCTGGCCGCGGACGGCGCCAATGTCGCCATCACCTATACCCGCGGTGCCGAAGCGGCCGCGCAGGTCGTCAAGGCGATCGAGCAGGCCGGTGGCAAGGCCATCGCCATCCAGGCGGATGCCGCCGATGCCAAGGCCGTGGCGGCCGCGATCGAGAAGACCGTCAGCACGTTCGGCGGGCTGGATATCCTAGAGAACAACGCCGGCACGGCCATTCCCAAGCCGTTCGTCGATGCGACGCTCGAGGAGATGGACCGCGTGATCGACATCAACCTGCGCGGTGTCTTCATCGCCACACAGGCCGCGCTGAAGTACATCCCGGATGGCGGCCGCGTCATCACCATCGGTTCGTGCGTTGGTGAGCGGATGGGCACGCCGGGTCTCGTCGCATATGCGGCGACCAAGGGCGCGGTGAAGATGTTCACCCAGGGCCTGGCCCGTGAGCTCGGCCCGCGCGGCATCACGGTGAACAACGTGCAGCCCGGCCCGATCGATACCGACCTGAACCCGGCCAACGACGAGTGG
>NZ_JBQCFT010000056.1:0-7370 GCF_051958795.1 Luteibacter sp. | reverse complement strand
TGCCAGATGTAAAGACATGGCAGCTAACTCCCCGCCAGGACGCGGAAAATTCGGCCACCCATGAACCAAGCTGCCCGCACGTTCGCCTTCGTCGCCCGCTTCGTCGTGCTTGGCCTTGCCATCGCGTTCGTCATCGGCCTGCTCTGGCCGGGCAGCGGCGCGCTCTTGCGGCAGCGCATCGTCGGACACGCGGAATCGGCGACCCAGGTGGCTGCGGGAGCCCCGGTTTCGTATGCCGACGCGGTGGCCCAGGCGGCGCCGTCCGTCGTGAATATCTACGCGAACAAGCTGGTCACCGAGCAGCCCCGGCAGCTCTACTCGGACCCCGAGCTGCAGCGCATCTTCAGCGTGCCGACCGGCCCGGTGCGCACGCGGCGCCAGCAGAACCTCGGCTCGGGCGTCATCGTCAGTGACGATGGTTACGTTTTGACCAACAACCATGTGATCGCCAACGCGGACGACATCCAGCTCCTGCTGTATGACGGCCGCGTCGCCAGCGCCAGGGTCGTGGGGTCGGATGACGAGACCGACCTGGCCGTGCTGAAGGTCGATGCCGGCAACCTGCCGGCGATCAAGATGACCGATGCCGAGAGCCGGCCGCGCGTGGGCGATGTGGTCCTCGCCATCGGCAACCCCTTCGGCATTGGCCAGACCGTGACCATGGGCATCGTCAGCGCCATCGGCCGCCAGCTCAACCTGTCGAGCTTGGAGAGCCTGATCCAGACCGATGCGGCCATCAACTTCGGCAACTCCGGTGGCGCGCTGGTCAATGCGCACGGCGAGCTGGTGGGCATCAACACGTCGCTGATCGGCCAGGCCGTGGGTGCCGAGGGCATCGGCTTCGCCATCCCGGTGCAGAGCGCGCGCGATGTGCTGGACCAGATCATCAAGACCGGCCATGTGGTGCGTGGCTGGATCGGCGCCGACTACGGCCCCGTCCCCGTGTCGGCCGAAAGCGGCCTGCCCTCCGCCGCGCGCGGCGTGGTGGTGAACGAGGTCTCGCCAGGCGGCCCCGCCGCCCTGGCCGGCCTCCAGCAGCGCGATGTGGTGCTCAAGGTTGGCGACGAGGACATCCTGGATGCCTCGGACCTGCGCAAGCTGGAGGCATCGCTGAAGCCCGGGGTGGCGGTGAACGTGTCGGGGCTGCGCAGTGGGCAGCCGTTCTCGCTGTCGGTCGTGCCGAGCCAGCGGCCGCCGACCTCGCCGGTGCAGACCCAGTAGGAGCCCACCCTGTGGGCGACGCCGTACGCGAAAGAGCTACACGCTCTGTTGCGTCATCGCGAAAGATGTCGCCCACAGGGTGGGCTCCTACAGCGGGTCTTGCGCCGTGATCGCAGCGGGTCAGGACCCGCGATCCGCCAGCGGCACCCCGGTAGCCGGCCGCTTCAAACCTTCCGCATAGCGCTTGCGCAGCAGGCCGACGCGTTCCACGTAAACCCGCGTTTCATCGTACGGCGGCACGCCGTTGTAGCGCTGCACGGCCCCGGGCCCGGCGTTGTATGCCGCGGCAGCCAGGCGCTCATCGCCGTTGAAGGTCTGCAACAGCAGCGCCAGGTAACGCGCACCGCCACGGATGTTCTGCTGCGGGTCGAACACATCCTGCACGCCCATGTCGCGCGCCGTCCCGGGGATGAGCTGCATGAGGCCCTGCGCGCCGGCAATGGAAAGCGCCCGCGGGTTGAATGCGCTCTCCGCGTGGATCACCGCGCGCAGCAGCGCCTCGTCCACGTGGTAGTCGAGGCTGGCGGTGCGGATCACATCGCCGAACGAGGTGAAGTTCAGCGCGACGGCGTTGAAGTTGATCTTCGAGTGCACATCGCAGGCGACGCAGGTGGCGATGTAGGTAAAGAGCATCTTGACGCTCCCGCCCTTCCCTGCACCCGCCTGCGGGATGTTGGTGTACTCCACGCCGCCATCCGGGCGGGTGATCCGGTAGACGGCGCCGCGGAGCACACGCGAGCCCTTGGGGGCGTCCGCGGCCGGTGCCGAAGCCAGGTCGGCCGAGGCGGATTCCTTGTAGTCCCAGCTGCCCTTCGGTGCGGTCACCGGTGGAAGCGCTGCCTTGGCCGCCTCCATCTTCGCCTCGGCGTCGGTCACGACGCCGCCGGTCACGCCGGCGAGCGAGGTCACGGGTTCGCCTGGCCCGACCACGCCGCCCGACACGCCCTTGAACGACACCGCGGTCGCGACCGGTCCAGGCGCCGCGGCCGGGTCCGGCCCGGGGAGCGGTGCCGCGGCGGGGCGCGGCGTCGCCGCCCGCGGCAGATCCGCGCCCTTCCCCAGCGCCGGCCGGGCTGGCCTGGCCGAGGGCGTGCTACCGATCCGCTTGCAGTCCTTGTACCCGGCCGTACTGCCGGAGAAGACGGTTTCGCCGGTGCTACCGGTGCAGCGATACAACGAGCCCGCCACCGCAGGCCCGGTGGCCAGCCCAAGCAACAGGACGCAGAGTGCCGCGGCCCTTTTCAGGACCGGCCGGCAGGCAAGGAAACGGCGGGCGTGATGGCCGGCGCTTTCCCCTGGCGTCGCGTCGTCAACCATGGGCGCGATTGTCCGCCACCACCGCCCCGCCAGCAAGGGCGAACAACGTGACCTTCTTCACGCAAGTCATTGATCCACGGCGGGCATCTGGCGCCGGGGGCGGCCCCGGCGTAAACTGCGCGGTTCGGTAATAGGCCATGCAACACGGTACCCAAGCCCCATGAGCGGCAAGCTTTTCATCAAGACCCACGGCTGCCAGATGAACGAGTACGACTCGACCAAGATGGCCGACGTGCTGCGCGCATCCCATGGGCTCGAACTGACCCAGGACGAATCGGAAGCCGACGTCATCCTGGTCAACACCTGCTCCATCCGCGAGAAGGCCCAGGAAAAGGTCTTCAGCCAGCTCGGCAAGTGGAAGGAACACAAGAAGAACGGCAAGCCCGTGCTCATCGGCGTGGGCGGCTGCGTCGCGTCGCAGGAAGGCGATGCCATCCTCAAGCGCGCGCCCTACGTCGATCTGGTCTTCGGCCCGCAGACCCTGCATCGCCTGCCGGAAATGATCGAAGCCCAGCGCAACAGCGGCAAGGCGCAGGTCGACATCAGCTTCCCGGAAATCGAAAAGTTCGACCGCCTGCCGGAGCCGCGCGCCGAAGGCCCCACCGCCTTCGTCTCGATCATGGAAGGCTGCTCGAAGTACTGCTCGTACTGCGTGGTGCCGTACACGCGCGGCGAAGAGATCAGCCGGCCGTTCGACGACGTGATCGTCGAGGTGGCGCAGCTCGCCGAACAGGGCGTGCGCGAGGTCAACCTGCTCGGCCAGAACGTCAACGCCTATCGCGGCCCCATGCACGATGGCGGCGTTGCCGACCTCGCCGTGCTGATCCACGCGATCGCGCAGATCGACGGCATCGGCCGGATCCGCTTCACCACGTCGCACCCGCTGGAGTTCTCGGATTCGCTGATCGAGGCGTACGCCAACGTGCCGCAGCTGTGCAATTACCTGCACCTGCCCGTCCAGGCCGGCTCCGATCGCATCCTCTCGGCCATGAAGCGCGGCTACACGGCGCTGGAATTCAAGCAGAAGATCCGCAAGCTGCGCGCCGTGCGCCCGGACATCTGCATCTCCTCCGACTTCATCGTGGGCTTCCCCGGTGAAACGGAAGATGACTTCCAGAAGACCATGAAGCTGATCGACGACATCGGTTTCGACCAGAGCTTCTCCTTCATCTTCTCCTCGCGCCCGGGCACGCCGGCGGCCAACCTGGCCGACGACACGCCGGCCGACGAGAAGCACGCACGGCTTACCCGCCTGCAGGCCGCGATCAACGAGAACGCGCGCAAGATCAACGAGGCGATGGTCGGCACCGTCCAGCGCGTGCTGGTCGAAAAGGTCAGCCGCAAGAACGCCGCCGAGATGACCGGCCGCACCGAGAACATGCGTTACGTGAACTTCCCCGGCCACCCGCGGATGATCGGCCAGTTCGTCGACGTGGTGATCACCGAGGCCATGAGCAACTCGCTGCGTGGCCGCGTGCGCCTCGATGATGAGGTCGCGCTCGCTTCGTAGGAGCCCCCCCTGTGGGCGACGCCGGGGGCGCCGGCGCCCCAGGGCCTGTTCCGTCGAGGCGAAAGATGTCGCCCACAGGGTGGGCTCCTACGAAGCCACCGATCCGCCATAAATCTCCAGGGCTCTATGAACTCAGGTCTTTCCCAGCGTGATTTCGCCCTCGATCCCGAGGACAACGCCCGCCTTGCCAACCTCTGCGGTCCGCTCGATGAGCACATCCGCCAGATCGAGCTGCGCCTCGGCATCGAGATCGACCACCGCGGCAACATCTTCCGCGTGATCGGCGACGACGCGTCGGCGCAGGCGGGCGAGCAGGTGTTGCGCTCGCTCTATGAAGCGACCGCCAGCGAGACGCTCAACGGCCAGGTGATCAACGTGCGCCTCGCGGAATCCGGCATCGACGCGCTGAATGCCGAAGCCGCGGAATCCGCGCAGGACGTCGTTATCAAGGTGAAGCGCGGCGTGATCAAGGGCCGCGGCCCCAACCAGGCCCGCTACCTGCATGCCATCACCACGCACGACATCAACTTCGGCGTAGGCCCGGCCGGTACCGGCAAGACCTACCTCGCCGTCGCCAGCGCCGTGGAAGCGCTCGAAGCCAACCGCGTGCAGCGCGTGCTGCTGGTCCGCCCCGCGGTCGAGGCGGGCGAGAAGCTCGGCTTCCTGCCCGGCGACCTCAGCCAGAAGATCGACCCGTACCTGCGCCCGCTGTATGACGCGCTGTACGAGATGATCGGCTTCGAGAAGGTGGCCAAGCTGATCGAGCGCAACGTGATCGAGATCGCGCCGCTGGCCTACATGCGCGGCCGCACGCTCAACGATTCGTATGTCATCCTCGATGAAGCGCAGAACACCACCGTCGAGCAGATGAAGATGTTCCTGACCCGCATCGGGTTCGGCTCGGTCGCGGTCATCACCGGCGACGTCTCGCAGGTCGACCTGCCCCGGCACATCCGCTCCGGCCTGCGCCACGCCATCGAGGTGCTGCGCGGTGTCGACGGCATCAGCTTTACCTTCTTCACCTCGCGCGACGTGGTGCGCCACCCGCTGGTGGCCAAGATCGTGCGCGCCTACGAGGCGTTCGAGCAGAAGCAGGATAACGAACAGTGAGCCAGCTCGACGTCGCCGTGGGCTACGCCACCGCCTCGCGCAAGGGCATCCCCGCCGCCGCCAGCTTCCGCCACTGGGTGGACGTGGCGCTGAAGGGCGCGCGCCGTCGCAAGGCGACCGAGGTCTCGATCCGCATCGTGGATGCCGAGGAAGGCCAGGCCCTGAACCGGCAGTACCGCGGCCGCGACTACGCCACGAACGTGCTTTCCTTCGAGGCGGATCTTCCGCCCGGGGTGAACCTGCCGCTCATCGGCGACCTGGTGATCTGCGCGCCCGTGGTGGCCCGCGAGGCCGCCGAGCAGGGCAAGAAGCCCAACGACCACTGGGCCCACCTCACCATCCACGGCACCCTGCACCTGCTGGGCTACGACCACATCGAGGATGGCGAGGCGGAGGAGATGGAGGCCCTGGAGACCCGGATCCTCAAGGGCCTGGGCATCGCCGACCCTTACCTGGCGCCGTAGGAGCCCACCCTGTGGGCGACGCCGTTCGCCACTACGCCACAGGGCCTACAGCTGTACGGCGAAAGATGTCGCCCACAGGGTGGGCTCCTACACGGACCGTCGGCCCTGTCCCCTGAACCGTCACGGAAATTCCAGTAGACTGCCTCTTCCGCCCGGTTTGGGCCGAACATCAAAGAGTAATGAACGAGGACCCTGGTAGTACCAACGGCCCGGCTCACCGATCGTGGTGGGACCGACTGGGCCATCTGTTTTCCAGCGAGCCGCGCAACCTCGGTGAACTGATCGAGGAGCTGCGCACCGCACAGGTCAATGGCCTCCTCTCCAACGACACCCTGACCATGGTCGAGGGTGCGATCAAGGTGACCGAACTCAGCGTCGACGACGTCATGGTGCCGCGGGCCCAGATCGTCAGCCTCCCGGTCGAAGCCCCCCTCCCCGACATCCTGGCCGCCGTTGTCGAATCCGGCCACTCGCGCTTCCCCGTCCACGGCGAAGACAAGGATGAGGTGCTGGGCATCCTGCTCGCGAAGGACCTGCTGAAGTATTTCGGCAAGGCCGAGTGCAACGATATCCGTGGCCTGCTGCGCCCGGCCGTGCTCATCCCTGAATCGATGCGCCTGAACGTGCTGCTGGCGGAGTTCCGCCTCACGCGCAACCACATGGCGCTGGTGGTCGACGAATACGGCGGCGTCGCCGGCCTCATCACCATCGAAGACGTGCTGGAGCAGATCGTCGGCGAGATCGACGACGAGCACGATGACGAGGAAGACCCGATCCTGGTGCAGTCGCTGGACAACGGCGCGCTCACGGTCAGCGCGCTGACGCCCATCGCGGACTTCAACGAGGAAACCGGTGCGCATTACTCCGATGAGGAGTTCGACACGATCGGCGGCATGGTCACCTCCGAGTTCGGCCACCTGCCCAGCGTCGGCGAGGAAATCACCATCGGCGGTTTCCAGTTCCGCGTCACGGAAGCCGACGACCGCCGCGTGCAGCAGTTTCATGTCACCCGCGTGTCCGGCGAAAGCTGAGCACCCCGTAGGAGCCCACCCTGTGGGCGACGCCTCTCGCCGAATCGCCACCGGCCCTGCGGCTGCGTCGCGAAAGATGTCGCCCACAGGGTGGGCTCCTACAAGATCAATGGAAACCGACGCGCCATGCGCCACGCTTTGCTTCTACTCCTCGCTCTTTGCCTCATGCCATCGCTCGCCCGCGCCGGCATCGTCGACGCCCCGGCGTCGAATCTCGAGATTTCGCTGCTCACCTACGGGCCGGGCGATATCTACTGGGAGCGCTTCGGCCACGATGCGCTGGAGGTCAAGGACACGGTCAGCGGCGAGGCCATCGCCTTCAACTACGGCGTGTTCGATTTCGACCAGGATGGTTTCATCCTGAATTTCGCGCGCGGCATCATGGCCTACCGCATGGATGCGGAGACCACCGCCTCCGACGTGGCGTTCTACAAGAGCGAGGGTCGCTACGTGCACCGCCAGGTGCTGGCCCTGAGCGATGACCAGAAAGGCACACTGCGCCAGTTCCTGCTGTGGAACATCCGCCCCGAGAACGCGGGCTACAACTACGACTACTACCTGGATAACTGCACTACGCGGGTCCGCGATGCACTGGATTCCGCGCTAGGCGGCGTGCTGGATCGCCAGTGGCGTACCCAGCGTGGCGGCATGACATACCGCGAGCAGACAGCGCGCCTGATGAGCAACCAGGCATGGCTGATGCTCGGCATGGACCTT
>NZ_JBQCFT010000055.1:0-15878 GCF_051958795.1 Luteibacter sp. | reverse complement strand
CCATCGCAAGCCATCAAGCCGCCCGCGATGCTTCTATCTTCTCCGCCTTGGCGGCGACGCCCGCCTTCAGCTCATCGCTGTCGAAGTCATCCACCGAGATGAACTCGGCGACTTCGTCGCGCACGCGCTGCAGCAGTTCGCGCTCGGCTGCCGTGATGGCACCCAGCTTCTCGGCTTCCGCCAGCTGCTCGTTGTAGGTGTGCGCACGAAGCTGCCCACCCTTGAACGCCTTCAGGAACTTGCGCTCCACCGGCTCGGCGGCGATCACGTCCGGCAGCACCGCGTTCATGCGGCCCACCGTGTTGTTCGCGGTCGGGGTGAGGTAAGTCCAGGTGGTCAGGCGGTCACGGGCTTCGCTGGGCGCGGTGATCAGCGCGGCGACGCGGCGGCCGAGGCGATCCGACGGCGGCACTTCGCGGCGGCCGAACGGGAACACCAGGGCGCGGAGCAGCCAGGCCACCGGACGCACGGGGAAGTTACGGATCACGCCATCAAGCGCCATCTGCATGCGCCACACGCACTCGTGGAACGCCCAGGCCAGCAACGGACGGTCCGCTTCCGGACGGCCGGTGTCCTCATAACGCTTGAGCATGGCGCTGGCGATGTACAGGTACGACAGCGTATCGCCCAGGCGTGCCGAGAGCTTCTCCTTGAACTTCAGCTTGCCGCCCAGCACGCCCATCGAGACGTCGGCGCACAGCGCCAGCGCCGCCGAGTAGCGGTTGAGCTTGCGGTAGTAGCGGCGGGTGTAGGCGTCGCCCGGGGCATCGCCGATGCGCGCGGCGTTCAGGCCGAGCACGAAGTTGCGCACCGCATTGGAGAAGCCGAAACCGATGTGGCCGAACAGCGCCTTGTCGAAGGTCTTCAGGCGCTCGCGGTAATCCGCGATGTTCAGCGCCTGCATTTCCTTCAGCACGTAGGGATGGCAGCGGATCGCGCCCTGGCCGAAGATCATCAGGCTGCGCGTCATGATGTTCGCGCCTTCCACCGTGATGGCGATCGGCACGCTCTGCCAGCCGCGGCCCATGTAGTTCTTCGGGCCGAGGATCACGCCCTTGCCGCCGTGCACGTCCATCGCATCGGAAGCGATCTGGCGGAACCACTCGGTGGCGTGGTACTTGGCGATCGCCGACGGCACCGCCGGCTTCTCGCCACGATCCACGGCAGCCGCCGTCGCACGCGACAGCGCCTGGGTGGCATAGGTCAGGCCGCCGATGCGGGCCAGCGCTTCTTCCACGCCTTCAAAGCGGCCGATGGCCAGGCCGAACTGCTTGCGCATGCGGGCGTAGGCACCGGTGGCGGCGACCGCCATGCGCGACGCGCCCGTGGCGTTCGACGGCAGCGAGATGGCACGGCCCACGGAGAGGCATTCGACCAGCATGCGCCAGCCCTGCCCCGCCATGTGCGGGCCGCCGATCAGCACGGAAAGCGGAACGAACATGTCCTTCGCATGGATCGGGCCGTTCTGGAACGGCGTGTTGAGCGGGAAGTGGCGGCGGCCGATTTCCATCCCCGGGGTTTCGCGCGGCAGCAGCGCCAGCGTGATGCCCAGGTCTTCCTTGTCGCCCAGCAGCTTGTCCGGGTCGTACATGCGGAACGCGAGGCCGACGATCGTGGCGATCGGGGCGAGCGTGATGTAACGCTTGTCGAAGGTGAGCTTGATGCCGACGGTTTCCTCGCCGTTCCACATGCCCTTCGTGACGATACCGAAGTCAGGGATCGAGGTCGCATCCGAACCCGCGTACGGGCCGGTCAGCGCGAAGCAGGGAATCTCGCGACCATCGGCCAGGCGCGGCAGGTAGTGGTTCTTCTGCTCATCGCTGCCGTAGTGCATCAGCAGTTCGCCCGGGCCGAGCGAGTTGGGCACGGCCACCGTGGAGGCCAGCGTTTGCGACATGCTGGAGAGCTTCTGCAGCACGGCCGAATGGGCCAGCGCCGAGAAACCCAGGCCGCCGTAGCTCTTCGGGATGATCATGCCGAAGAACTTGTTCTTCTTGATGAACTCCCAGACGTTCGGCGGCAGGTCGGCCAGCTCGTGGGTAATCTGCCAGTCGTCGATCATGCCGCACAGTTCTTCGACGGGGCCGTCGAGGAAGGCCTGCTCTTCCACCGACAGCTCCGGCTTCGGCTGCTTGAGCAGCTCCGACCAGCGCGGCATGCCCGAGAACAGCTCGCCTTCGAAACCGACCGTGCCGGCCTCCAGCGCGGTCTGCTCGGTCTCCGACAGCTTGGGCGTGACCTTAGCGAACATGGAGAGCAGCGGCGCGCTGATCTTCTTGCGGCGGAAATCGACCATGAGCAGCGGCAGGGCGATGGCCGCCAGCAGGATCAGCACGATGACGGTAGTCACCGGGGCACCCGCGAGGAAGCCCACCACCAGCGTGGTGGCCGCCGTAGCGATAGCCCACGTCTTCAGGGACGTGCGGTGGTAGGCACATGCACCAGAGGCAATCAGTGCCGCCAGTACAACCAGGATCGCAGACATGGATATCACCTCGTAACGTCGTCGTAGTGCTTGGGGGGTGTCGCTTGAAGGGTTTGCATGAACGCTGCGATTTCGCGCGTGAACGCGTCGTTCGCATCGCCGGCCACCATGTGCGTCGCGTCGGCAAGCGACACGTGGCGCGCGTGGGGAACCAGGCGCAGGAATTCTTCAACAGTGTGGCTTGACACCACGTCGCTGCGGGCTCCGGAGAGCAGCAACACCGGCACCTGCACGCGCGCCGCGGCGGCGAACAGGCGGGGCTGGTAGCGCTCGCTCTCTTCGACCAGACCATCGAGCAGAGCCGGATCCCAGTGCCAGCGCAGGCGGCCATCGCCACCCTGGCGCAGCAGGGGCTTCAGCTGGTCCTCGGTCTTCCGCTCACGGCGCTGCGGCAGGTACGCCTCGATCGCCGAGGCGGCCTCGTCGTAGCTGGCGAAACCGTTGGGGTGGGCGCGCATGAAGCCGAGGATACGTTCCACACCACGGGTTTCCCATCGTGGCGTGATATCGACCAGCACCAGTGCCGAGAACGGGCATGGGCCTTCCGCCTCGCCTGCGGCGACCAGCGCCAGGAGCCCGCCCATCGATGCACCGACGACGACCGGGCGCGGGCCGCCTTCGGGCGTGGCAACGCTGGCCACGGCGAGCAGGTCGGAGACGAACTGCTCCATGTGGTAATCGCCGCGCGGCACGCGCTCGCTCTCGCCATGGCCGCGGGCATCGAACGTGAGTGCGGAGAAGCCCTGCGCGGCCAGCGCACGCGCGCTTCCCGCCCAGGCATGGCGGGTCTGGCCGAAGCCGTGTGCGAACAGCAACGCAGGCCGGCGCTCGCCTTCCCAGCGCTCGCCGGCCAGCAGGATGCCGTCCAAGCCGGTGACCCGGACGGGCGTGGAAAGGGCGGTGGTGGGCTCGGCAACCATACGGCCGAGTATGTGGGCGGTCGCAGGCCACGTCAATACGGCGCCGTACGGTCATGTAACGGCCGGAAAGTCAAGGTCTTACGCAACACGTACGGTACCGGATGGATTGCAAACGGGCGCTTTCCCGCTACCATGCGCCGATGAACGACGCCAAGAACGAACGAGTCCGTCTCTCCGCCGAAGACTGGGAAGACGGTGCCCTGGCCCTGATCGCCGAACAGGGCGTCGGCGCGCTGGCCGTGGAGGCGCTCGCTCGCCGCCTCGGCGTGACGAAAGGCAGCTTTTACTGGCATTTCCGCACGCGCGAAGCCCTGCTGCAGGCCGCGCTGGAACGCTGGGAAGAATACGGCGAACGCGAAGTGCTGGCTGAGATCGAGCGCATCGCCGATCCGCGCAAGCGCCTGCCGGAACTGTTCCGCCGTGTTGCCCACGAACTGCAGCCGCACCGCGTTTACGCGGCCCTGCTGAAAGCGCTGGATCACCCGCAGGTCGTACCGGTCATGGCGCGCGTCTCGCAGCGGCGCATGGATTTCCTGACCCGCATGTACCAGGAGGCCGGGCTGGAGCCCATCGTCGCCCTGCACCGTGCGCGACTGACCTACGCCGCCTACGTCGGCTTCCTGCAGCTCAACTTCACCCTGGGCCTGCCGCGGCTCTCTCACGACGAGTTCGATGCGTACGTGGAGCACGTCATCAGCACGCTCACCCCGGCCAAGCCCGAGGAATGACCTGAACTGCGCCGCGAAATTGCTGCGCCGTGCCTTGTAAATACCACGAACCGCAAACTACTGTCTCCACAGGCAATTACGTGGAGACCACACCGGATGGGTTCGCAAGGCAGTTCACTGGAAGCACTGAATCGATGGGTTGACGACGTCGCCCGCCTGACGGAGCCCGCCTCCGTCGTGTGGTGTGACGGGTCGGATGCGGAATACGCGCGGCTTGTCGAAACCATGCTCGCCAGCGGTGATCTTCTCCCGCTCAACGAGAAGACCAACCCCCGCAGCTACCTGCACCGGTCCCACCCGTCCGACGTAGCCCGCGTGGAACACCTCACCTTCGTCTGCACGCCGGAAGAAGAAGACGCCGGCCCGAACAACCACTGGATGGCACCGGCGGATGCCCACGCGAAGATCGACGCCCTGTTCGAGGGCGCGATGCGTGGCCGCACCATGTACGTGATCCCTTACTGCATGGGCCCGATCGATTCGCCGATCTCGCGCTGTGGCGTCGAGATCACCGATAGCCCCTACGTCGTCGCCAACATGCGGATCATGACCCGCATGGGCGCGCCGGCACTCGCGCGCATCGAGCGCGAAGGCCGCTTCGTGAAGGGCCTGCACTCCACGGGCGAGCTCGACCCCGAGCGCCGCTTCATCATGCATTTCCCCGAGGAGCTCTCGATCAAGTCGTACGGCTCCGGGTACGGCGGCAACGCGCTGCTCGGCAAGAAGTGCCACGCGCTGCGCATCGCCAGCCACCAGGCGCGCAAGGAAGGCTGGCTCGCCGAGCACATGCTGATCGTCGGTATCGAGAACCCGAAGGGCGAGAAGCACTACATCGCCGCCGCGTTCCCGTCGGCCTGCGGCAAGACCAACCTGGCCATGCTCATCCCCACCGAGGGCTACCGCAACGCGGGCTGGAAGGTGTGGACGGTCGGCGACGACATCTGCTGGATGACCCCGGGTGCCGACGGCCGCCTGTGGGCGATCAACCCGGAAGCCGGCTATTTCGGTGTTGCGCCGGGTACGGGCGCGAACACCAATCCGGCCGCGCTGGAAACGCTGGGCCACGATGCGATCTTCACCAACACGGCCATCACGGCCGATGGCCGCCCGTGGTGGGAAGGCCTGGGCGAAGGCGAGCCGGTGATGGATTGGCAGGGCCGCCCCTATAACGCCGCGAACGGCCCGGCCGCGCACCCCAATTCGCGCTTCACCGTGTCGGCGAAGCAGTGCCCGAGCTGGGCACCGGAGTCGGAAGACGCCACGGGCGTGCCCATTTCCGCGATCGTCTTTGGCGGCCGCCGGCCATCGCTGGTGCCGCTGGTGTTCGAAGCGAAGGACTGGGCGCACGGCGTGCTGGTCGGCGCATCGATGGGCTCGGAAACGACCGCGGCCGCCACCGGTGCGGTCGGCGTCCTGCGCCGCGACTCCATGGCGATGAAGCCCTTCTGCGGCTACAACTTCGCCGACTACTTCGCCCACTGGCTCTCGTTCGACAAGCCGGGCGCGAAGCTGCCGCGCATCTTCCACGTCAACTGGTTCCGCAAGGACGCCGACGGCCGCTTCATGTGGCCGGGCTACGGCGAAAACCTGCGCGTCCTGGACTGGATGATCGAGCGGGTCGAGGGCAAGGCGGCCGGCAAGAGCACCCCGATCGGCACCGTGCCGGCGCGGGGCGAGCTCAACACGGCTGGCCTGGATGTCTCCCCGGCCACCGTCGACGAGCTCCTGCATGTCGATGTCGAGGGCTGGATCGAGGAACTCAACGCCATCGGCACCTACCTCGACGGCTTCGGCGCACGCATGCCCGAACGCCTGAAGGCCGAGCGGGCCCGCGTGAGCGAGGCCCTGGAAGCCGCCCAGGAACGTCGCGGCGAGCGGGTGGCCTAGGCAACAGTCTCCGTAGGAGCCCACCCTCTGGGCGACGCCTTTCGCGACAGGGCAACGGGCCCTGCTGTCACAAGGCGAAAGATGTCGCCCACAGGGTGGGCTCCTACGACCGATTAAACCGTTTCCCCCTTGCCGGCATCCAAGCTGGCAAGATGAACGCCCTATGCCTCGCCGCCACTTCCTTCATGCAGCCTGAGCTGCCCGCCGCGACGTCGGATGACGAGACCGTGCGCGCGGCCATGGCCGGCGACCGCAAGGCCTTCGAGACCCTCTACCGCCGCCACGCCGACCGCGTGTACGGCGCCATCCTCCGCCTCGCTGCGTTCGACCACGCCCGGGCGGAGGACCTTACCCAGGAAGCTTTCATCCGCGCCTGGCAGAAGCTGGAAAGCTTCCGCTTCGAGAGCGCGTTCGGCACCTGGGTGTACCGCCTCGCGGTGAACGTGGCACTCATGTCCATACGTGCCCGCAACGCCGATCCCGTCAGCATCGTCGACGACGAACACCTGCCTGACATCACCGATCCCGATCATCCGCTGCGTTCGCTCGAGCGCGATGAACTGGAAAAAGCCATTGCGGGCCTGCCCCCACGGGCCCGTGCCGTCCTCGTCCTGCACGACGTGGAAGGCTGGAAACACGAGGAAATCGCCGTCGAGCTCGACATGGCGGTGGGGTCCTCCAAAGCACAGTTGCACCGTGCGCGCGGCCTGCTCCGCCGCGTGCTGGGAGAAAGGCCATGAACGAACTCGAATACCTGCGCCAGATGCGCTCGCTCAACCGCCCCACCGCGCCCCGGCGCGACCTGTGGGCCGGCATCGAAGCCCGGCTGGATGAAGCCCCGGCCGTCGCGACCCCGCGCCACCGCCGCGCGCAGCCCTGGCTGATGGCCGCCGCCATCGCCGCCGTCGCCGTACTCAGTGGCGGCATCGGGCTGCACCTGGCGCCCGGCGGCAGCGATGCGATGCCCGAGGCCCGCACGGCCTGGAAACCCGCCGACCCGCGCCTCACCGGCGCCGCGGTGGAGCTGGATGCAGCACACATGGAGCTTACCCAGGCCATGAAGGATTCGCCGCAGTCCGCCGCCCTGCAGCGGCTCCTGCAGAAAACCGAACGCCAGCGTGATCGCCTGCGCAACATCGACAAGCAGGCCGGCTAAAACCGCGACAACCGCCAGGATCCATCCCATGAAAACGCTCTATGTCACTCCCCTGCTGCTGGCGCTGTCGATCGGTCAGGCCTACGCCTCGACGCCGATCAACCTGTCGAAAGACATCCGGCCCAACGCGAAGATCAGCATCGACAACACCAAGGGTGAAGTCACCGTCACCGCCTGGGACAAGAACCAGGTGCAGGTCACCGGTACCCTCGGCGATGGCGCCAAGCCGCTCGAACTCGACGGCGATGGCAACAACATCGATATCCGCGTGGATACCGGTGGCGACAAGAAAGGCTGGTTCGGCAGCTGGGGCAACGACACCCGCATGCAGCCCACCGTGCTGAACGTGCGCGTGCCCAAGGGCGTGCAGCTCGAGGTCAACGTGGTCAGCGCCCCGGTCAGCATCGATGGGCTCGATGGCGGCAAGGTGGAAGTGGACTCGGTCAGCGGCCGCATCCGCGCCAACGTGCACTCACCGGATGTCAGCATGCAGACGGTCAGCGGCACGATCGACCTGGCCGGCAAGGCGGGCAAGGCCGATCTGCAAACCGTCTCCGGTGACATCACCGCGCCCTCCATCAGCGACAAGATCGAGGCGCAGACGGTGTCCGGCCGCATGACGATCGGTGGCGGCCCGTGGCGGGATGCCAATTTCAGCACCGTGTCGGGCGACACCCGGATCCTTGGCGGCATCACCGACGGCGGCAAGCTCACCGTCGATTCGATGAGCGGCGACGTAGAGCTGGGCCTGCCGGGTAACACGTCGGCGCGCCTCGAGGCATCCACCTTCAGCGGCGAACTGCGCAGCGATTTCGGCAGCCCGACCAAGGGCGACGATGGCCCGGGCAAGGAACTGAAAACCACCATCGGCAGCGGCAATGGCCAGATCCACCTGGAAGCCTTCAGCGGCGACGTGAAGATCCGCCGCGGCGGGAACTAAGGGCATACGGGTAGGAGCTCACCCTGTGAGCGACGCCGTTCGCGGCAGAGCCACAGGATTGAACTTTCTCGCGAAAGATGTCGCCCACAGGGTGGGCTCCTACGCATAAAAAAAGCCGCGATGTTCGCGGCTTTTTTCTTCAGAGATCCTGGTGGTATTGCACGTACGGCGTACGTGACTGGTCCGGCTCGCGGATGTTCGGGCTGTTGGCGGGTTCGCCGGAGCCCGACGACCACACGTTCTGCGCGCCGACGGAGAGCTCGCCACGCCACGGCAGGCGGAAGGTCACGCCGAGGTCGATGGCGTTCCAGCGGCGGTCGCCGTTCAACGCATTCACCGTGCCGGCTTCGGGCTGCATCGTGCGGCCAGTGATCGCGCCGTACAGCGGGCCGCGATCGACACCGAGGCTCAGGGACTTCTGGTCGACGGCACCCATGCCAAGCAGGTTGCCCGGGGTGAGGCGCACGCGGCCCACGCTGGCACCCAGGTCGATGCCGCTGCGCCCGCCCAGTTCAAGGCGGCCGTGGGCATTCAGTTCGGTGCTCGAGGACAGAGCGCTGAATGGCAGGCCCGACGTCGTGGTAAGGCCGGACACAACGCGCGGCAGTGCAGCGCCTGCGCCGCTCGGACGCGACGAACCCACGCCAATGCCGAGGCTGTAGCCGGACCCGTTATAGGTGGCGCCCACTTCGCTGCCGACGATGCGCGGTGGCGTACCCGGCGAGCTGCAGCGATCGCCGCTGCGCGCGGCCGCGGCGGCCGTGCCGCAGGATTCGGCGGAATTGATCCAGCCCTGACCGCTGACGTTGGCGTGCGCGGAAACACGCGGGCCGAGGTCGTACTGCAGGCCACTGGAAAGGAACGGGCCAGCCTGCACCGGGCGCACGGCGAGCGAACTGCCCGGGTCCGCGCGGTCATCGGTGATGGCGGAAAGCGAACGGCCATCCTGCGTGCGCCAGAGCGGCACGCTCACCTGGCCGCCATCGCCTTCGACCGGCGCGGCGAGCAAACGGGCCGGCGAAGTATCCGAACCCACCGGCACGACCTGCCCTGCCGCGACGAGCGGCATGAACAGAAGCGTGGTGAGCAAGGTCTTACGCATGGCAACCATATCAGGCAGTTGGCTGGCTTTCCCCGTCCTCCCGCACCAGCCGGGGCGGGGAGGTTGGAGCATAACCCATTTTACTTTTTACTAACACCCCAACGGGGCCATCTTAAGACAAAAGACTAGCGGCCGTTTATGACCTCCGGGGGGGGGAAGCCATGGGGTGGCGCAGGGGCCGTGAGACTGGGCCCCGGCGCCCCGTCGCGCCTCGGATCGAACGCATATAGACTGAACCGACCAAGACCGGAACCATGCAGGCGATGACCATCGCTCCATCACAAAGCCCTTCGCTGCAGGCGCCCGGTCCCGGTGAGATCGAGCCCCTGCACGATGCCGTGGAGCGCCTGTTGCGGGCCGCGGACGCCGAGAGCGTCCGCAACGAATGCGAGGCTTTCGCCCGCTGCCTCCTCCCGGAAGCCCGGATCGCCTGGCGCGACGCCGCCGCCGAGGCTGGCGCTGGGTCACAGGCCGTTGAGCTCGGCAGCGATCCCCAGACCGAACGCTTCCTCGAACTGCATGCCACCGAGCAGGATGCCGCCCACTGGGGCGACATGATCGGCTGGCTCGGCCGCCTGGCCTCGGCGCGCCTGCGCCAGCTGGCGGAAACCGCCAACCTCTACGAGGCGATCTCGCGCCTCGCGCTCGCCGAACGGCTGCAGCGCGCGCTTTACGCCATCGCCGAACAGGCGGGCGCCGAGCACAACATGAACGACATGATGAGCGCGCTGCACGGGATCGTGGGCAGCCTCATGTACGCCGAGAACTTTTTCATCGTGCTGTACGACGCGCAGAACCGCACGGTGCGCTTCCCGTACTTCGTCGATTCGGTCGATCCGGATATCCCGGATCCCGAGGGCATCCGCCCCATCGAGGCGATCGAAAACACGCTCACCTGGCATGTGCTGAAGAGCGGCAAGTCGATGATGGGCGCCAGCACCGAGCTGGAAAAGAACCTGCCTGGCCCGCGCGTGCCGATCGGGCCGCCCAGCGACGACTGGCTGGGCGTGCCGATGAAGCGAGGCGACGACATGGTCGGCGCGCTCGTGGTGCAGAGCTACCGGCCGGATACCCGCTACACCCAGAACGACCGCGAGCTGCTCACGTACGTGGCGCAGCATGTGCAGACCGCGCTGGAGCGCCGCCAGGCCCACGAAGAGCTCGAGCGACGCGTCACCACGCGTACCGCCGCGCTGCGTGAAGCCAACCGCGTGCTGCGCCAGCAGGTGCTGCAGCGCCAGCGTGGCGAGCGCCTGCAGGCCGCTCTCTTCCGCATCGCCGAGCTGGCCAATACCTCGGACAGCATCGAGAATTTCTACGCCGCGGTGCACCGGGTCATCGGTGGCCTGCTCTACGCGCGCAACTTCTACATCGCGCTGCTTTCCGAAGACCAGAACAAGCTGACGTTCCCGTATTCGGTGGATGAGCTCGACGGTGTGCGCGAACCGCGCGAACTGGGCCGGGGCCTGACGGAATACGTCCTGCGCAACGGCAAGGCCCTGCTCGCCGACCGCGAGGAGATCGACCGGCTCAACCGCGACCAGGTCCTTTCGACCAGCGGCGCGCGTTCGCTGCACTGGCTGGGCGTGCCGTTGATCTGGAACGAAAAGTCGATGGGTGTGCTCGCCGTGCAGAGCTACACGCCGGAACACACCTACAGCGCCCGCGACCAGGAGCTGCTCACCTTCGTGAGCTACCACATCGCGAACGCCCTGCAGCGCAAGTACACGACCGAATCGCTGAAGCAGGCCTACGCGAGCCTGGAGCGTCGCGTTACCGAACGTACCCGCGCGCTGGCGCTCGCCAACCGCGACCTGCGCGAACAGATCGCCGAGCGCGAGCGCGTCGAGCGCCGGCTGAAGTACGAAACCCTGCACGATTCGCTGACGGGCCTGCCCAACCGCACGCTGCTCCTGCAGCGCCTGGAGCAAGCGCTGAACCACTACCGGGAGACCCCGACGTATCTCTTCGGGGTGCTGTACATCGATCTCGATCGATTCAAGTTCATCAACGACTCGGTCGGGCACCTGGTGGGCGATGACCTGCTGTTCCAGGTCGGCGGCCGGGTCCGCGCTTGCCTGAAGACCCGCGATGTCGTGGCACGCCTGGGCGGTGACGAATTCGCCGTGCTGGTGGAAGGCATCACCGATCCGCAGGCCGCCACGCACATTGCCGAGCGCATCATCGCGCAGCTGCAGACGCCGTTCCGCCTGGGCGCGAAGGAGATCTTCACCTCCGCCTCCATCGGCATCGCCTTGCCGACCCAGGACTACACGCGCCCGGAAGAATTGCTCCGCGACGCCGATTCGGCCATGTACCGCGCGAAGGCCGAAGGCCGCCATCGCGCGGCCGTGTTCGATGACCGGCTGCGCCGCGAAGCCCTGCTCCTGCTTGAACTGGAAGGCGACCTGCGCCGCGCCATCGCGCGCAACGAGTTCGTGCCGTTCTTCCAGCCCATCGTCGATCTGGAAGACACCCGCGTGGTCGGCTACGAGGCCCTGCTGCGCTGGCGGCATCCGGAGCGCGGCCTGCTGCCGCCGGCTGAATTCCTGGCGGTTGCCGAGGATACGGGTTGCGCCGAGGCGATCGACTGGCAGATCTTCGAACAGGTCGCCCGCCAGGCCCGTGCGCTCACCCGCGACGAAGGCTTCATCAGCATCAACGTCTCCGGCAGCCATTTCCGCTCACCGAACCTGGACCAGCGCCTGCTCGACCTGTTCGCCGAGCATGAGGTGCCCGCGCGCTGCATCCGTGTCGAAGTGACCGAACGTGCGCTGTTGGAAAACCCGGCCCAGGTGAAGCGGATCCTCGAGAACCTGCGCAAGCACGGGGTCGGCGTGGCGCTGGATGATTTCGGCACCGGCTATTCGTCGCTGAGCTACCTGCACCAGTACCCGATCGAGACCCTCAAGATCGATCGCTCGTTCGTGATCGAGCTGCCGGCCGAGGAAAGCGAAGGCCACAGCACCGCGGTGGTTCGTGCGATCCAGGCACTGGCCGATTCGCTGCGCATGCAGGTCATCGCTGAAGGCATCGAGACCGAATCGCAGATGCGCGCCTTGCGCCGCATCGGCTGCCGTTTCGGCCAGGGCTTCCTGTTTGCGCAGCCCGCGCCGGCAAGTAAGTGGCTGGGATCGCCGTTGTCGTTGGACGCCTAGGCGTTCCTGCCGCACCGCTTCGTTGGTTTATCGCGTAGGAGCCCACCCTGTGGGCGACGCCTTTCGCCGAAGAGCCACAGGCCCTGAGGCGACATCGCGAAAGATGTCGCCCACAGGGTGGGCTCCTACTGCAGAGTACTAGGCGCCGGAGGCGTATCCGGCCCCGCCAGCAGCTGTTCCGCATCGACACGGTCGAACGCGTAGCGGGTAGCGCAGAACTCGCAGATGACCTCGATCTCGCCATTGCGGTCGTCCAGCGTGGCATGCACTTCATCGCGGCCGAGCGCGCGCAGCATCCCTTCCACCCGCTCACGCGAGCAGGTGCAGCCGAAGGCCAGCGGGCGCGGGTCGTACAGGCGCACGTCTTCCTCGTGGTACAGGCGGTAGAGCAGCTCTTCCGGGCGGCTCGACAGCATTTCGCGCGCGCCCAGCGTCGCCGTCAGGTGGCCGACACGGTCCCACGCGTCATCATCCGCGCCGGCCGCGCTATGGCCGCCCTCGCCCGGGATCGGCTGCAGCATCAGGCCCACGGCGTGCGTGCCGTCGGCGGCGAGCAGGATGCGCGCCGGGAGCTGCTCGGATCGGTCGAAGTAGCCCTCGAGCGCCGTGTTGATCGAGGACATGCCGTCGAGCGTCACCACGCCCTGGTACCGCCCCTTCTCGGCATGGCCGACGGTGATCGCCAGCATCGGGTCGTCCAGTTCGAGCAGGTTGACCGTATCGCCCAGTGCCTCCGGGTTGAACCGGGCCAGGCCGCGGACGCGGCCCTGGTCGGTCGTCTCGGCGAACAGCAGGCGCACGGCGCCCTGGCTCTTGAACTCGAGCGAAAGCGAGCCTTCGAACTTGATATTGCCGGTCAGCAACGCGCTGGCGGCGACGGCCTCGCCCAGTGCGTTGCGCAGAGCCTCCGGATAATCCACGCGGGATGCGATTTCCTGCCAGCTGTGGCCCAGGCGCACGAGTACGCCGCGCACGCCCGCCTTTTCGAGCATGAAGCGGTGCAGTACATCGTCGGAAACGAGGGTTTCGACAACAGAATCGGTCACGATGGTCTCCTGGTGATCCGACGAAAGATGGGGGCGCGGCCCGTGGCCGACAAGGCCGCCGCCATTGGCCCTTATACTGCGCCATCCTTTGTCATCGCGCCGCCATGCCCACGACGCCCCGCTCGCTGCCCCGCCGCATCGTCCGCCTCGTCACCCTCCTGGCGATCGCCTGGCTCGCCGTCTCATGGTGGGTCGTGCTGGTGCTTCGCTTCGTGCCGCCATGGACCAGCGCGTTCATGATGGAACGCCGCATCGAAGCGCTCTTCACGGGCGAGAAGGACTTCACGCTACGCCACCGCTGGGTGCCGTGGGACGAGATCTCGCCCCAGGTGGGCCTCGCCATGGTCGCGGGCGAGGACCAGAAGTTTCCGCATCACCACGGTTTCGATGTCGACGCCATCCAGGATGCCATCGATGCCGCGGATGAGGGCAAGCGCCTGCGTGGCGCGAGCACGATCAGCCAGCAGACCGCCAAGAACCTCTTCCTCTGGAACGGTCGCAGCTTCATCCGCAAGGGCCTCGAGGCGTACTTCACCGTGCTGATCGAGGCGACCTGGCCGAAGCAGCGGATCCTCGAGGTCTATGTGAACACGGTCGAATACGGCGATGGCGTGTACGGCGTGGGCGCGGCCAGCGACGTCTTCTATCGCACGGCGCCGTCGCGCCTCAGCGTGGCCCAGGCCGCCCGCCTCGCCGCGGTGCTGCCCAATCCGCGCCGCTTCCGCGTGGATGCGCCGAGCGCGTATGTCATGCGCCGCACAGCGTGGATTTCCCAGCAGATGGGCCAGTTGGGCGGCCCGTCTTACCTCACCCGCCCCGCGCCGGTATCCGGGCGCGTCCGTTGAGCTCCGACATGGCCTATTCGCTTTCCATCATCGTGCCCGCCTACAACGAGACCGAAGTGCTCGAACGGTTCCATGCGCGGCTATCGGCCGTGCTCGATGGCATGGCGACGCGCGCGACCGTGATCTACGTGGATGACGGCAGCCGCGACGATACATGGGCGATCATCGGCCGGCTGGCCCAGGCCGACGCGCGCGTTACCGGGCTGAAGCTGTCGCGCAATTTCGGGAAGGAAGCGGCGATGACCGCGGGCCTCGACGCGGCCGACGCCGACGCCGTCGTGCTCATCGATGCCGACCTGCAGGATCCGCCGGAGCTCATCCCCGAGCTCGTCGCACGCCTGCGCGAAGGCAATGACGTGGTGTATGCGACCCGCGCCGACCGCGCCGGTGAAACCCGCCTGAAGAAATTCACCTCGGCCGCGTTCTACCGCGTGATGGAACGGCTTTCCGACAACCCCATGCCCCGCGACACCGGCGATTTCCGCGTGCTCTCGCGCCGCGCCGTGGCTGCCCTGCGCGAGCTGCGCGAGCGCCAGCGATTCATGAAGGGCCTGTTCGCCTGGATCGGCTACCGCCAGGTCTCCCTGCGCTACCAACGCGATCCGCGCTACGCAGGCGACACCAAGTGGAATTACTGGCGGCTCACCAACCTCGCCATCGAGGGGATCACCTCGTTCTCGGTGGCGCCGCTGCGCATGGCCACGTGGCTGGGCCTCTCCGCCGCCCTGCTCGCCTTCCTGTACGGCTTGTGGGTGATCCTGAAGGTCCTGCTCTGGGGCGACCCGGTGCGCGGCTATCCCACGCTGATGGTAGTGATCGTGTTCCTGGGCGGCGCACAGCTCCTCGCGTTGGGCGTTATCGGCGAATACGTGGGCCGCACGTACGCGGAAAGCAAACGCCGCCCGCTGTACTACGTGGAAGAGCGCCATGGCGCCGCCGGCCCTTCACCGGGCGATGACCCCCTCGGCCCCGGGCAGGCGTAAACTGGCTCCATCGCGGCGATCCGCGCCGCGCCCATCCGGGGAGTCGAGCATGCAGCAGGTCAAGCATCTCCTGGGAGCGAAAGGCAGGGAAGTGTTCGCGGTGGCGCCCGATGCGCCGGTCCTCGATGCGATCCGGCAGATGGCCGACAAGAACGTCGGCGCCCTGGTCGTCATGAAGGGCAGCGAGCTGGTCGGTATCATTTCCGAACGCGACTACGCGCGAAAGGTGATCCTGAAGGATCGCTCGTCGCGCGACACACCGGTCGCCGACATCATGACCGCGAGCGTCATCACCGTGGCCACCGGTGCCACCGTCGATGAATGCATGCGGTTGTGCACCGACAACCGCCTGCGCCACCTGCCTGTCGTGGATGACGGCCGGGTCGTCGGCGTGGTTTCCATCGGCGACCTGGTGAAGGCGACGATCAGCGAGCAGAAAGAGACGATCAACCAGCTCGAGGCCTACATCACGAGCTAGTGGTCCCGCTCCTCCGGCAGCAGGTCGGGTGAGGTCGCCGCGCGTCGCGCGATTTCCGTAGCGATGGCGGCGACGCCCGCGCAGACCAGGCCGATGGTCGAGATCCCCACGCCGGCCATGCGCGCGGCGGTGAGAGCGCTCGTGACCGCA
>NZ_JBQCFT010000054.1:0-15884 GCF_051958795.1 Luteibacter sp. | reverse complement strand
CCCGGCCACGAGGGTGCGGCGGCCGAGCCGCAGCCGGGCGAGAAACGCCAGACCGCGCCGGCCGATAACAGCACGGTAGGCAAGACCGAGGAAGCCAGCCTCAGCCAGATCTCCGATGAAGTGAAGCGCGCGATGAAGCCGCTGATCGACAAGAGCCTGGTGAGCGTGCGGCAGACCCAGGACTGGCTCGAGATCGAAGTGCGCACCGATATCCTTTTCCCCGTGGGCGTTGCGAAGCTGCAGCCCGCCGCGGAAGACGTCATCCGCAAGCTTGCGGGCATCCTCGCGCCGTTTCCGAACAGCATGCGCGTCGAGGGCTACACCGATAACACCCCGATCGCGACCGCGACGTTTCCTTCGAACTGGGAGCTGTCGGCGGCGCGCGCGGCCACCGTCGCGCGCTTGCTCACGGAGCAGGGGGTGGACCCGCACCGCGTCGGCATCATGGGCTGGGGCGAGTTCCGTCCGTCCGCTCCGAACACGACCGATGACGGGCGCAACCACAATCGCCGCGTGGTCATCGTGGTGATGAGTGACAAGGGCGCGACCCCGCCGTTGCCGACGCAGGGAGTGGCACCCTGATGCAGGTCTGGGCCATCTCCAACCAGAAGGGCGGCGTCGGCAAGACGACCACCGCGATGTCGCTGGGCAGCATGCTCGCCGCCGATGGCAAGCGCACGCTGCTGGTCGACATGGATCCGCACGCGTCGCTGTCCGGCTACATCGGCGTCGAAGGCGGCGCACATGGCAGCGTCTACGATCTGTTCGGCGTGAGCGGCAACCCGCTGCCCGTCGGTACGCTGGTGCACGCCACGCAGTGGGATCGCCTCAGCGTGCTGCCTGCATCCGCCGCCATGATCACGCTCGATCGCCACCTTGGCACCAAGCCGGGCATGGGCCTCGTGCTCAGCACCGCGCTCGCCGAACTCGCCTCCGATTTCGACCATGTCCTGCTCGACTGCCCGCCGACGCTTGGCGTGCTCATGGTCAATGCGCTAGCCGCGAGCGACCGGCTGCTTGTACCCACGCAGACGGAAGCGCTGGCCCTGGCAGGCCTCGAACGCATGCTGCGCAGCCTGTCGATGATCGAGCGCTCGCGGGGCAAGCCCATGCCACGCACCATCGTGCCGACATTGTTCGATGCGCGTACGCATGCGTCGCGCGCGTGCCTCGCGCAGCTGCGCGAGCAATACGGCGAGATCGTCAGCGAAGCGGTCATTCCTACGGATACACAGATCCGCGAGGCCAGCGCTGCGGGAGTCCCGCTCGCGTCGTGGCCGGCGGCTCGCCGGGGCGGCCAGGCGTATCGCCAGCTGCTCGCGGAACTGCTCGCAAAAGCGGACACATCGCTCACGGACGCGGCAGCGTGATCGGCAATATGAACGACGCCGAGCAGATCGTCGCCCACTACCTCGCCGAGTTGCTGACGCCGGCGCCGGTTGCCGCCGATGCTCCTGCCGAGGTGAAGGTCGTAGCGATTGAATCCTGGCGGAACGCACCGGCTGCCCCCGATATCGAGGAGGCGGTACCGCCGCCGCGCTACCTGCTGTGTGTCGCGGCAGGCGTCAAGGTGGCTGTGTCCATGGCCGACATCACGCATATGTTGCCGATGCCGCCGTTGTCGCCTCCGCATCACGCCAATCCCATCTGCCTCGGCCGCTGGCGGCACCCCAGCGGTGAAGCCCGTGTCGCCGACCTGGCCGCGATCCTTTCGCCTGACATGGCGGGCGCGCACGCGCCTACGCTGGTCTTGTTGGGCGACAGGCGCTGGGCGCTGGCCTGCGAAGTCACCGACGAGCCGGTCGAAATCGATAGCGCGAGCGTGATGTGGCGCGAAGGCGCGACCACGCGCCCATGGCTCGCCGGCATGTCCAAAGAACTGCGGTGTGGCGTCATCGGCACCACCGCCCTCATCGCATGGCTGGAACAGGAGCTTGGCCCGTGAGTGATGTCAAACACGAAGGCCGGGACCTCTGGCTCGAATTCGGCCTGAAAGGGCAGCGCTACGCCGTCTCGCTCGCCGCCGTGCGCGAAGTGATCCGCCCCGGCGACATCACGCCCGTGCCCGGCGCACCATCCGACGTGCTCGGTATCGTGAACCTGCGCGGCCAGATCGTCCCGGTCCTCGACGGCCGCCGCCGCTTCGGCCTTGACGGTGTCGCCGCGGAAGACGAACAGGACGCCCAGCGCGTCATCGTGTTCGACGACGCCGGTACGACGGTGGGCCTGCGCATCGACGTGATCGGCGAGATGCTCCAGTTCGACGCCACCGAGATCGCCCCGCCACCCCCCGGCCGAGCGGCCCGCCGCGATGACCCCGTCAGCGGCGTGATCACCCGCGATGATGGTTTTATCGCACTAGTGGACGTGCCCCGGCTCTGCCGGGCGTAAGTTGAATCGAAATATAAACGCTAGCTGAATAAAAACGGGCTGAAAAATCGTTTCCCGACAAATCGCTTGTAGGCTGTTGTCGTTGAAGGATTTTTTCTAACCTCGTTTGCGACAGGGCTCGACGTTATGCCTGCCATTTCGGATGCCCTGACCCGCTGGGGCGCGCTTCAAGCAAGCGAGCTTTACCGTCGGGTCGCCGACCATGTCGGCACTGAGCGCAGCTTCCAACGAGCCGTGAAAGCAGAGCCGAATCTCGTCTCGATGGGCCAGGCGAAGCGACGGGCATATGCGCTATCCCGGCCGGACGTGCCGCCGGTACCCATCGTAATACGAGACCAGGCCGGGCAAGACCAGACGGTGGCTACCCTGGTCGCCCTTGTGGCGGGCCAGTGGTGGGTCGCGCTCACGTCCGGAGCTCCGGCATGGATGCGATTGGGCGAGCGGGAAGGCATGTCCGGGGTATTCCAGGGGCTTCCCTGGTTCCTCGAAGCGTTCCGCCCAGCAGGCTTCCTGGGACGCGCATGGGTACGGGAGCACGCCCACGCCCATGGCTGGACGCTTGATGTAAACGCCTGGACAGAAGACCAGGTGATTGATGCCGCGATCCAGCAACCCTGGGACTGGCGAGGAAACGTCGGGCTGGAGCGTATCGTCGAGACCAGCGGCGAGCCCATGCCGGCCGCCGCGCGTCGGGCTCTCTATGCCGAACGCGCGCGACTCGTGCTCGATGGGGTCATGGTCGGCGCGTCCGCAGACGGCGAGCAGCCGAAGTTCACGGCCCTGGTTGATGATGGCGTCGGATATCCGCCGCGCTCGGTGCTGGTGAAGTTCTCCCCGCCCATAGCAGGCGATCCCGCGGCCGAGCGGTGGGGCGACATCATGGTGACCGAAGCAGTCGCCGCTCAGATGATGCTGTTGCACGGCATCAGTGCAGCGCCGACCCAGGTCTGGAGGCACGACGACCGCATCTGGCTGGAGACTGATCGCTTTGACCGCGTGGGCTGGCATGGCCACGTCGGGATGGCATCGTTACGTTCACTAGCCCAGACATTCGGTTACACCGGCCCGCAGCATGGATGGGTCGGCGCTGTGGAACACCTCGAGCGCCGCGGTGCGGTGGAGGAAGAACAAGTCAAAAAGGCGCGCCGCCTCGCCTCCATCGGTCATTTGCTTGCCAACACCGATATGCACATGGGCAATCTCTCATTCCTGCTCGCCGAGCGGGAAAAGCCATGGCTCTCCGTCGCCCCGGCTTACGACATGACTCCGATGCGCTGGGTACCCACCCCAAGTGGAACGGTTCCGCCGCTGGTATCCGAACCTCCGCCGAGGGTCGACGACATGGACGCGGTGCTCATCGCCCGCGATACGTGGGATGAGGTCTCCCGTCATGAACTTGTTTCGCCTGGTTGGTCGCAATGGGCTGCAGACCGCGCGCAGCAGCTATCGACCCGGCTTCGATAACACCGCACGGGTGCGCGATCCCTAGTGCACCACCACCCAATGCGCTACCGTGTCCCCGCTAACCCGGAGCCCACACCCGCATGAACGCTGCCGTCATTGGCTACGTGCTGATCGCACTGGCCGCCCTGAACCTCATCGGCCTGCTGCTCCTGTTCCGCCGGCTGGGCAACGTGCCCGCGCCGACGCCGACCCACGTGCCGGAAGCGACGCCCGCGGCCGCAGAGCCTGAGGCCGCGCCTGCGTCGGTAGCTGCAGGTGTCCAGCAGGATCAGTTGGCCGGCATGCTCCGCCGTCTGGAAAGCCGCCTGGGCGACATCGAAGACCAGGTCCGCCGTAACCCGACAGTGTCAGTCGCCGCAGAACCGGGCACCGCCAGCGATCGCGCGCTCGCGCTCGCCCAGCGCCTGGCACGACAGGGCGCCACACCGCAGGACATCGCCGAGACCTGCGGCATTTCCCTCACGGAAGCCGAGCTGCTTCATCGTCTTCACTCGGCGCGCTAGCGCTCCAACCGGTAGTTCAAACTCGCCCGGCTGAAATCCGTCGCGTTCTGCGCTTCGAAGTTCCAGCGGTGGCTGAAGAGGTAGCGCAACGTGATCACCTGGCCCGGATCGAACAGGCCGACGCCGTAGCTCAGGTAGAGGCGCGGCGAGAGGTACTTGCCGACGGTGAAGGCAGACGTGCCGCCAAGCGCATCGTTATTGCTCACGCCGATGTCGTCGACGCCGATGCGCGAGCCCACGCTCTTGGCGAGCAAATCGCCAGCCGCTGAACCCAGCGCCTGCGCGGCCGCACCCACCATGTTTCCTTCGCCACCCTTCACCTGCGAGAGCGGCTTGCCGGTGACCAGGTAGGAGAGGGCGTCGGACTGTTCCATCACCGGGTTGGAGAACACGGTAAGGATCGGGCGGCGCGCCGTGCCGGATACGTACAGGCCGACCTTCTGCCCGTCGTCGATCGTGGCGTTCGGATTCAACGTGCGCGCAGCGCGGATATTGAGGCCAGGATTATCGATGGGCGTACTCGCGAACAACAGCTGGCCCTGTTCGATTTTCAGGTCCTGTCCGTAAGCCTTATACGTACCATCCACCGTCACCTGGCCCTGGCCCGTCGTCGCGCGGCCCGGGCGCTCGCGTACATCGATCACGCCGGTAATCCGGCCATCGATGCCGAAGCCGACCAGGTGCAGCTTCTGGCCAAGGTTGACGCTGATATCGGCGCTTATCGGCGAGGCTTCCGCCGCCGCCTCCTGGGCCTTGTCGTCGACGACCACGACATCGGACGAAGCCTTGGTCGCACCCGCGCCGGGCAGGCGCTCGACGTTCACGTCGGCCATGTCGATGCCGACCTTGCCCGTCACGTTCATCCCCTTGGCATCCTGCACGATCGTGAGGTCGGGGGAGACGATGGCCTTGGCCGCGGGGATGTCGACGGCGGTGAACTTCGAACCCTCGATGCCAAGACGCATCTGCGCGCCGGCGCCCAACGCGGCCGTGCCCTTGATGCCCAGCGTGCCATCGCCGGAGCGGATCGTTCCATCCACGGCGTAGTTGGTCGCGTCGGTCGTGCTCACGCTGATCCGGCCGTCGTGCAGTTTCAGGCCCGCGCTCGGCACTTCGGCGCCGAAGCCGGCCAGCAGTGCCTGCCCGGTGATGGCCGGCGCGGCTACCGTGCCGCCGAGGTTGAAGTTGGCATCGAGGCCGCCCTTTACAGCATCGATTTCCGTGGTGAACAGCTCGATGACGGAAAGGTTCTTCAGATGCAGTGCAACGTTTCCGCCCAGCGCCTGCTGGGCACCGGTGACCGATACATTGCCGGCGAGCGTGCCGCCATCATTGAGCGTGGCATTGAGGGTCGCGCGCTGGCTGTCGGGTGCGAGCTGGGCATTGAGCGCGAGGTTGTCGTAGACGAGCAGGGGTTGCTCGCTACGGTCCGGGTAAACGATGGAACCGTGCGCGGAGGTGATGTTCGCCTGGCCCGACAAAGCGCCCGCCGAAGTGCGGCGAATGCTGCCGTCACCTTCGATCATCCCGTCCGCGCGCATCGGCGTGTTGCCCGCTTCGGCCGCGGTCATGATGAGGGCGAGCGGGACGTGGCGCAAACGGTAGCTGGCGTCGAGGTTGCCACCCTTGTCCTGCTTCGCCGCGACGCACAGCAACGGATCGCCCGCGGTAAGGCACAGGTCGCTCATGCTCATGGCGCCATCCTTGAAGGCGAGCTGGCTGGCGTTCTGCAGGCGGAACTGCGGCAGGCCCTGGAAGGTGATGTTGAGCGCGGAGAGCGTGCCGTTCCAGGCGTTGTCCTTGTATGAACCTGACAGCTTGAGGTCGGTCGTCAGCGGCTTGCCGCGCGCATCGATCGATAGCTGGTGGCGATCCTGCGTCCCGTCGGCATTCACGGCGATTCGATCGAACACGAGGCCACCCGTGTTGGCACCGGTAGCGACGACATCGAGCTTGCCACCCGGCGCACTGATATCGGGGATATCGGCGTTCACGGTGAGCGCATCGACCTTCTGTCCTGCGTAGACGATGGCGCTGCCGCGCAGATCGGCCTTCACCGCGAGTTTCGGTACGTTGCCCTTCGCATTGATCGTGCCCTGGACACGGCCACCGGCATCCGGCAACCAGTCGCCGAGTGACGCGATGGCCAGTTTCAGCTGCGCATCGTTCGCGGTATCACCCTTCGCGTCGAGCGAAATAGTGCTGCCGCCGGACGCCAGGTCGAGCTTGCCGTTGACGACCTGGTGCGGTTTCAGCTCAAGCTTGCCGTTGCCGCGCAGGGGACGCTGGCGCAGCGTGCCGTCGAGCTTGCGCAGCTCCAGCGTGCCGAGCGGTTCATCGTTGACCAGCCGGCCTTCGGTGGAGAGATCGAGGTTCAGTGCACCGGCCCACTCGGCAAGGAGCTGGCCCGGATCGAAGCGATCGCCCTTGAGGTCGAGCTTCCAGGCGATGCCGGGCTTGAGCGTGACGCTGCCGCTGGCCGCGAGATCGCCGTTCGGCTGTTTCAGTTCCAGCGTGTGGATATCGATGACGTCCGGCTTGCCGTTCACATCCAGGGTGAACTTGCCGAGGTGGTCCGGCGGCCCGATGTCGACGTCGCCCAGCGCGTGGTAGGACTCCGCGCCACCCTGGAAGGTGAGCTTACCGGAGCTCGCCAGCACCTGCCCGGCAACGTCCTCGGGGACGAGGACATCCTTCCACTGCAGCGCAAGATCCGCGGTGAGCGGGTTGGCGGCGATCTCGACGGTGCCTTTCGCCGTGAGCGCACCCTTGACCTGTGGCGATCCGACCGTGAGTTCGTTGAGCGTGAGCCGCTTGTACTCGTGATCGAAGGCGGCATCGATCGGTGCCAGGTGCATCTGGTAGTCGTTGATGCCGACGTCGCCGGTGAGCTTCGCGCTGTAGCGGTCGCCGGAACCCCGCAGCGCCAGGCTCAACGCATCAAGGCTGCCATCGCCCAGCAGCGGCTTCGGGTCGAAGCGCGGTGCGTCGATGGAAGCGGTCCAGGCGAAATCGCCGCTCTGCACGAGGTTGGCGTCCACCTGCGCGACGAACGGCAGACGCAGCTTGATGATGGTGTGCGCTTTCGCGCCATCGCTGTGCGCTTCCAGGTCGCCGGCGTAGTCGATATCGCCCACTTTCCACTGGAACCCGGCCTTGCCGTCGCCCTTGTAACCCTTGCCTACGGCGAGGTTACCTGAGAGATCGGCCTGGCCATCCGGAGCGCGCAGGGCTAGCCGGCTTACGGCGATGCCCTTGCCGGTCCACGACGCCGCGAGATCCAGTGAGTTCGATTCGAAGACCGGCTGCCCGGCTTGCGTGACCTTCACGTGCCCGACTTTCACGTGGTCGAGCACGATATCCAGCGGCGGTTCGAGCGAGAACGGCTCGCTGGGTTCGTTCGTTTCCGGCTGGCTCGGCGGTAGCGCTACGTCGACGCCATCGACCGTCAAGGTGTAGACATGCGCCTTCCTGCCGAGCAGCGCGCTGAAGGAAAAATCCACGTGCGCTTTCGCCACGCGCACGTCGAGGCCCTTGCCATCCTTGTAGCGCACGCCCGAGAGGTCGAGCGGGCCTGCGAGGCGGCCTTCGGCCTGCGTCACACTCAGCGCGTTATCGGTGAAGCCAGCGGCCTGGCGCAGCGCGAAGCGTAGCCCGCTCGCCGTGCCCACGAGCCACCAGAGGCCCAGCACGACGACGAGGACAAGGATGCCCAGGGCGATGCCGGCGCGGATCAACCATTTCATGCCCGCGCTCCTCACAGGTCCGGCCCGATCACGACATGCAGGTGGATGCCATGTTCGTTCTTGTCATGCACCGGCACGGCCACGTCCAGGCGGATCATGCCGACCGGCGATAGCCAGCGTACGCCGAGGCCGGTGCCGACGCGTGGCCGATAGTCGGTGCCGGTGAAGGCATTGCCCGCATCGACGAAGGCGGCCATGCCCCAGTTGCGCGTGAAGTAATGTTCCACCTCGGTACTGCCGACCAGCAGGCTTTCGCCGCCGATGACCCGTCCATATGCGTTGCGCGGGCCGATGCTCTCGAAGTCATAGCCGCGCACGCTACGGTCGCCACCGGCGAAGAAGCGCAGCTGCGGGGGCAGGGCACTGAAATCGTTGGTCCAGGTCTTGCCGGCGGTGCCGCGCAGGATCAGGCGGTTGCGGCCCCAGAACGACTGGATCCACTTCGCATCGCCCAAGATCGTTGAGAAGCTCGCATCGGAGAGCAGCGTGCCGACCGTGCTGCGTGCGGTAAGCGTCAGCGACCAGCCGCTGCGCACGAACGTCGGGTTATCGCCCTTCTTGCGGCTGAGCGAAATCTCCGGATAGAGCAGGGTGCTCGTGCCGTGTTCCAGGCCCAGCGCGTTGTCGCCTTCGCCACCGCGCTTGCCCACGGTGAACGTGCCGGTGAGGGCATTCATGCCGATCGTACGGGTCCAGCCGTGCCACAGCCGCGTTTCGTTGGCGACCAGTTGCAGCGTGCGCGACTTCGAGGTGACCGTGTTTGCATCGCGATAGTTGGCGCCGAAGTTGAAGCTGCGCTGGTTAGGGCCCGGCATGGGGATCTGGTACAGCGTGGAAAGCGTCTTGAGCCGCTGCGCCACGACCAGTTCGTTCTTCCACTTATGGCCGCGGTCATTGATCCAGCGTTTCTCGATGCCGCCGCGCAGGCCCGGCCCGGTGTCGGTGCCGAAGAACGGGCCGCCGGTGTAGATCGTGCGCTTGGCCGGAGCCAGCTCGACGTTGACGTCGACCGTGCCGTCCTTCGCGTTATCGGTGTCGGGAATCACGTTGACCACGGCGAAATAGTCCGCGCCGTTCAGGGCCTGCTGCAGCTGGAGCAACTGGTCCTGCGAGAAATAGTCGCCGCTCTTGAACGGAAGGTAGCGGTTGAGGAAGCCATCACGGAACTGCGAGTTCTTGAAGTTCACATGGCCGTAGCGGTAGCGCTCGCCGGTCTCCCACTTCAGGTCCACCTTCGCGCTGTGCTCGGCACGGTTCACCTCGACGCGATGCGTCACGAGCTTTGCATCAAGGAACCCCGTGGCAGTGAGCGCGCCGCTGACCGCGTCGCGCGCCGCATCGTACTGCCCGTCGTTCATGGGTTTGTCTTTCAGGTTATCGACACCGCGCAGGGCACGGCGGATCGCCGGGACCTTCGCTGCCGTGTCGTCGATGGCGACGTTCACCGCCGTAACCTTCACTGGAGTGCCGGGGACCACGTGCAGGGTGACCTGCCAGTTGTTGCCGACCTGCTTGAGATCGCCGGTGGCCGTCGCCTCGTAATAACCATACGGGCGCAACGCCGCCTGCACCTGGTCGGGCGCGTTCGCATAGAGGCGGCGGATCTGCGCGTCAGTGACATCGCGCGCGGCGTACTGGCTGAGCTCGACGCCCGCGACGACGGCGTTCTTCAGGTTTTCGTCCACGCCATCCACGTTCAGGACGACGCCCGCTTGCGCGGCAGCGGGGAGGAGGAACCACGGCAGAAGCAGCAGTCCATGGCGTCTGGTTAGGCGCATGTGCGTCCTTCCGGTCGTGATCCAAGGCCATGCAGGCGGCAATGCCGCCCGGGGCGGGCGCATCCGGGCGCCCCTCAGTAAGGGTCTAACTTACAGCGCGGTTGCGCCCGGGTCGATAGATACAGGAAGACAAAGCTGAATGGCGTGAAGGCCTTCGCGTAAACACATCGCGCGCAAGCGCGCTCCCACAAGAAAAATCGGGGCGCGCCTGCCGCCTTAGCCTGCTTCGTCGCCCGATTGGTGGGCGATCCATGCGCCAGCCATCGCCGATACGTACGGGATGGATTGCGCACCCAGGATGAACATCCACAGCGTGCTCTCGACGTATTGCGTGCCGTAGTGCATCGCCATGCCGATGATCGCGAAGAGCAGCGCGAGTGCCATGAGGACTTCCTCACGCACAGGATTGAATGCCGCAAAGCTGCTGCCGCCCATGCGACGGCTCTTGGCCGTCACCACGAACGCGGTCTTCTCGCGGGTCAGCCCGTGCAGGATGCCGCGCGCGATGGCATGCGAAAGGCCCATGCTGGCCACCGAGGCCATGAGGGTGTCGTACCAGCTGCACGGGACGCGCGCACGGTAGAGCACCACGCCGAAGATGGCCTTGGCGAAGAAGAACCCGATGACCGGGATCATGAAGAGCTGCATGGGCAGGTTGAAGTAATCCGGTGCGGCGATCATGCCCGCGGTCCAGAACAGGCCCATCATGGTGAAGATGTAGTGCAGAGCGTCCGCAAACCAGCTGAACCAGCCGGTGAGGAAGTGGAAGCGCTGGCCGGCGGAAAGCGGACCCTTGCCGGTCATCCAGTGCCATCGACCCTTCAGGATCTGCATGGCGCCGAACGCCCAGCGGTAGCGCTGGCTCTTGTAGGCCTTGAAGTCGGCAGGGGTCAGGCCCTTGCCCATGAGTTCGTCGACATAGACGAGCTCATAACCCGCGTGCATCAGGCGCAGGCCGAGCTCGGCGTCCTCGCAGATCGTCCACTCGGACCAGCCGCCGGTGCCTTCCAGCGCCGAGCGGCGCACCATGGTCATGGTGCCGTGCTGGATGATCGCGTTGCGCTCGTTGCGATGGTGCATGCCGATGCGGAAGAAGCCGTCGTATTCCCAGGCCGTCATGCGGCGGAAGCGGTTCTTCTCGAAATCGCGATGCGCCTGCGGGCACTGCACCACGGCCACCTTCGGGTCGTGGAAATAGCCGGTCAGCGTGGCGAGCCAGTCCTCGCGCACCACGTAGTCGGCATCGATCACCGCGACCACGTCGGCGCGCTCGTCGGTGGCGGTCAGGCCGAAATTCAGCGCGCCCGCCTTGTAGCCCGGCCACGGCTCGAGATGGAAGAAGCGGAACTTCGGGCCGAGCTTCTGGCAGTACTCCTCGACCGGCTTCCACACCGCCGGGTCCTTGGTGTTGTTGTCCAGCACCAGGACTTCGAAGTTCTCGTAGTCGAGCGCCGCCAGCGAATCCAGCGTGATCTGCACCATCTCCGGCGGCTCGTTGTGGCAGGCCAGGTGGATGGAGACGAACGGCTGCCGCTCGACCGGATCGGGCGGCAGCATGCCGGCATGGCGGATCCACTTCCGCCGCCACAGCACTTCGGTGAACTCGAAGCCGTTGATCAGCAGGATGCCGAGGATCGCGACCTGCGCGGGGAACAGCAGGATGAGCATGGCCCAGTCGAACGGGCCGAGGTAGAAATTGAAGGGCAGGGTGGCCGACCACACGATCAGGCCGCAGGCCAGCTGGATCAGGCCCATCATGAACAGCAGGCCGGCGAGCTTGAAGCGGCGGAACGCGATGCCGAACCACAGCATCGGGATGAAGGCGAGTGCGGAAGCCGCGATCGCCTTCCAGGGCCACTTCACGTCCTCGGTGACCGGGCCCGTGAACGGGAACTTGAGCTGGCGGTCGGCGTTGAACATGCCCCAGTACGCGCCGGTGCGGCCTTCGCCCAGGTTTTCCTTCCACGGCTGGTCGATCGCTTCCAGCACGTAGTAGTCATCGATCTTGTTGGCCCTGGCCATGTTGAAGAACGAGCGCAGGAAGATCGCTTCGTTCGACACGCTGGGATAGGCGCGCTTGAAGCGGTCGCCGTTGGAAGGCCAGCCGATCTCGCCAATGACGACATGCTTGCCGGGGAACCGCTGCACCAGGGCCTTGTAGCTCTCGATCGCGTCGACGACGCCATCGCGGGCGGCGATGCCGTTCCAGTAGGGGAACAGATGGACGGTGATGAAATCGACGTGGTTGGCGAGCTCGGGGTTCTGCAGCCAGATATGGAACGGCTCGGCGACCGACACCGGCTGCTTCACCGCCGCACGGACGCGGTCGAGGTAGCCCATGACCTGCTCGGGCTTCAGGTCGCCGCGGAACAGGACCTCGTTGCCGACGATGACCCGGCTAATGGTCTTCGGATAACGACGGGCCTGGGCGACCAGCGCATCGATCTCGCGCTCGTTGTTCTCCAGCCGGGTATCGATCAGGGCGCCGGCCATCAGGTCCAGGCCTTCCTTGTCGGCAAGGCGCGCGACCTGTGGGTTCTCCAGCATCGAGTAGGTGCGAATGCGTGGCGAGTAGCGCTTGATCAGCCGCAGGTCACTGTCGATCTCGGGATCGGTCGACGTGTCGCCCTTCATCGGGTTCTGGTAACGCTGGTACGCGGTGAACGCGAAACCGGGCACCGGCGCGTTCCAGTCGGACGGGCCATTGGGGAGGTTGGCCACGAGCCACAGGCCATAATTCAGGCCGGCAACGACGATCGCGAGGATCACCGCGACGAGGATGGGGTGGCTTCGGTCGGTCGTGGTGGCAGCGCTCAAAACATTCCCCGGACCGATCGGCCCCCGAGTGGCTTCAATGAGGTAACCGGGGGAGCTTAACGAACGGTGGGGAATGGCTCAACGCCGGGCTGAATGGCCGGTCAGGGTTGCCTCAGTGAAAATGGGGTTAAGCGATAAAAAAGGCCCGGCTTTCGGGCCGGGCCTTAATCGCGCGCAAGCGCGCTCCCACAAGGGGTGGATGAGGCTTATTTGAGGAGGCTACGCAGCATCCAGGCGGTCTTCTCGTGTTCCTTCAGGCGGCCAGTGACCATGTCTGCGCTGCCCTCGTCGCCGGCCTCGTCGGCCGCCTTGATCACCTCACGGGAGGTCGCCGCCGCGATTTCATGGCCTTCGACCAGCTGGGCCACCATGTCCTTCCACTCGGGCACGCCCGACTCTTCCTTGATCGAGGTCAGCTTGCCGAACTGGCTATAGGAGCCGGGGGCGAACACGTCGAGGATGCGGATGCGCTCGGCGATTTCATCGGCCGCCGTCCACAGTTCGTTGTACTGGACCTCGAACATATTGTGCAGGCTATTGAACTGGGGACCGGTGATATTCCAATGGAAACTGTGGGTCTTCAGGTAAAGCGAATAAGTGTCCGCCAGCAGCTTGGAAAGGTGCTTGGCGACCGCTTCGCGGTCCTTCTTGGCAATGCCGATATCAATGGCCATCTCTCGACTCTCCTTGGTTTAGCAGTGGAATGGGACCATCGTACCGGCCACCCCCGTGGCCGTGAAATGAAAGATTCTGATCCTATTGATAGGCACACGCTATCATTAGCGTCCCCATGAGTACCCCGCAGACCCCTACCCGACACCCGCCCACCGACCCGCGCCTGAAAGAGCTGCGCGATGCGCTGCCGCGCGTGGCCAGCCGCGACTACGGGCGCCTGCTCGGGCGCTGGCGCGGCCTGCAGCGCAAGCCGGAGGCCGGCCGCATCGAGCAGCTCGGCCAGGAGATCGCCGCGTCGATGGCCCGTCGTGCGGCCCGGGCCGCCAGCAAGCCCGCCATCGCGGTCGATGAGTCGCTGCCGATCGCCGCGCGTGCCGATGACATCATCAAACTCATCCGCGAGAACCAGGTCGTGGTCATCGCCGGCGAGACCGGCTCCGGCAAGACCACCCAGCTGCCGAAGCTGTGCCTGGCTGCCGGGCGTGGCGAGGCGGGCCTGATCGGCTGCACCCAGCCACGCCGGCTGGCCGCGCGCTCGGTGGCCGCCCGCGTGGCCGAGGAGCTCTCGACCCCGCTGGGCGACAAGGTCGGTTTCCAGGTCCGCTTTACGGAAAAGGTCTCCGACCAGGCCCTGGTCAAGTTCATGACCGATGGCATCCTCCTGGCCGAAACGCAGGGTGATCCATGGTTGTCCGCCTACGACACGATCATCATCGACGAGGCCCACGAGCGCAGCCTCAACATCGATTTCCTGCTCGGCTACCTGAAGCGGCTGTGCCAGCGCCGGCCTGACCTGAAGGTCATCGTCACTTCGGCCACGATCGATACCGCGCGTTTCGCGGAGCATTTCGGCAATGCACCCGTCATCGCCGTGGAAGGCCGCACCTTCCCGGTGGAGGTGCGATACCGCCCGCCCGGCGAGAAGGGCGAGGGCAATCTTTCCCAGCAGATCGCCGATGTCATGGACGAGATCACCCGCGAGGACCCGCGCGGCGACGTGCTGGTGTTCCTGCCGGGCGAGCGTGAGATCCGCGACGCACACCTGTTGCTGTCGCGCCGCCAGTATCGCGAGACCGAGGTGCTGGCGCTGTATGCGCGCCTCTCGGCCAATGAGCAGGATCGCGTGTTCCGGCCCGGGCCGAAGCGACGCATCGTGCTGGCCACCAACGTCGCCGAAACCTCGCTCACCGTACCGCGCATCCGTTACGTGGTGGATCCCGGCACGGCGCGCGTGAAGCGCTACAGCCAGCGCGGCCAGTTGGAGCGGCTGCACATCGAACCGATCTCGCAGGCCGCCGCCAACCAGCGCAAGGGCCGCTGCGGTCGCATCGGTCCCGGCATCTGCTATCGCCTGTATGAAGAGCAGGATTTCATCCTGCGCCCGGAATTCACAGACCCCGAGCTGCTCCGTTCGTCGCTCGCCAACGTCATCCTGCGCATGCTGGCGCTTGACCTGGGCGAGGTCGAGGACTTCCCGTTCCTGGAAGCGCCGGACCCGCGCGTCGTCGCCGATGGTTACCGTCGCCTCGCCGAAATCGGTGCGATCGACGATGCCCGCAAGCTCACGGCCATCGGCCGGACCGTCGCGCGCCTGCCGATCGACGTGCAACTGGCGCGCATGCTGGTCGAGGCGCGCCGCCTCGGCAGCCTGGCCGACCTGATGACGATCGTCGCGTTCCTCTCCATCCAGGACCCGCGGGAACGGCCACCCGAGGCGCGCGGCCAGGCGGATGCCGCGCACGCCCAGTTCGCCGATCCGAAATCTGACTTCGTCGGCGTCCTCAACCTGTGGAAGGCGTACCTCGCCGCCGCCGAGGAGCTCACCTCCTCGAAGCTCCGTGACTGGTGCTCAAGGCACTTCCTGTCATTCATGCGCATGCGCGAGTGGCGCGAGCTGCACCGCCAGCTCGCGCTGGTGACGCGCGAGATGAGCTGGGATTCGGCCGTCGCCGAGTCCGCGCCTGTAGGAGCGCGCTCGCGCGCGATCGCGCGCAAGCGCGCTCCCACCGAAGAACAACCGGACACGGCTGCCACGCCGACCGGCGATGCATTGTTCGAATCGATCCACCGCAGCCTGCTCGCCGGCCTGCCCACGCAGGTGGGCCACAAGGACGAGAAGGGCGTATTCCGCGGCACCCGTGAGCGCCGCTTCCAGGTGTTCCCGGGCTCGGCGCTCGCCAAGGCGCCGCCAGCGTGGATCTTCGCCGCGCAGATCATCGATATCGGCGGTCGCGTATGGGCCATGATGAATGCGCGGATCGACCCGGCATGGGTCGAGCAGCAGGCCAGCCACCTGGTGCGTGCCACCGCGCGCGATGCCCACTGGTCGCGCAAGCGGGGCACCGTGGTCGCCTACGAACAGGTGACGCTGTTCGGACTGGTGCTCGTCGAGCGCCGCCCCGTGACGTTCCAGAAGCAGGATCCGCGGCTCGCCCACGAGATCTTCGTGCGCGAGGCACTGGTCCGCGCCGACCTCGACAGCCGCGCGGACTTCGTCCGTGCGAACCAGC
>NZ_JBQCFT010000053.1:0-16795 GCF_051958795.1 Luteibacter sp. | reverse complement strand
CGCGATGGGTGCTAGCGGCAAGCCCCATCGCGCGCAAGCGCGCTCCCACAACGTTCCGAGCCGGTGCTGTTGTTCCGACCGCACCAATGAGAAGCGGTTTCTACAAGCCAGCGTCGCAGGTCGCGGCGCGACACGTTGCGGCGCAACGCCTGCGCCCGGCGTCTCTCCTGGGCAACCGTTGAGCGTCCCGCAAATTGTCGCTTCGCGTGCAACGCGATGTGTACCCGGCAGGGCCTAGCCCGGGTGCGTGCGGCGGCCTACGCTTTCAGCCTGGACCTGGTATCCGGCGGAGGTGGCCCATGAAGATCGTTGTCATCGGTGGGACCGGCCTGGTGGGTCGGCAAGTCGTGGACGTGCTTCGGGCGGACGGCCACGAAGCCGTCGCGGCATCGCGCGCGACCGGAGTGAACGTCGTCACGGGAGTCGGCCTGGACGGGGCGCTCGCCGGCGCTGACGTGGTCGTCGACGCCAGCAACTCGGAAGCGCCTTACGGCGAGCCCTCGTATGAGTTCTTCGCGCTGGCGGCGCGCAACCTCCTGGATGCCGAGGCTCGTGCGGGCGTCGGGCACCACGTGTCGATCTCGGTCGTCGGCAGCGACCGGCAGCGCCATAGCCCGTATTTCCGCGGCAAGGCCGCTGCCGAAGACCTGATCCGGGCCTCGGGCATCCCCTATACCATCCTGCACGCGACGCAGTTTTACGAGTTCCTGCTTGCGATCGTGGAAGCGGGTGGTGTTTCCGACCAAGCCCTGCGGCTCTCCCCGGCGTACATTCAGCCGGTTGCTTCCACCGACGTGGCGGAAGCGCTGGCGCGGATCGCCGTGAACCCGCCGCGCAACATGACACTGGAGATAGCGGGTCCTGAGCTCGAGCGCATGTCGGACATCGTGCAGCGCTTCCTCAGCGGACTGGAATCCCCCGTGGAGGTGGTCATCGACGAACGCGCGCCATACTTCGGTGCGGTCCTCGAGGAGCGCTCGCTGGTACCGTGCGAGGCGGCGCACCGTTGTCCGGTGGGGTTCGAAGCCTGGCTGCGTGAATCCGAATATGCGAAAGCGAACTGGTAAGGAGAGCAGGTGATGAAACGTATCCTCATGCAGACCACGATTCCGTTCGATGCGGATGACTGGCACATCGGGCGTTTCAGCCTGCTGCGCGACACGCTGGAAGGCATGCGCGGCGACAACGGTGAGCGCCTCTACGAGGTGACGGCCCGCGATCGTGACCCCATCGGCGCTCCGGACAGCGTGATGTCCATGCTGGACACCTCCGATTACGACCAGCTCTGGCTGTTCGCCGTCGATGTCGGTAACGGCCTGGCCCCTGAGGATTGCGAGGCCATCGGCCGTTTTCGCCAGCAGGGCAAGGGCGTGCTGGTCGCCCGCGACCACATGGATCTCGGCAGCTCGGTGTGTACGCTCGGCGGGATCGGTGCCGCGCATTTCTTCCATACGAAGCACCCGGATCCCGACCCGTCGCGCTGCCAGTGCGATGACACCATCACTACGAACATCAGTTGGCCGAACTATCACTCGGGTGCGAACGGCGATTTCCAGGAGATCACGATATCCGGCTCGCCACACCCTGTACTGCGTGACCCTTCGGCGCCGGGCGGCGTGCTCCGGTATCTCCCTTCGCATCCGCACGAAGGTGCCGTAGGCCAGCCCGAGGGTGATAGCAGCGCCCGCATCATCGCCACCGGTCGCAGCAAGGCCAGCGGCCGCGACTTCAACATCGCTGTCGCGTTCGAGCCCCGGGACGGTAACGGCCCCGCCGTGGCCGAATCCACCTTCCACCACTTCGCCGACTACAACTGGGACCCGGCGCTGGGCGCACCCAGCTTCGTCAGCGAGCCCCCAGGCAACGCGCTGGAAGGCTCACCCGAAGCCCAGCGCTCCATCCGCCTGTACGCGGAAAACATCGCCCGCTGGTTCTCCGGCTACCCCACCGGCGTGCTCTAGCCGCAACTAAACGCGCTCCCCCGGATGTTGTGGGAGCGCGCTCGCGCGCGATTGGGCCGGTCGGTTTCGAAGCCGCCCGCGGCCAGCGCGGAGTCTTGTTGCGAGTAGGCACCCGACATGGGCGCATCCGCGAGCCGTCAGCGGCGATAGGTGCTAACGTCGTACCGCCGCGCACCCAGCCTGGTAAGCGGCGGACCCATGGACGCTCTGGAACGACCGGTCGAGGCCGAGCATGCGCGCAGAACTCAAACGACTTTCCAGTACGGACGTCGATATGCAGTCATTCGTCCCTGACGACGAGGGCCTCTTTGGCTTTTGGTGTCATGCGGAGATCGGGCCCGCGAACGAAGACGGCACCGATCTTTTCCAGTTCTGCGTTTGCAGCCCTGCGTGGCTGACCTCGGAGATGAGCAGCGGCAGGTCGCCGGAACCTATGTTCGGCCGGGACCTGATTCTTATGAACGAATACGACTTCGGGAAGGTCTTCGCGCTGTTAGACCGGTACCTTGCACATTGCACCGGCGCAACCTGGGATGAAATCGCTCCGAAGATCGGGCGCGTTGGCTCCTGGGAATTCGAGGACTATCAACCCTATCGCGGCACGCCATAGCAAGAACGATGTCTGTGGGAGCGCGCTCCCACAACAGTGGTGGGTGGTCAGGCGGCTAGGGGGGTGCCGGTGGCTAGCGCGTCGAAGTAGTCGCGCGTTAGCTTCAGCTGTGTCGCGGCGTCTTCCGCGCGATTGACCACGTGCCGGAACGCTGCGTTTTCCGGGCGATCCTTCGCGTACCAGCCGAGATGCTTGCGCGCAATGCGCACGCCCATCACTTCGCCGTAGAAGGCGTAGAGATGTTCGAGGTGGCCGATGAGGATGTCGCGCACTTCCTGCGGAGTCGGTTCGGCGAGATAGCCACCGGTGGCGAGGTGGTGGGCGATCTCGCGGAAGATCCACGGGCGACCCTGCGCGCCACGGCCGACCATCACCGCATCGGCACCCGTCGCCGCGAGTACTTCACGCGCCTTGTCGGGCGTAGTGATGTCGCCATTCGCGAGCACGGGAATCGAAACGCTGGCTTTCACCGCCGCGATCGTCGCGTACTCGGCCTCGCCTTCGTATTTGTCGGCGCGGGTGCGGCCATGCACGGCCAGTGCCGCAATGCCGGCATCCTGCGCGATCTGCGCGATGGTCAACGCGTTGCGGTTGTCGCGATCCCAGCCGGTGCGGATCTTCAGCGTTACCGGAATATCCACGGCTTTCACCACGGCATCGAGGATGCGCCCGACCAGCGGTTCATCCTGCAGCAGCGCGGAGCCTGACCACACGTTGCAGACCTTCTTGGCCGGGCAACCCATATTGATATCGACGATCTGCGCGCCGTTATCCGCGTTGTAGCGGGCGGCCTCGGCGAGCATGCCCGGGTCGTAGCCTGCGATCTGCACGCTGACCGGCTCGGGCTCGCCATCGTGGTCCATGCGGCGTAGCGACTTGCGGGTGTTCCACAGGCGCGGGTCGGCGGTCGTCATCTCGGACACGGCGAGACCGGCCCCCATGCGCTTGCACAGGAGCCGGAACGGTTTGTCGGTGACGCCGGCCATGGGCGCAAGGACCACGGCGGGTGCGATGGTGTAGGGGCCGATACGCATCAGACGGCCATTTTACCCGTAGGAGCCCACCCTGTGGGCGACGCCGTTCGCGGCGAGGTCTGGGGCCTGTTGCGTTGTCGCGGAAGCTGTCGCCCACAGGGTGGGCTCCTACAAAGCACGGATTAGCGCATGGCCAGGGCCATTTTCGGAACCGCATCAACCGCGGCGGCGGCGTCGACCTGGACGAGGCCGTTGGCGGGGGCGCTGGTGCGCAGGAGGATGTCGCGGACGCTGTTGGCGTCGAGGCCGGGGGCCACCGAGAGCAGCAGGGCCACGATGCCGCTGACATGGGCCGTGGCCATGGACGAGCCGGAGGTGAAGTCGTACCCGCCGCCTGGCTGGGTGGTGAGGATGTCGTTGCCGGGCGCGCTCACGACGCCCTGCGGCGCGGGGCCGTTGGCCGTGGTGCGGACGACGATCACGCCGGGTGAGCTATCGGGGAAACCACGCGGTACGCCATCCGGTGGCAGCGCGGCGACGACAATGCGGCCCTGCGACAGCAACTGCTGCAGCAGCTTGCCGAGCAACGGGTCGGCGGGCCCGCCGAGGCTCAGGTTGACGATGCGCGCGTCGGTATCGTTCACCGCCGCAAGCGCCTTCGCCAGGGTGAACGAATTGCAGCGCGCGCCGCTGTTCGGATCCGCGTACCAGCAAGCCTTGTACACGCTGACCCGGGCCTTCGGCGCCATGCCGACCATGCCCTGCCTGTTGTTACCGACGGCGGCGATGATGCCGGCGACTTCGGTACCGTGGCGGTCACTCGCGAACGCTTTGTCGTTATCCGAGACCTCGTCACGCACGCTGGCCAGGTGGCCTTTCAGGTCCGGGTGCGAGGTATCCACGCCCGTGTCGACCACCGCGACCTGTACGCCATCACCCTGGGTGACGACGTGCGCTTCCGCGGCGTGGGTTTCGACAAAACCACGCTGCAGGTCGGTGTAAGGGTCGTTGTAATGCTCTTCATCCTGGCTCGAATACACCGCGTATTCCTGCAGCGGCTGCGCCAGTTCGACCCGCTGGTCGCGGGTCAGTGTCGCAATGAGCGCATCGCGGTCCATGCCCGCGGGCGGACGCAGCACGATGCAGTAGACACCCAGCGCACGGATGGGCCAGCCACCCACTTCGTTCCAGCCGTACTGGCGGCGCAGGTCGGCGAGCAGGGAGCGCGCGCGCTGGCCCGCCCCGTAGTTCGGTGCAGGGGCATAACCCAGCAGGCTGGAACCGGCATGGGTCGCGGCGGGTTCCAGCGGGTTGGCCACGGCCAGCACGATATCCCGTGAGCTATCCATGCCCGCGGCCACGCTGTCGCTCGCGTGCTCCGGCGCGGGCGTGGTCAGCGCGGCGCCCGACGGGCGCGTGCTGGCGCAGCCGCCGAGCGTGGCGGCCGCGAGCGACAACAGGAGCAGGGCTTTCTTCATGGCGTCCCGGTGACCGGTTCCGCGAAGCGGATGCCGGGCGTGCCGCGCAGGCGGTCCGACGCATCCTTCGCGGTGACCGACGCGTCATCGGGGAGAACGGTGTAGGCACCCACGCCGTTCGGTCCGCCCACCACGCGCAGGTGCTGCGCCTGGAGCAGGGCATTCCATGCCGACATGTTCATGCTCTTGTCCGGCACCACGTGGATCGCGCCGCGCGGCACGGCCGGCGCGTCATTGCTGAGCGTGCGGTAGGTCGCAGGGGCGCGTGCATCCGGCGTCGACCAGAGCTTCAGGCCGAGGGCGCCCAGGCCCACGGCCTGCAGGACGACCGCCGCGGCCAGGCTGCGTAGCAACCAGCCATGGCCGGCCGCGCGCGGGGCAGGCACCGCCTGCTGCGGATCATCGGCGTCGAGGCGGGCGAACAGGCGTTGCAGGCCCTGCTCGGGATCCAGCTTCACATCGGAGGGCAACTGCACCGCTCGGGCGAGCTTGCGCTGCTGCTCGAACTCGGCGCGGCAATCGTCGCAGGTGGCCAGGTGGCTATCGAGCCAGGCCTCCTGTTCGCGGCTGGCCGTGGCCTGGAGGATCCAGGGCATGGCTTCCCAGGCGCGGGCACAATCCCTGCCGGCTGGGGTGGGGCGGGTCATGGCAGTTTCTCCTTGGACGTGGCCGCTTCGCCGGCCAGGCCCGGTAGTACGTTGCGCAGCTTCACGCGCGCATGGAAAAGGCGCGCCTTCACGGTGCCGACGGGGCATTGCATGATCGCCGCCACGTCGTCCAGCGAGTGCCCGATGCCGTAGACCAGTTCCACGACCACGCGCTGGTCGGCGGAGAGGCGCTCCATGCCCCGCCCCAGCCAGTCGCGCAGTTCGCGGTCGTCGCCGGGATCGTGCGAGGGAATACGATCCTCGGGAACGCTGTCTTCGTCCACCGGCTCGCTGCCATGTTGGCGCAGGGACTTCAGGCCACAACGGTAGGCGATGCCCATGATCCAGGTGGAGACGCGCGATTCGCCCTGGAAGCTGGCGGCCTTCTGCCAGACGATCCAGAAGCAGTCGTTGATGACTTCCTCGATGATGTCCGAGCGGCGGGTCAGCCGGGCGAGGAAACGGGTCAGCCGGCCATGGTAGGCGCGGTACATCACCGTCAGCGCGGCTCGGTCGCCCGCGGACATCCGCTGCAGGAGCAGTCGGTCATTGGCGTCGGTATCGGCCTGGGTCATGGCGTCGTTTTACGTTGGGGTGCCTGGACCGTAAGTGCGCTCGAAGGGGCCGATGGTTGCCGTGGCATCAGAAGGTGCGTGCCACCGTGGCGGTCCAGGGGGAAACCGGCCGTTCCCCGCGGTTGCGTTCCCGGTTGGTGAACACGTGGATCAGCTCCACCCGCCAGGCCCCGTTCTGCCAGACCAGCCCGCCATGGCCGTAACTGTAGCGGTCGGGTCGCTCAGGATAGTACCGGCTCAGCGGGGCGAGATACTGGGCGATGCCGATGCCGCCGGTGGCCGAGACATGCCAGCCCAGTGGCCAGCGCAAGCCCACGTCAGCCGCCCCGCGCAGGCCACCGCCGCGGTGGGTGAGCTTGATCGCTGAGACGCCGGCGGTGAGGACATCGCGCCAGATCACGCTGGCGCCGAGCTCGGTCCGGTCATAGGTGCGGACGCCGCTTCCACCGCCCGGGTAGCGGTAATCCAGCAGGCCCGCCTGGATCTGCCAGTCATCGGACAAGGACCACGATTTGGCGACCTGGGCGAGCGTCTCCGCCACCCGGCCCGGGTCGCGGGTCTGGTAACTCGCGGAGACGCCGAGCGACCAGCCGTCGCGCGATACCCAGTTCACCGCCCCCTGGACGATCGGAGCGGGCGGGGTGACCGCCACGCCGCGATCCACCAGCTGCGAGCTGACCGCCACGGTGGCGCCCCAGTCACCGGCGTGGGCCGGCAGGGTGCCTGCGGCGGCGAGGGCCACGGCCACGGCCAGCCGGCGCCGCGCTACAAACGCGTCGCGGCGGGCAGGGGCCTTGCCTGGCTCGCAGGTGGTCAGGTGGTCCGGCATCGCGTCATCTTGCGCATCGCACGCCTTCGCGTCCGCGCCGCGCCGTTCCTTCCTTAGTGAAGCGTGGCCAGGTAAGACAACAGATCGTCAAGGTCCTTCGCGTTGTCGAGGCCATCGTATTTCATCTTGGTGCCGGGATTCGCCTGTTTGGCGGGCTGCGAGAGGTACGTGTGCAACTGGTCCGGGGTCCAGGTCCAGCCGATGTTCTTCAGCGCGTCGGAATAGTTGTAGTCAGGCAGGCTGCCCGACTTGCGGCCGACGATGCCAAACAGGCTGGGGCCCTTCTTGTTCCGGCCCTGCGCCACGCTGTGGCATTCGGCACATTCGGACTTGAAGACATCCTGGCCGGCCTTGGCATCACCTGCGCTGGCCGGCAGGGGAGCCAGCAGCCAAGCCACGAAGAGGCCCGCGGCGGCGAACCGCGCGGGCAGGGTGGGGAGGTGTGGGGAAGTCACGCGTTACCGTTCCTGTGTGGTCAGAAGGCGATGCTCGCGGAGAGCGTGAAGGCGTTCAGGTCGGAGGCGTCGATGCCGCGGACGCCGGGCGGCGCGCCGAACACGTTGGAACCGCGCCCGTTGAAGCGGGTCACCCGGAACCACGTGGCGGCGAGTTTCAGGTTGCCCTTGGTGATCCAGCTGTCGTCCTTGCCGAACGGCGCCCAGGCGAGGGTGAACAGGTTGATCGTGCTGTCCGGGTTGCCGAAGGGCGGGTAACGCACATCGTTGCCGCTGCCCGTGCTCTTCAGCTGCGATACCTGGATGCTGTAGGTCTGTTTGAACGTGTAGGTGACCGAACCGACCTGGTCGCGCGCGGAGCCACGATCGGAGGTGAGCGTGCCGGGCACCAGCGGGTTCGCCAGCGGTTCGCCGTACTTGCGACGCTCGTAGATGTTCACGTAGCTCGCCTGCACGATGTGCTCGCGGTTGCCGAGGTACTGGTAGGTGAGGTCGTAGCCGAAGTCGTTGATGTTGTCCTTCGACGCACCACGCGGCAGCTCGCGCTTCGTGGTCAGTGCCACCACGCCCGCGGAGAAGAACTGGCTGCGCATGTCCTTCATGTATGCGAAGCGGAAATAGCCGGTGCCGCTGAGCTTGCCGGGGTCACCACCCACGTTGTAGCCAAGGTCGTCCTGCGTGTTCCGCTGCAGCGAGCGGTAAGTGCCGGCTTCGGCGTACCAGTTCTTGTCATACAGCGCATAGACGCTGGCACCGATGACGCGGTTGGTCAGCGTGTTCGGCGCGCCCGGGTTCAGCAGGGTGCCGGTGACACCGCCCGGGGCAAGGAAGGAGGCATTGGGCAGCGCGCCGATCGGGTCCTGGAAGCCGGGGCTGTTGTTCACGGTCACGCCGACCAGGGTGTCCTTGCCGCCGATCTTCAGTTCCTTCGCGACATAGCGGATATCGATATTGCTCAGCCGCGTGTTGTAGGTGTCATGGCCGGTATGGTCGGCCTCGACCTTCACGTATCCGCCTACGTTCTCGGTCAGGCGGCCGGCGAGGTACAGGTCACCCTGGGAGAGGGTCGTATCGCTCGGGCCGGTCGTCGGGTTCACGTAGGACTCGGTGAGCTGCGCGGCCACGGGGATCTTCGTGCCCTGGCCATCGGTGTCGGTATAGCCGTTCATCTTGAAGCGCATGCCGTAGGGCGTGAGCGCCGGGCCGTAGGCGCCTGCGTGGCAGTCCGCGCACGAGGAACCGGTCTGCCGCGCGTACGCAGGGATGGCGTGCGCCGTGTGGCTCACGAGCGAGAGCACGAGCGCGAGCGCTGCCCACCACCCGGCGTGGCCGGTGGCGCGCGGTCGACGTCGGAACGATAGCGGTGGCATGGGATGGAGCTCCTTGTAGTCAGGGGATGTGGCGGGCGCTCAGGCGCCCTTGCGCGGCCACATCCGGTGCAGCAGGCCGTCACGGCGGCCGAAGTGATGGAAAAGGGCCGCCCCGATGTGCAGGCAGACCAGCGCGAGCAACGCCCACGCCGCATCGATGTGCAGCGCCTGGAGGCGATCGGCGAGGTCGTCGTCGGGGGCGACCAGCCGCGGAAGGGTGAGCCCGAAGAAATGCACGTCCTGGTCGCCCGCGCTGCACATGGCCCAGCCGAGCAGCGGCATCGCGAGGAGAAGCAGGTAAAGGGCGATATGCGTGGCGCCCGCGGCCAGGTGCATGACCCGTGGCATGGGAATCGGTGGCAGGCGTGACGCCCTGGCGCGCAGCACGACGCGCACCGCGAAAAGCACGAGCACGATCAGGCCGAAATGGCGGTGCCCCTCGAGCAGCCACAGGCGCAGGGCACGGCCGGAGACTTCATCGCGCAGCAGGATCAGGGTGGCGGCGCAGACGACGCACACCACCGTGAGCCAGTGCAGCACCCGCAAGGGGCGCGGCCATGCCACCGGACGATCGTCTTGGGTATTCCAGGCCATGCAGGGCGTTCCCCAGGGCGCCCGACAGCCGGGCGACGCATGGCCATGAGTGCTCCGTGCAACACCGAAAGGTTGCGCGTCCCGGGCTGCAACCTTTTCGCCATGTGTCCCGCACTCATCCACGACCACCGCGGCACGCCGGGATTCGCCATGGATATAGCTCGCATACCCTTCCAGATCCACGGCGACAGCCGCGGCATGCTCGTGGCGCTCGAAGGCATGCGCGACGTGCCTTTCGATATCCGCCGCGTCTATTACATCTTCGCCACCCGTGACGAGGTGCGCCGGGGGCAGCACGCCCACCGGACGCTGACCCAGCTTGCGATCGCGGTGCGTGGCTCCGTCACCTTCCTGCTGGACGACGGCACCGGGCCTGCCGAGGTCACCCTGGACGATCCGGCAAGCGGCGTGCTCATCGGCCCCATGGTGTGGCGCGAGCTGCACCACTTCAGCGAAGACTGCGTCGTGATGGTGCTGGCCGACCAGCTGTACGACCCGACCGATTACATCGCGGATTACGAGCAGTTCCTCAGCGAAGCCCACGCCACGGCGTTTCCGGGAGTGGCGGCCGCATGGCCCGGCCGCTAGTCCTGGTCGGTGCGGGCGAGTTCGCGCTGCTCGCCCGCGAATACTTCACCCACGATGCCGGCCGCGACATCGTGGCGTTCGCCGTCGAGCGCGCGTGGATGGCGCAGGCGGAAATCGATGGCACGCCGGTAGTCGCCTACGAAGATATCGAGGCGATCTACCCACCCGATGAGGTCGAGGTCTTCGTCGCCATCCCCGCCAGCGGCCTCAACCGCCTGCGCACGCGCTTCTATCGTGACCTGAAAGCGCGTGGCTACCGCTTTGCGCGGTACATCAGTTCGCGCGCGTTCGTCTGGCGCAACGCGACCGTCGGGGAAAACTGCTTCATCTTCGAGAACAACGTGGTGCAGCCGTTCGTCAGCATCGGCGACAACTGCATCCTCTGGAGCGGGAACCACATCGGACATCGCACCGTGATACGCGACCACGTGTTCATGGCGTCGCATGCCGTGGTGTCGGGATATTGCGAGATCGGCGAGAGCAGCTTCATCGGCGTGAACAGCACGTTCAACGACAAGGTACGCGTCGCCGCCGACAACATCATCGGATCGGGTGCGCTCGTCGTACGCGATACGGAACCCGGGCTGGTCTACGTGGGCTCGCCGGCGAAGGCACTGCCGGGCAAGCGCAGCCTGGACGTGGCGCTTTGAGGGCGCGCGCATGACCGCCTGGACCAAGCGCGGCCTGGTGTTCGATACCCTGCGCCAGGGCGTGGGTGGCTGGATGCGCCACTCGGCGCTTACGCCGACGCCCTGGCGCAAGGACCGCGACACGATCCGCGTGTACGCGAGCTTCCGCGATGGCGAAGGCATGGGCCGGATCGGCTACGTGGACCTGCGCGCCCGCGACCCGGGCCATGTGCTGGGCGTGAGTGACATCCCCGTGCTCGATGTCGGCCGGGGTGGCTGCTTCGACGACAACGGCATGATCCTGGGCGACCTGGTCGATGCGCCGGGGGGCATGCATCTCTTCTACGTGGGCTTCCAGCGCGTGGCGCGTGCGAAGTTCCTCGCATTTACCGGGCTGGCGCTTTCAACCGATGGTGGGGAAAGCTTCACCCGCACGCAGGAGACGCCGGTCCTCGACCGCGCGCCGGGCCGCAGCACGATCGCCGCGATCCATTCCGCTATGTACGAAGGTGGACGCTGGCGCCTTTGGTACGCCGCTGGAGACGACTGGGAGACGATCGGCGACCAGGCGTATCCGCGCTACCACATCCGCTACATGGAAACCGATGCGCCGGGCCAGCCGCCCACGCGCGACGAACCCTGCCTGCTGCCGCACGGCAGCGAGTACCGGATCGGCCGGCCGCGCGTCTACCGCCGCGGGGACGGCTACATCATGTACTTCACGCGCGGCGATACGCAGGGCGGCTATTTCCCGGGCTGCGCCATCAGCACCGACGGCATCCATTGGGACCGGCACGACGAGCTGTTCGGCCTCGCCCTTTCCGAGCACGGCTGGGACTCGCGGACGATCTGCTATCCGGCGCTGCTGGAGCAGGACGACCGCACGCTCATGTTCTACAACGGCAATGACATGGGCGTGGATGGCTTCGGCCTGGCGGAGGCACGCCATGCTGACCGTTAGGCCCTACACGCCCGCCGACGAGGCGCGCTGGGACGCCGTGGTGGCGCAATCGCGCAACGGCACGTTCCTGCACCGGCGGCCGTACATGGATTACCACGCCGAGCGTTTCATCGATGCGTCGCTGCTGGTCGAGGACCGCGGCGAACCCGTGGCGGTGCTGCCCGCGAACCGCGACGGCGACACGGTCATGAGCCACGCGGGGCTGACCTACGGCGGCCTCGTTGCGCTGCGGAGCCTGCGTGCCGAGGGCACCGTGGCCGCGTTCGAGTCCATCGGCGAGGCTTACCGGCGCGCGGGCGTGCGTCGCTTCGTCTACAAGCCGGTACCGCATGTTTTCCACACCACCGCGGCGGAAGAGGATCTCTACGCGCTGCACCGGCTAGGCGCGACGCTGGTCCGCCGCGACCTGTCATCGGTGCTGGCGCCGATTGACCGTCCCAGCATGAACACGATGCGGCGCCGTGCGATCGCGCGGGCCCGCGCGGCGGGCGTGGTGATCGGCACGGGCGCGGACCTGTCGCCGTTCCATGCTCTGCTCACCGAGGTCCTGCTACGCCACGACGCCGTCCCCGTGCACAGCGTCGCGGAGCTTGAGCTGCTGCGCTCACGCTTTCCCGACGGCATCGCCCTGCACGAAGCCCGCCGCGGCGACGAACTGCTCGCTGGTGTCCTCATTTATGACTTCGGCCACACCGTGCACACGCAGTACCTCGCCGCCTCGGAGGAGGGGCGCGACTGCGGGGCGCTGAGCCTGTTGCTGGCGGAACTGGTCGGCGGTGTCTACGCGACGCGGCAGCGCTTCAGCTTCGGCATCTCCACGGAGGATGAGGGGCGGGTGCTCAACGCGGGCCTGGTCGCACAGAAAGAATCCTTTGGCGCACGCGCCGTCGTGCACGACCGCTACGAGTGGGTGTTGTGATGGACGTGCCTTTCCTCAGCCTTCGCGATGTGAACGCGCGGCACGCCGATGAACTGAAGGCGGCAGTGGCGCGAGTCATCGACGCGGGCTGGTACATCCTTGGCGACGAGCTCGCCGCCTTCGAGGATGAGTTCGCCGCGTATTGCGGCGTGCGGCATGCGGTCGGCACGGGGAACGGGCTGGATGCACTCTCCCTGGTGTTGCGCGCGTGGCGCGAGATGGGCGAACTGGTCGATGGCGATGAAGTCATCGTGCCTGCGAATACGTTTATCGCCAGCTTCCTCGCGATCAGCGAGAACGGGTTGCGGCCCGTGCCGGTCGAACCCGACCCGGTGACGTTCAATATCGATCCCGCGCGGATCGAATCCGCCATCGGTCCCCGCACGCGGGTCATCATGCCCGTGCACCTGTACGGCCAGCTGGCCGACATGGGGGCGATCGCCGAGATCGCCGGCCGGCGCGGGCTGCTGATCCTGGAAGACGCCGCGCAGGCGCATGGCGCACGCCTCGGCGGAACGCGCGCGGGTGCCTTTGGCCACGCGGCGGGGTTCAGCTTCTTCCCGGCCAAGAACCTGGGTGCGCTGGGTGATGGCGGCGCGGTCGTGACCGACGATGACCAGCTCGCCACGTACGTGGCGGCCTTGCGCAACTACGGCTCCGAGGTGAAGTACGACCACCCGATGCGCGGCATCAACTCGCGGCTCGATGAAATCCAGGCCGCCATGCTGCGGGTGAAGCTTCGCTACCTCGATGCGGATACGGCACGTCGCCGCGCCATCGCCAGCGCGTACCGCGAGGGCATCCGGCATCCGGGCATCGTGCTGCCGTCCGCGGCGAATGAAAGCGCCCATGCCTGGCACCTGTTCGTGGTGCGTTCCCGCTGGCGCGACGCGCTTCAACAGCACCTTGGGACGATGGGTGTGCAGACGCAGGTGCACTACCCGGTGCCACCGCATCGGCAGCATGCCTACGCGGAGCTCGCGGGCATGGCGTTGCCGGTGACGGAGCAACTCCACGAAGAGGTCCTGAGCCTGCCGATCAGCCCGGTGCTGACCGACGCCCAGGTCGCCCATGTCATCGCGGCCTGCAGCGCCTGCGCGGAGGCGGCGTGAACATCGTACGGGCCGGCGCCTGGTCGGCACTGGGCACCGCGGCCCGGCTCGGTGCCGCGCTGGTGCTGGTGAAGCTGGTGGCGTGGCTGGCCGGCCCGGCCGGCGTCGGTCGACTCGGACAGTTCATGAGCCTCATGTCCCTGCTCGCGGTGCTGGCCGGCGGCGGCATCAGCGCGGGCGTGGTCAAGTACGTCGCGGAGTACCGCGACGATCCCGAACGGCTTTCGCGCCTGCTCTCGTCGGCCCTTGGCTACGCCATGGCCGCCTCGTGCACCATGGCGTGCGCCGCGCTGCTGTTCGCGCGGCCGCTCGCTGCATGGCTTCTCGGCGACCCGTCGTACGACAGCCTCGTTCGCGTGCTCGCCGTGGCCCAGCTGGGCATCGCACTCGTCAATTACGTGCTGGCCGTGATCAACGGTTTCATGGATGTGCGCCGGCTGGCACTGGTCCAGGTGCTGGGTTCGCTGCTTAGCGTGGCGTTGGCGCTGTGCCTCGCGCGCTGGTTCGCACTGTACGGCGCACTGCTCGCGGTGGTGCTGGGCCAGCTGTTCTGGCTGCTCGTGGGGCTGCCGGCGTGGTGGCGAAGCCCTTACTTCCAGCGCGGCATGCTGAGCATGCGCTTCGATCCCGAGATGACCCGGCGGCTGGCGGCGTTCTCCCTGATGAGCCTGTCGTCGGCCCTGTTGCCCCCGCTGGTGAACATCGCCGTGCGCGACCACCTCGCCGGTGCGTTCGGCTGGGAGCAGGTCGGCTACTGGCAGGCGGTGACGCGCGTGTCGGATGCGTACCTGCTGTTCTTCACGACGGCGATCAACATCTACTACCTGCCGAAGCTCGCCTCGATCCGCGAGCGTGATGCGCTGGCCGCCGAGTTGCAGGCGGCGGCGCGCGTGTTGCTTCCGGCGGTCGCGGCCAGCGCCCTGGTCATCTACGCGTTGCGCGACTGGGTGACCCGGCTGCTCTTCAGCACGGATTTCGGTCCCGCCAACGATCTCTATGCGGCGCAGCTCGCGGGCGACGTCGTGAAGATCGCGGCCTTCATCCTGTCGTATCTCATGCTGGCGAAGGCGATGACACGGTTGTTCGTGATCTCCGAGTGCGTGTTCGCCGTGAGCTACCTGGTGCTGGTGTATGTCTGCACGGCCCGTTTCGGCTTGCCCGGTGCCATGTTCGCGTTCGCGCTGAATTACCTGGCCTACCTGGCCTTCAACCTCGTCGTGGTACGCCGCTACCTGGGGAGGTTGCCGGCATGAGCAGCCTGCCACTCGTCTCCATCCTCATCCCCGCCTACAACCACGAGGATTTCGTGGAGCGCTGCCTGGATAGCGTCCTCGAGGATGCCTACCCGGCCAAGGAGATCGTCATCATCGATGACGGCTCGACCGACAAGACCAGTGAACGGATCCAGGCCTGGATCGACCGGCACGGCCACGAGGTGTCGATCGAGTTCACCCAACGCGCGAACAAGGGCATCACCGCGACGCTGAACGAGCTGGCCGCGCGCGCGCACGGTGAGTTCTTCCGCCTGGGTGCAAGCGATGACTACCTGCTGCCGGGCGGCTTGCTCGCGCAGGTGGAGTACCTTTTGCGCCATGCGCGCAAGGGCGCCGTCATCGGCGATTCCGTCGTCGTCGACCGCGATGGTCAGTGCCTGCACGCCAGTGGCATGGCCGACCTGCACGGAGCGGACAAGCGACTCTACGCGACCGACCAGGGCATCCGGCGCGCCGTCATCACCCGCTGGGCCGTCGGCGGGCCGGTGGCACTCCTGCGGCGTAGCGCGCTCGAGACGGTCGCGCGCTGGACCGAAGGCCTGCGCATCGATGACTGGGATCTTTTCCTGCGCCTGGCGGCGAACGATGCGCTCGGCTTTATCGATGTGCCGGTATGCGCGTACCGCCTGCACGGCGCGAACCTCAGCAAGACGCGGCACCGCGCCACCCGCATCGTGAACCTCGAGGAGTCGCGCCAGGTGGCGATCCGCCGGCTCTGCCTGTTTGACGAGCCTTGTCGGACGCTGCTGCGCGCGCAGGTGCATTACATCGGCGCGAAGGTCGCGTTCCTCCAGGGCAAGCCGGGCACGCTGGCGCTGCGGCTGGGCTGTTATGCGCTGTTGCGCTGCTGGGCCGCCCTGCGCCCCGCGGCGGCGCATCCGCACCCGGAGGAAGCATGAGGGCGCTCCTGCGCATGCCATCCACGTATATCGCCTGGCCACTGCTGCTGGCCTGTGTCGTGACGTCCATGCTGTTCAACCTGCCCGATGGTTACCTGCCGGGCCTGCTCCTGCTGATGCTCGGTGCGGCCCTGATCATCGCGGCCGACTTCATCGGCCATGACCGCCTTCCCGCATGGCAGGCGCTGCGGGAGCGCGACTACGCCCACACCCGCGATGGCTTCCTCGGCCTGGCCTTCGCCGGCGGCGTGCTGTTGTTCTGCGCGCTGGACCTCGCGTTGTTCCCGGTCGCGCTCATCCACGATCCCTCCACGTACGCGACGATGGAGGGCGGGCATGAGCATATCCGCCGCATCTCCGACCTGTGCTGGACCTTGCCCGTGATCGGCGTGCTGTGCACGCACCACCGGCCATTGCGCTATGCGCTGATCACGGCAGGACTGCTCTTTCCCGTGCTGGTGGTCGATCGCAACCGCATCTTTGCCGGCGTGACCGCGCTCGCCCTGGTCACCGTGTTCCGCCGCGACCCGGCGCGGCCCTTGCCCTGGCGCGCGATCACCGTGCTGGCGATCGTGGGCGCCGCGGCGTTCTCGTTGTTGGGCATGTTGCGCTCCGGGTCCGTGGCCGGCGTGGCGCTGCCGTTCGGCGACTTCTACAAGGCCATGCCCTCGGGCATCCAGTGGCTGCTGCTTTACGTGAGTGCCGGCCCCTACAACTTCGCATCGCTACTGGCGAAGGGCTACCACAACACCAGTTTCCTGACGAACCAGCTGGTGCCGTTGCAGGGCTCGATCGCGACGGCGGGCACCGACATCCCGCTGGATGCCTCGAACGTCAACGTCGGCACCGAGTTCCTGCCGTTCCTGCTCGCATGGGGCCCACTCGGCGCGTTTGCCGCGCTGGTGACGCTGTACCTGCTG
>NZ_JBQCFT010000052.1:0-15708 GCF_051958795.1 Luteibacter sp. | reverse complement strand
GTCAGGGTCTGGCCCTTCTGGCGCGCGTGCGCCAGCCACGCCAGCACCGTTGCCAGGCCGGCACTGTCCGCCTGCGTGACACCCGCGAGGTCCAGCGTCGCCGGCCGGTTGCGCTCGAGTGCGGCGCGGCCCGCCTCGAGTGCCGACGCCGCCGTGGCAAACGTCAACGCGCCGGAGACCCGCAGGGCCCCCGGCGCATCAGCCAGCTGGTACGTGGCCGGCTGGATCACTTGCCGCCGCCGGCCGTCTGGCCGCCGTTGGTTTCCTGCTTCATCTCGTCGATCGCGCCGGCGCCCTTCTGCTCAAGATCGGCCGTGAGCTTGTCCAGGCCTTCCTTCTTGATCTCGGCATCCACCTGGTTGCGGTAGTTCGTAATGTACGAGATGCCCTCGATGATCACGTCGTACGCCTTCCAGTCGCCGCTCTGGCTCTTACGGAACGCGTAGTCGACCGAAACCGACTTGCCGTCGTCCAGCATGACCTGCGTACGCACCACGGTGCGCTTGTTGTTCAGATCACCCGAGAACGGAAGCACCTTCACCTTGCCGCGGGTGTAGTTGAGCAGGCCCTCGGCGTAGCGGTGGGTGATCGAGTTGTAGAACGCCTTGGCGAAGCGCTCGCGCTGCTGCGGCGAGGCCTTGGTCGCGTTCTGGCCGAGCACCAGGATCGAGGCGTAGTCGATGTCGAAGTGCGGCAGGAACGTGTCGTCGATGACGGCGATCAGCTTTTCCTTGTCGTTCTTCAGTTCGGCCTGGTGGCCCTCGATGGCCTTGGAGAGGTCATCGGAGATCTGCTGCACGACCTGCTGGGGCGACTGGCCCTGCGTGGCGGGGGCGGGAGCGGCGGCCTGGGCGAAGACCGGCGCGGCGGCAACGGTGCCAACAGCAAGGGCAATAGCGAGGGAAAGCTGACGCAACATGCGGTATCTCCTGGACCGGCTTACTTCTTGCCGGCGTTATCGGGTTGGGCGCCGCCCTGGCCATTGCCCTGGGCGTTACCGTTGTTTGAGCTCGGGGAGCCGTTCACGAGGAACTTGCCGATCAGGTCCTCCAGCTGGAGCGCGGACTGGGTCAGCACGAGCTGGTCCCCATCCGCCAGGTACTCCGGCGACCCGCCTGGCTGGATCGCAACATACTGGCTACCGATCAAACCGCTTGTGAACACCGCGGCCGCCGAGTCATCCGGTATCTGGGAGTAGCGCTTGTCGATCGCAAGGGTCACCGTGGCCTCGACCGCACCCGGCTTGACCACCACCGATTCCACGCTGCCGATGGGCACGCCGGCCATCTTCACCGCGGCGCCGGCCTGCAGGCCGCCGATGTTGGTGAAATCACCCGTGACATGGAAGGTTCCGCCCAGGCGATCCGGGGCGCTGCCGCCGCCGAAGAACTTGCCGAGCATCTCTTCCAGCTGCTGGGCCGGACGGGTGAAGGCGAGCTCACCGCCCTCCTTCACCGGGTTCTTCGAGTGGCCGAACTGCAGGCCGATGTACTGGTCGCCAAGCAGGCCGCTGGTATAGATGGTGGCCACGGAATCGTCCGGGATGTCCTTGCGGGCATCGTCGATCGCCAGGGTCACCTTGGCCTCTTCCTTGCCCGGCACCAGCTCGATCGACGAGACCGAACCGACGCGGACACCGGCGATCTTCACCGGGGCGCGGACCTTGAGCTGGCCGACGTTGGCGAAGCGGGTTTCCACGTTGTACGTGGAACCGCCGTGCTGGTTGGCGACGGAGGTGGTCTGGGTGGCGAGGTAAGCCAGCGCGGCGAAGCCAAGCACGATGAACAGGCCGGTGCCGACGGCATAGGAACGTCTCTGGGTCACGGCACGATCCTCGAGGTAGATGCGAAAAGGGTTGCGTTCATGGCGGGCCTCCCTGCCTTCAGATCAGGAACGAAGTAAGGACGAAATCCAGCGCCAGGATGGCAATGGACGAGGCGACCACCGTGCGCGTGGTGGCGTACGCGACGCCTTCGCTGGTGGGCGGGGTGGTGTAGCCCTGGAACACCGCGATCAGCGAGACCACGATGCCGAAGGCAAAGGACTTGAGCAGCACGCCGTTGACGATGTCCTTGTGGACATCCACCGCGGCGGTCATGTTGGACCAGAAGGTGCCGTTATCGATGCCCAGCCAGGTCACGCCGACCAGGTGGCCACCGAAGACGCCCATGGCGCAGAACACGATGCCGAGCAGCGGCAGCGCGATGACGCCGGAGAGGAAGCGCGGCGCGATGACATAGGCGATCGGATCGACCGCCATCATTTCCATCGCGTCGAGCTGGTCGGTCGCACGCATCAGGCCGATCTCGGCCGTGATCGAGGTGCCCGCGCGGCCAGCGAACAGCAGCGCGGTGACCACGGGGCCAAGCTCGCGGTAGATGGCAATCGCCACGACGGTACCGGTGGCCGAGGTGCCGCCGAAGATCGACAGCACGTCGTACAGCTGCAGGCCCAGCACCATGCCGACGAACAGGCCGCAGGTCATGACGATGGTGAGGCTCATCGCGCCGATGAACCAGATCTGGCGGATGGTCTCGCGGAAGTAACGGAGGCTACGCGGGATCGCCGCGAGGATCGTCAGCAGGAACAGCCCGCTCGCGCCGATCTGCGCCAGGCTGCGGACGACGACATTATCTTCCCTGGTGGTCATGCCTTGTCTCCGGGAAACCCCAGCTGCGTGGCGTAGTCGCCCGCCGGGTACTGGAACGGAACCGGGCCATCGGCCTGCCCGCCGAAGAACTGTGCCGTCCAGGGCGAACCATCGCTGGCGAGCGTAGCCGGTGCGCCCTGCGCGACGACCTTGCCATTGGCGATAAGGAACACGTGGTCGGCCACCTTCTGCACGGCGGCGAACTCATGCGCCACCAGGATGCTGGTGATGCCGAGGGTTTCGTTGAGGGTGCGGATAAGCAGCAGCACCTGGTTCAGCGAGATCGGATCGAGGCCGACGAACGGTTCGTCGTACAGGATCAGCGCCGGGTCGAACACGATGGCGCGGGCCAGCGCCACGCGGCGGGCCATGCCGCCGGAAAGCTCGGTGGGCATGAGCCGCGCGGCACCGCGCAGGCCCACGGCCTGCAGCTTGTTGAGCACGATGTTGCGGATGAGTTCTTCCGGCAGCTTTGTGTGCTGGCGCAGCGGGAACGCCACGTTCTCGAACACGTCGAAATCGGTAAGCAGCGCGGAGTTCTGGAACAGGTAGCCGATGCGCTCGCGCAGCTCGAACAGCTTCTCGCGCGAAAGCTCCGGCACGTTCTCGCCGTTCACTTCCACCGTGCCGGCATCGCCGCGCATCTGCCCGGTGATGTGCTTCAGCAGGGTGGTCTTGCCGGTGCCGCTGGGGCCCATGATGGCGGTGACCTTGCCGCGCGGGATATCGAGATCCAGCGCGTCGAAGATCGTCTTGCCATTGAGCACCGTGGTCAGGCCGCGTACGCGGACGATGGCATCGTCGGTCATGGTGCGAGCAGTTCCTCGATCAGTGCCTCATGGCGTTTCGCCGCCCATTTCGCGCGGAGGCGGACGGCACGGACGATCGACTGCAGGTCGGCCAACGCATCTTCAAACCGATCGTTGACGATGATGTAGTCGAACTCGTGCGCGTGCGCGATTTCCTCGCGGGAATTGAACAGGCGGCGTTCGATGACGTCAGGGGCGTCCGAACCTCGACCGCGCAGGCGGCGCTCGAGTTCCACGCGCGAGGGCGGCAGGATGAACACGCTGACGCAGTCGGCCTTGCCCTTGCGGACCTGGCGGGCCCCCTGCCAGTCGATCTCGAGCAGGACATCCACGCCCGTGGTGAGCTTGTCCTCGACCACCGTGCGCGAGGTGCCATACAGGTTGCCGTGGACCTCGGCGTGCTCCAGGAAGATGCCATCCGCGATCTCGCGCTCGAAATCCGGCCGTTCCACGAAGAAGTAGTGGCGGCCGTACTGCTCACCCACGCGCGGCGGGCGCGTGGTGTGCGAGATGGACAAGGAGATCTGCGGTTCGCGCTCGAGCAGCGCATTGACCAGCGTGGACTTGCCCGCGCCCGAGGGCGCGGCGACCACGAACAGGGTGCCGTCACTCATCCGCGGGGATCTCGTTGGGGGGTCATGGCTCTTTCCCGTAACGCAAAGCGGGATTGTAGCCGGAATCGTGGGTTGGCCGCCTTGCAACGGCCTTTCCCACCCATGCCGGGATAGGCGAACCGCCCCCGGAAATCCCCCTCAGTGCCCCTGGCTACCAAACACAGCCAGCATCGTCGCCATAGCCACCAGGAACGCGAAGCCCACCCACACCGCCATCAGGATCCAGAAAACGCCCTTCGGCGCAGGCGGATTCACCTGGCCGGTGGTGCGCCAGCGTGCCACCCAGCTCATCTGCCCCTGCAGGTAGTAGTGGGTGAAGAAGAACAGGGTGACGTTGCCGATATCCGGCACCAGGCCGTAGGCGGGCAGCTTCTCACGCATGGAGCGGGCCATGGAGAACATGGCCACGTAGCGGAACACGATCATCGCCAGGCCCAGCAGGAAGAACAGGCCGAAGTAGGACATCACGCCCATGATGGCGCCGAGCCCGGGGTCGGGTGTGTCCAATGACCGGTTGAGCACCACGCCCATCATCACGAACCAGGTGACCGGCAGCAGGCACACCGAGATCACCAGCCACATCGTGGCCTTGCTGGCCGGATCGATCTTCTTGATCCACGACGCCTGCACGAACTGCCAGATCAGGCCCATCAACCCGCCGACGAAGAGATCGATCACGAAGATCAGCGCCCAGTGCATGTCGGGCGGGGGCGGCAGGTCATTATTCAGCGCGGCGGCCGGCATGCCCGGCGCCCGCGCCATCGGCGGCGGCATGGCGATACCCAGGATCATGTGCAGCGGCTGCCAGTCGGCCATGCCTTCGCGCCAGCCCATGGCGGTCGCCTCGACCTTTCCTTCGGCGATCCACGCGCGCAGCGTGGCCTCGTCGTACGGGCCAAAACGCTCGTCGTTTCGGCCTACCCAGATCTTGCTTTCGTCTGCCATTGCCCCTGTTCCCTTGCCCGGCGTGATGTCGCTGGCGAGTATGCCCAACGCGGGGCGCGGGCGTCACGCGACCAGCGGCGGCGTGACGGGCGCATAGCGCGCCGGCGATACGCCGACCACGCGTTTGAACGCATGGGAGAAGGCACTCTCGGAGCCATAACCCAGGTCGCGCGCCAGGGTTGCGACCGGCACGCTGCCACGCTGCAGCGCCTGGCAGGCCAGCCGCATGCGCCACTCGGTGAGGTAGGTGAGCGGCGCCGTGCCGGAGACCTTGCGGAAGTGCGCGGCAAACACGGTGCGCGACATCGCGGCCAGGCGCGCCATCTCGTCGAGGCGCCAGTCGCGGCCGGGTTCGGCATGGACGCGCCTGAGCACCGGCGCGAGGCGCGGGTCGGCGACGGCGCGTAGCCAACCCGGGGGAAGCAGGTCGCCGGAGGCCATGTGCGCGCGCAGGATCTGCACGAACAGCAGGTGGGCGAGCTGGGCCTGGGCAAGGCCGGCACCCGGTAGCGCATCGGCGCTTTCCTTCACCATCTGGTCGATCAGCCAGCGCATCGTCGCCGCTTCGGGTGCATTGCCTGGGATGTGGATCCACGGTGGCAATGCGGCGAGCAACATGGGTTCATAGGCAGGATGCACGCGGACGTGCCCGCCAATCTGCAGGGTTTCCGTGCCCTCGTTGAACGCGACGAGCCGCTGTGCGCCGTGCCATTCGAACTCGCCCGCAAAGCGCGCCGGCAGGTCCGGATCGCTCGCGAGCACGAAGGACAGCGGCGCGGCGAGGAGGATCACATCGCCCTCGCCCAAGGCGATATCGCGCGACTCCCCTTCGATCCGCATGACCACGCGACCGCGGGCCACGGCGAAGAATTTCAGCTTGTCGGGCGGCGGGAAGCGCACGGCCCAGTCGCCGCCCGCGGTGAAGCCGCCGGAGAGGACCGACTCGAACTCAGCCAGGCGGAGGATGGCGGTGATGGGGTCGTCGCTCATATCCGTACGATTGCGCATGCATGGCGTACTTTCAAGCATTCATCGTCCGGGAGGGCGCCCCTACCTTGATAGGGCACCCCACCCTGGAGCCTTCCATGCAGTCCCCTATCCCCTCTGGATTCACCGCCGCCAGCACAGCCGCGGACGTCATCAAAGGACACGATCTCGCCGGCAAGACCGCCGTGGTCACCGGCGGCTACGCCGGCCTCGGTCTCGAAACCGCCCGCACCCTGCGCGACGCGGGCGCCCGCGTCATCGTCCCGGCCCGCGACATGGCGAAGGCGCGCAAGGCCCTCGATGGTGAGGCCGGTATCGAGATCCTGCCGATGGACCTGGCCGACCCCGCGTCGATTGATGCCTTCGCGAAGCAGCTGGTCGATCGCGGCGAGCCGCTGCACCTGCTGATCAACAACGCGGGCGTGATGGCCTGCCCGCTCGAACGCGACGCGCGCGGCTACGAGCGGCAGTTCGCGACCAACCACCTGGGCCACTACCAGCTCGCCGTACGCTTGTGGCCCGCGCTGCGCCGCGCGAACGGCGCGCGCGTGGTCTCCGTGTCGTCGCGCGGCCACCGCTATTCACCGGTGGTGTTCGACGACCCGCACTTTGAACGCCGTGATTACGATCCGTGGCTCAGCTACGGCCAGTCGAAGACCGCGAACATCCTCTTCGCCATCGGCGTCGACCAGCGCGGCAAGGCCGACGGCATCCGCGCGTTCTCGCTGCACCCGGGCGCGATCGTCACCGACCTTGCCCGTTACATGAGCGTCGACGACATGCGCAAGTTCGGCGCCATCGACGACGAAGGCAAGCCGGTGGTCGATATCCAGCGCGGCATGAAAAGCGTGGCGCAGGGCGCGGCGACCAGCGTGTGGGCCGCCACCAGCCCCATGCTCGACGGCAAGGGCGGCCTGTACCTCGAGGACAGCGACATCGCGCCCCTGCTCGATGACGCGACCGTCGCCGCCGAAGACCTGCGCAACCTGCACGGCGTCCGCCCCTACGCAATCGACCCCGACGCAGCCGACGCGCTGTGGGAACTAAGCGAACAACAAACCGGCGCCCGGCTGCCCTGATGCGATAGTGCCCGTGTGGGAGCGCGCTTGCGCGCGATCGCGTAGGAGCCCACCCTGTGGGCGACATCTTTCGCCTCGGCGCGCAGGGTCTGCGGCCGTGTCGCGAACAGCGTCGCCCACAGGGTGGGCTCCTACGACGAGTTGGATCACGGCTTTTTGTAGATCGCGCCGCCCTTCATCACGAAGGGCACGTTCGCCAGCACTGCGATGTCTTTCGTCGGGTCACCGGGTACGGCGATGATGTCCGCATCGAGGCCGGCCTTGAGCTGGCCGATGTGGTCCTGCTGGCGGAGTACCTTCGCATCGACGGCTGTGGCGGCGAGCAAGGCCTTCGCCGGGTTCATCCCGTCGCGGACCATCCACTCGAGTTCCTTGTAGTTCGTGCCGTGGGTGAAGACGCCTACGTCGCTGCCCGCGCCGATCGTCACGCCCGCATCGAGGGCGCGCTTGAACGCCGTGGCCGAGGTCTGCATCGATTCGGTCGGCGGCCCACCGGGCTTCCAGCCACCGAAATACTCGGCATAGGCGGCGCTGGCCTCGAGCGTGGGCATGTAGGCGACGTTGTGTTTCTTCATCAGCGCGAACACGTCGGGCGTCCCGTCGTAGCCGTGTTCGATCGTATCGACGCCGGCGAGCACCGAACGGCGCATGCCTTCCGCCGTGGTCGAATGCACCGCCACGGGCAGGTTCAGCGAGTGTGCTACTTCCACCGCGGCATTCAGCTCCTCCTGCGTGAGCGTGGGCGAGGAGCCTTTCGCCTTGCCGCAGTGATAGTCGGCGTAGAGCTTGATCCAGTCGGCGCCATGCGCGGCCTGGTCACGCACCGCATCCACCATCTGCGCGACGCCACTCACGGGGATCGCTCCCTGCGGCAGGTCCATGTCCTCGCGGAAGCCAAGAGGCCCCGGGCCGTAGCAATGCGCGGCCACCGTCGCGCGCGTCGCCACGAACAGGTGCGGGCCGGGAATCAGCCCCTTGTCGATCGCGCGTTGCACGTCGACATCGGCATAGCCCGCACCCTCGGTGCCAAGATCGCGCAGGGCCGTGTAGCCGGCCATCAGCGTATCGCGCGCGTGCTTCACGGCTTCGACGGTACGAAAGGCCAGCGTCTCCTTCAGTACCTGGTCGTTCCACAGCGTCTCGTTGTACGGGTGCAGGAAGATGTGCGAGTGCGCGTCGATCAAACCCGGTAGCAGCGTCATGCCCGGGAAGGAGAGCGTCTCCGTTCCTGCCGGCGCCGTGACCTGGTTTTCCGGCCCGACCGCGGCGATCTTGTCGCCCTGGACCAGCACGACCCACCCCGCGTGCGTTTGCTCATCGCGCGCGTCGAAAACACGATCGGCCTTGAGCAGCACGGGATGTGCCGCCGGCTTCGGCAGGTCTTCCGCATGCGCGGCGAACGTGAGCGCGAGGCCGGTCGCGAGGGCAAGCAGCGTCTTCTTCATGGCGTGGTGTCCTTGTCACCGGGGTGGTAGGCGCGCTCGACGTGGCCTTCGAGCTCGTCCGGCCAGAAATACACCTTGCGCAGGTTGCCCGTGGTGTAGCGCTCGGCCTCGTCGTTGAAATGCTTCGAGCCGGGATGGCCGCTTTCGCCGCCGGCGGTGATCGCCCGCGCGCTCACCCTGGGCCCGAACTCGACCACGGCGACGAAGCTGTTGCCGCTCGTGCCGTAATAACGCTTCGTGCCCGGCCAGCGATGCGCGCCGAACGAGGCCAGCGAGCCCCAGCGCGAAGAGGTGAACGGCACGGGGATGCTCGGCTTCGCATCGTCGAACACTTGCGCGATTGCCGCATCGTTGCGCTGGTAGCGGTTGACCTCGCCCCACGGAACGCCCCAGCTCCCGAAGTCCTTTTCCAGGCGGTCGGCGGCATCGGCGAGCGCCTGCAGCCGCGCCTGCGGCCCGGCCTTCCCGGCCATCACGTCGTAGATGCTCAGGCCTTCCTGCGTGTCTTCCTTGCTGGCCTTGTCCCAGAGGATGTCACCCCAGAACACGGCAAGCGTCGTTGGCATCGAGGCGATGCCCCAACGGTAATCCCACGCACGCAGCAGTCCGACAGGACCGCGCAGCTTTGCTTTCAGCGGGTCGCTGGCGGGCAGCGCATCGTAGTCCCTGATCAGGATGGGAAGCTGCCGTTCGAAGGCGGGCAGGTACGAATCAAACGCCGCCGCGAGCAGCGAGGCCTTGGTGAAGTCGCGCTGGCCGGTGAGCACTCGCGTCGCGTGGATGCCGCGAGGATTTTCGCCCACCGAGTCCATGTACTTCGGGAACTCCGCCTGCTTGGGGCTATCCGGGCCCGCGGCCGAGTACGGCCAGTCGTTGGTGTTGAAGATCCAGCCGGTGCCGGGATTGAACAGGCGGGGTGCCTTGTCCAGCGGCAGGAGCGCCTGCCAGTCGGTCGCCGGATCGCTGCCGTCCACCGGCTTGGTGTAATCGAAGCGGTCATCGCGCTTCGGAATGAACTGCGGGTGCAGGTAAGCGATGTTGCCCTTGTCGTCTGCGTAGATCGTGTTGTTCGACGAATTGGCCTTCAGCTCGGCGACCTTCATGTAGGCCGCATAGTCGTTGGCCTTCGTCCGCAGCCAGCTCTGCTGCAGCGCCTCGAGCGGCTTGGTCATCAGGGCAAAGGCGATCCACTTGTCGCCCTGCGTGCGCACGATAGGACCATGGTGCGTCGCATAGGTGGTGAAGTGCCGGTCGCCCTGCCCCTTCACCCGCACCACGATCTCGCGCGTCGCCACCGGCCGCGTTTCCTTGCCATAGCGATAGAACAGCTTGCCGTCCTGCTTCACGATCGTCTCGGCGAACTCATCGACCACGTCGATACCCGACGAGGTATGCATCCACCCGATGTGCTTGTTGAAGCCCTGGTAGATGAAGAACTGGCCCCAGGTCACCGCGCCGTACGCGTCAAGGCCCTGGTCGCTCGACATCTGCAGTTCCGAGCGGAAGAAGAACGAGGTGTGCGGGTTGATCAACAGTAGCGCGTGCCCATCCGCGGTGAGCTTTGGCGCGATGGCGATGCCATTGGAACCGGTCGGCTCCCACCAGCTCGATGGCGGCGTGACCTGGGCCAGCGCACCGGCTGGGTCATTGCCGTAGAAGGCCTGGAGATCCTTCGTCGAGACACGCTCGATGTCGCCACCGATACTGCCTTCCGAAAAGCTCAGCGCCATCCATGGTTCGAAACGGGTGATAACGCGCGGATGCGTATCCGGATGACTGGCGAGGTAGTAGTTCAGGCCATCGGCCCAGCTATCCATCAGGGCCTTGAGCCACGTGGGGCTGCGGGCATACATGGCCTTCAGCTGGGTTTCGTCGACGAAGAGCTTCTGGCGCAGGTCTTTCCAGACCGCAGGCTCACCTTCTGCTTCGGCAAGCCGCCCGAGCGACACCAGGTAATTGGTCTCCACCCGGTTGAAGTCGTCCTCGGCCTGCGCGTAGGCCATGCCGAACACCGCATCGGCATCCGTCTTGCCATGCACGTGGGCGATACCCCAGTCATCACGGATTATCGAGACCGCGGCGGCCTCCCGCTGCCAACGCGCGGCATCCGCATCGGCGGCGGCATGCGCCGCCGGCACAAGAAGCGACGCACTAAGCACGGCCAACGCGCGACGGCGAATTCCAGACATGATCAGTTACCCCTGACGGACCGCCGATCGTAGCGCTTGGGGATGCGGCGGCGTCAAGTACCGGGACGCCGCCGCTCGATTATTAGCGCGTCATGGTCGGGCCGCTCATCTGGGCCTGCTGGGATTCGGCCTGGATTCGATCCTGGGCCCTCTGCTGGGTGGCCTCTCGATTGAGTTCGTGTTGCTGGAACTGTTGCATCGCCTCCGGCCAGCGCGCCGCACTCTGCTCCATCGATGTATTGGCTTCGGAGGTCTGCACGCAGGTCTGCAGATCAAACAAATGATCCCGTCGCCCAGGTGGGGTTTGCACACCCCACAGCTTGGTACCGTCAGGAGAAAGAGCGACCTGGTCGACACGCTGCAAACCGTCGGACCTTGCCTGAACAGTCAGTGCGGCCGCGATGTTATCGCTGTATTGGTCCGGCGACCGGCCAAGCGATTGGTCCAACGCCACGACGTGCTCTCGCACCTGTTGATAGAGAGAGAAGTCCGGGTGCGTTCTATCGTCCAGCCGGCAGGCAGCTATGCGCGGGGCAGGATTTGTGAGCGCATCTTGCTTGCGGGCTTGGACCTGTTGATCAAGCATGGTCATCGTGAGGGCCCCGGCCTCGCCAGACGCAGTCAACCCGACAGATCGCTGGAAAGCGATGACGGCTTGAGCGGTCGACGGGCCGAAGTCACCGTCGGCACGAATTTGCTGCCCGCGATCGTTCAGAATGTTGAGGGACGCTAGCTTCTCTTGGAGGTCGGTGACACGTCCACTCGGCGCCCCAGGCTTGATCGGAGACGCTTCATTCCAGAGCTTCGCAAACTCCGCGTTAGTTGCAACTCGCCCCGTCTCGTCCAACACACCGAGGGCGGCCTTTTCGCTCGCTATGCGCGTCTCCACGCCTGAACGATTCCTGGCGTCAGAACTTCGAAAGTCAGACGCGACATGGCGAAGCTTGGAGTCTTGCACAGCGTCGACGATCTGCCGATCCGTCAATGATCCGGCGTCAAAATCCTTCCCGAACGACTCCTCAAGGCCCCGCACAACGATGCCCGGCGCACTCGAATATTGAACCGACGTGCTCCAAACCATGTCCTGCACAGCCGGCCCGCGTCCCTCGACGTCAATGCCGCGTGCCGCAAGGCGTGAAATAGCCGGGTCGACATGGGTCCGCTTGATGAAGTCGTGCTGATCGGCACCGAAATCAGGCTGTTCGGCCGCAACTTCACGCCACTTGTCATTGAAGGCTGGTGTACCCGGCTCAAGATCCTTGAATTGCTCGCCGAAGCGCGACTGTCGCAGATACTTCTGTAGCGTCCCCGGCCCGGTTGCCAATTGATAGGTACCGTAGGAAGCGCCACCGTGGTCACCCCTGCCGAGCGATACCGCGCCGGGATCGCCGGTCGCGCTTTCAAACCGAGCGGACGTGGCGCCTACACGCCACTGCTCCTGATCCGTCATGTCGTGCTCCAGTGTTACGGCCTTACTTGGCCAAAAGCTTCTCTAATTCATTTGCTCGAGTAGCCGTGCCTTCCAGCATGCAATCGGATGCCTGGACTTCCTCGGATTGCGACGCGCCCGGACGCACTTCGCATTGCTTATCCAATGCGTCGGCCCATTGCTTCTGATCCGCTTCCATCGAGGCCCTGGCGGCAGGCGCGGCCCGAGCGTCCTGTTGCTCGCGGGCATGCTTGATTCGAGATTCCTGAAACTCAAGCTCTTCATCGGCACACGCGATTATCCGGGGATTGTTCGCGAAGCTGCTATCGATGCATTCCTGATACGAGGGGCGGAACCCTCTCTTCGCATTCAGTGCCAGTACGTCGCGGCCGGCCGTGAGCGGCTTTGCACCATACGTTGCCGGATCGGTAAGGCGACGCTCAATTTCGGTCGCTCTGGTGGCTGTTTGAACTAGAGCGCAATCGTACCCCACCATGTCGGCGCCCTGCCCGGATTCATCGGGGGACGTACATGTGGATTCCTTGTGCTTTATCCACTGCCGTTCCTCGAGCTTCAGCGGCGTCCTGTTCGCATCGCCAACAGCCGCCATGAGCTGCTTATAAGCGGCATTGAGCCTCTTATCCTGGAAGGCGAACTCGTCACTCATGCAGGACTTGATCGCGGGCGTAACGCCGCCCGCAGCATCAAGGCACCGTAGGTAGGATGGCCTGATCTTGACGGCCAGGTATTGCGACCGTTCTTGCTCGGTTGCTGCGTGCGACGCGGAAGAAAAGGCTCCCAGTGCGCAGGAAACAATGCACAGCCATGCGTGCAACATGGAATGGTACGCACCGCCCCGGGCTATCAACGACATAGACGATCCCTGTAAACCCATATGACACACGCTGCGCCGATCGACAGTCTAATGATCGCTGTCGAAACTTCAAGTAACTTACTGTCGATAAAGAAAAAATGAGAGTTATCTCACGAATTTCCGTCGTGCACGCGCTACGCGCTTAAGCATCTGGCGGAAGACGCCCACGCAACCGCGGCGCCGCGAAATCCAGGAACGCGCGCAACTTCAGCGGCAACGGTGCCTGCCCTTTATGCACAAGGTGGATCGGCAGCGGCGCGGTTTCGTACGGCGCGAGCACGCTGCGTAGCGAACCCTCGCGCAATGGTGCGGCGACCTGGTAAGAGAGCACGCGGACCAGCCCCACGCCGAGGATCGCCGCATCGATCGCGGCCTCCGCGGTGTTGACGGCGAGGCGCGATGGTACCGGCACCGACACCTGGGCCTTGCCCTCGCCGAACACCCACGCGCGGGTGGATTCCAGGACTTCGAAACTCACGCACTCGTGCCTGGCGAGGTCGCGCGGCGTCTCGGGCGTGCCGTGTGCCGCGAGGTAGCCCGGGCTTGCGCAGACCACGCGGCGCACGTTGCCGACGCCGACCGCCATGAGGTTGCTGTCGGGCAGTTCGCCGATCCGGATCGCTGCGTCCACCTGCTCTTCCATCAGGTGCACCACGCGGTCGGTCAGGTTGAGGTTCACCCCGATCTCCGGGTACTGAGCCAGGAACTCCGCGACCACCGGCACGACGTGGAGCCGGCCGAAGACCACCGGGGCGGTCACCGTCAGCTCGCCACGCGGCTGGACGTATTCGCCCATGGCATTCCGCTCGGCCTCGCCAACCTCCTCGAGGATCCGCCGGCAGGCGGCGACGTAGGAGGCGCCCGCCTCAGTAAGGGTGAGCTGCCGGGTCGTGCGGAGGAGTAGCCGCGTGCGCAGGTGGGTTTCCAGCGCCGCGACCTTGCGGCTGACCGTCGCCAGCGGCAGCCCAAGCTGCCGCGCGCCCGCCGACAGGCTGCCCGCATCGACCACCGCCACCAGGATCGCCATGGATTCGAGCTGGTTCATGCGGCCCTCTCAAAATATGGAAGGATCATTCCCGATCGTGCCAGATTCTCTTGGATCACGGCCAGACCTATCTTCCGGTCATCCCACCCAGGAGCCTGCCGTGAACGGCCCATCCCCCACCGTTTTACCCGCCCCCGCCGAGGCCGCCTCGCGCGGGAAGATCCTGATGATGGCCGTGGTCGCCGGCGCCGTCATCACCAACCTTTATTGCGTGCAGCCGATCCTTCCGCTGATCGCCGGTGGGCTGCATGCCACGCTGACCGCCGTGGATCTCGTCGCTGGCGCGGCGCTGCTCGGCTTCTCTGCCGGCCTGGCGCTGTTGTTGCCGCTCGGCGACCGCTTCGACCGGCGCGCGCTGGTGCTCGCGCAGATTGCGGTCGCCTTCGTCCTCGATATCGTCGCGCTGTTCGTCCCCGGCATCGTCGGCCTGGCCATGGTCTCGTTCGGCATCGGCATGGTGAGCTGCGTGCCGCAACAGCTGGTGCCGTTCGCCGGTGCGATGTCGGCACCGAGCGAGCGGGGCCGCAATGTCGGGACCGTGGTGAGCGGCATCATGATCGGGATCCTCGTCGGCCGCACGGTCGCGGGCCTGGTCGGGCAGGCGTGGGGCTGGCGCGCGGTGTATGGCGTCGAAGCCCTGCTCATGGTGCCTTCCGCCATCGTCGCGCTGTCGATGCTGCCGAAGGGCGTGCCCTCGACCACACTTTCCTATGGCCGCCTGCTGGCGTCTCTTTGGCCGCTGATGCGCGACAACCGGCCCATCCGCGATTCGATGGTGGTGCAGGCCCTGCTCTGGGCGTGCTTCAACGCGTTCTGGGTGAACCTTGCCGCGCTGCTCGCGAACGGGCCGTGGCACCTCGGCAGTGCGTGGGCCGGCGGCTTCGGCATCATCGGCGCGGCCGGTGCGTTCGCGGCATCGCTCGGCGGGCGCACCGCCGACCGCAAGGGCACGCGCTATGTCGTGGGCGCGAGCATCGGCATCGTCACGCTGGCGTACGTGCTGCTCGCCGGTGCGAACAGCTCGCTCGCCCTGCTGGTCATCGGCGTGATCGTGCTGGATATCGGCGTGCAGGCCGGCCTGGTCTCGAACCAGACCCGCGCCTTCGCGGTGGACCCAAAGGCGCAGGGGCGGATCAACAGCCTCTACATGACCGCCACGTTTATTGGTGGCGCACTCGGCACGGTCATCAGCGGGTGGCTGATGAACCGGTTCGGCTGGAACGGTGTGGTGGGCCTGGGCTTAGTGCTCGGCGGCCTGGCCATGGCCTGGCACAAGGCGGGCGCGCGCAGTCAACGGTTTGTCTCGGCTGGCTGATCAGCTTGGCGGCGACAGCCGGCCGCGCCCATTGGCAGCTTCACGGCCCGCACCAACGCGAGGCTCGCCGATGCTTGCTGACCCGGCGCGTCGACAATGAAGCACTGGGGGCCCATGAAAAAGCTCTGTGCCGAATACTTAGTACGTTTGAGTTATTGAAACACGCGTCCAACCTATCGAACCTATGAAGAGAGAAGACATCTTCGATAATCCGAAAACTCAAAGACGAAGATGCGGCTCCCAACAGGCGCCGCAGGGAACATGACCTGAGTGCGTTGGCGCACCGGTGGAAGGGTTGAAACGACAGGGCTGATGCCGGAAGAGCCT
>NZ_JBQCFT010000051.1:0-13566 GCF_051958795.1 Luteibacter sp. | reverse complement strand
CAAGGCCCACGCCTGATGCGGCGTGTCGTCGTCACCGGCATGGGCGCGGTGTCCTGCCTTGGCCCAAGCCGCGCCGCCCTCTTCGACGGCCTGCGCGAGGGCCGCGACGGGTTTCGCGACATGCCGGATTACGCGGCCCTGGGCATGCGCTGCCGTACCGCCGCGCCGGTGGACCTCGGCGCGCTGGAACCACCCCCGCGCAAGTTGCGCCGGTACCTGCCGCAGGCAGCGGAATACGCCTGGCATGCCACGCGCGAAGCGCTGGCCGAGGCAGGCCTTGATGACGCGCGCATCCGCGAGCGCGATGTCGGCATCGTCATGGGCGGCGCCGCCGCGCTTTCCGAATACGAAGCCGGGCTGAACCTTTTTCGCGCGAAGGGCTATTCGCGCCTCTCACCCTTCACCGTCCCGCGCACCATGGGCAGCGCGATCGCTGCGACGCTGGTCCACGCCTTCGGTTTCGGCGGCCGTGCCTTCACGGTCGGGTCCGCGTGCTCCAGCGCCACCCATGCGATCGGCCAGGCCATGGAACTGATCCAGCTCGGCCGCCAGGAGATCGTGGTGTGCGGCGGCGCGGAGGAGCTGCATGACAAGGCGTCCATGTGCTTCGACGTGATGCACGCACTCAGCACGACCAGCACGCCTGGCGAACGCGTATCGACGCCGTATGCAAGCGACCGCGATGGCATCGTGCTCGCCGGTGGCGCGGGCGTGCTCGTCCTGGAGTCGCTGGAGCACGCGCTTGCGCGCGGTGCCACGATCCTGGCGGAAATGGCCGGTTATGGCGCGGCGTCGGATCCGGAGGGGATGGTGAGCCCGCGCAGCGAGGGCATGGCCGAAGCCATGCACCAGGCCATCGATCTCGCCGGGGTGATACCGGACTACGTCAACACCCATGCCTGCGCCACGGTCGACGGCGACCTCGCCGAATGGGACGCCCTGCGCCGTGTATTCGCCGACCGCGGCCATGCGGTGCCATGGATGTCATCCATCAAAGGCCAGGTCGGCCATGCCCCCGCCGCGGCGGGGGCGCTGGATTCCAACGCGTGCATCGGCATGATCGAACAGGGCGTGCTGCTCGCCGGTGCGCCGCCACAGGCGCTCGACGAAGCGTTCGCCGAGGCGCCGCTGCTGGATGGTGAGCGCGCGGCACGCATCGATGCCGTGCTCTCGAATACCTTCGGTTTTGGCGGCAGCTGCGCGGCACTCGTCATCCGGCGCTACCATGAGCCCGAACCCTTCCAGGCCTAGCCCCATGGATCTCGCAGCCGACACGACGAAGCGCCGCGCCGACGCATGGGCGTGCCGGTTCGTTTTCACCGCCCTCTCATTCGCGTTCTTCGGCCTGGGCGGCCTCGTGCTGCGCCTCATCATCCTGCCGGTGGTGATGCACTGGCCCGCCCCCATCGAGGTCCGCCGCCGGCGCGCACGCCGCACCGTCGGCCGGGCCTTCTGGCTGCATTCGCAGTTCATGGCGCGCACCGGCGTGCTCACCTACCGCTTCGAAGGCCTCGAGCGGCTGGGCCGTCCGGGCCAGATGATCGTGGCGAACCACCCGTCGCTCATCGACGTCGTGTTCCTGATCGGCCACGTGCCTGACGCCAACTGCGTCGTGAAGCACAGCCTGTGGAAGAACCCGTTCATGCGCGGCCCCGTGATGGTGGCGCAGTACATCAGCAACGACGGCAGCGCCGACATGCTCGACCGCGCCGCCGATGTGCTGAAGGAGGGACAGACGCTTATCGTCTTCCCCGAAGGTACCCGCACCACGCCGGGCCAGCCGCCCGTCTTTCACCGCGGCGCATCGGCCATCGCGGTCCGTGGCGCCGAGGTCATCACGCCGGTCTTCATCACCGTGAAACCCACCACGCTGACCAAGGCCGAGCCCTGGTACCGCATCCCGCACCGCCGGGTGCACATGCACTTGCGCGTGGGTGACGACATCGACGTCGCGAGCTTCAGCGACGCCGCGCCAGCACCGATCGCCTCGCGCCGCATCAACGAACACCTGCACCAGCTCTACGCCCGGGAGCTCCACGCATGATCACCGCCAGCAGCGCGAACGGGTCGCGCAAGCTCGCCAACCTGTTGCTGGTCGTCGTGGGCCTGCTCTATCCGTTCATCGTCTACTTCGGTGGCGACCGTGTATCGCCACCCGCGTTCGGGCTGATCCTCGGTGCGCTCTGGCTGGTGCGCGCCCCGGCCCTGCTGCAGCAGCCGGGCGGGAAGTGGATGCTCGGCGTCACGCTGGCCTATTGCGCCATCCTTGCGTTCGGCGGGCACGAGCAGCTGCTCCGCTGGTACCCCAGCCTGGTCTGCGCGCTGTTGCTCAGCGCGTTCGCGCTCAGCCTCGTGTTCGGACCGCCGCTCATCGAGCGCGTGGCGCGTCTGATGGAGCCCGACCTGCCACCGGAGGCCGTGGCCTATACGCGCAGGGTGACCTGGGTCTGGGTCGGTTTCTTCGCCATCAACGGCACCTGCTCCGCCTTGCTCGCTGCATGGGGTCCGTTGTCTTGGTGGACCTTCTACAACGGCATCCTCGCCTACGCCGCGATGGGTGCCTTGTTCGCCGTCGAGTGGCTGTGCCGGCAGCGGATGCGCCGCCGCGTGCGTTCCTCGCCGATGAATACCGCTGCCGTGCGCCTTGCCTCGCACCCCTGGGTCGCGGCCGCTGCGGGTGGCCATGCAGGCCCGCAGGTACCGGGCATGGTCGTCGCCTTGTCGGATTCCGGCCGCATCGCGCTATCTCGGCATGGCCGTGCTGGCCTCGTGGGCGAACTGGGCCAGCATGGCGCGGGAGATGACGCCCTCGCCACGCCGATGGCCTGGCGTTTCGTCGATGCGCTGCCCGAAGCCGCGCGCATCGACCTGCTGCTGCAGGCACCGCTCCCGCGCATCGCCTGCGTGGTCAGCGAGCGCATGGAGGGCGATATCCACGTGCTGTCGCTCGCGCTGCCGCTGGACCTCGCCTGCTTCGTCGATCACTTCCCGGCCGCTCCGGTATTGCCCGGCGTACTGCAGATCGCCTGGGCACTGGAATTCGCGTCTTCGCGCTTCGGCACGCCCACCACATGCCGCGGCATGGACCAGCTGAAGTTCCAGCGCCTGTTGCGTCCGGGCGACCGCGTCGACCTGCACCTGCGCTACGACGCCGAGCGCGGCCGCCTGCACTTCGCCTACCGCATGGGCGATGCGACCTGCTCGTCCGCGCACCTGCGCGTCGAAGCCATGCCGGGAGTCGTCGATGCGCGGTAAGGGCGTGCTGGCCGTCGACGTCGATATCGTCGTGCCGTTCTTCGACGTGGATTCGCTCGAGGTCGTATGGCACGGGCACTACGTGAAGTACCTGGAAATCGCCCGCTGCGCGTTGCTCGACGACCTGGGCCACAACTACGTGCGGATGAAGGAAACCGGCTTCGCCTGGCCCATCATCGACCTGCAGCTGCGTTATGCGCGCGCCGCCCGTTTCGGCCAGGCCCTGCGTGTACGGGCTGAGCTGGTGGAATGGGAAAACCGCCTGAAGATCCATTACACGATCAGCGACGTGGCGACTGGTGAACGCCTGACCCGCGCCAGCACCATCCAGGTGGCCGTGCGCCTCGCCGATGGCGAGATGCAGCTGGTATCGCCCGGGTGCTTCATGGCCGACGTCGAACGGCGCCTGTCGCACGGAGCCATGCCATGAGCACATGGCCCATCGAGCAATTGCTTCCGCACGCCGGCAGCATGGTCTGGCTCGACCGGCTGATCGAATGGGACGCGGAGCGCGTGGTCTGCGAACGCACGGTCCGCCGCGGCGATCTCGAAGTGACCGCCGATGGCTTGCCTGCGTGGGCAGGCATCGAGCTGATGGCGCAGGCCATCGCGGCGTGGAACGGCTGCCAGGTGCTCGCTGCCGGCGGGCAGGTCCGGCCAGGCTTCCTGCTCGGCACGCGCGCCTATCGCGTCGATGCCGATGCGTTTCCCGTCGGTAGCACGTTGCGGGTTGAAGCCATCCGCACGTTCCACGACGAAGACGGCATGGCGTCGTTCGCCTGCCGCATCACGACACACGGCATCGAGGCGGAAGCGCGGCTCACCGTCTTCAGCCCGGTCGACCCCACCCCCTTCCTCGATCCGCGCAACACCCGGCTCGACCCCACCGGAAATGCTCCATGACCGACACGATCCTCGTCACCGGCTCCAGCCGGGGCATCGGCCGCGCCATTGCGCTCAACCTGGCGGACGCCGGCCATGACATCGTGGTCCATTGCCGCTCGCGCCGTGACGAGGCGGAAGCCGTGCAGGCCGAGATCGTCGCGAAGGGCCGCAACGCGCGCGTGCTCCAGTTCGATGTCGCCGACCGCGCCGCCACCGCCGCCGCGCTGGAAGCCGACGTGGCCGCGCATGGCGCTTACTACGGTGTGGTTTGCAACGCCGGCCTGACCCGCGATGGCGCATTCCCCGGGCTCACCTCCGAGGATTGGGACCAGGTGCTGCGCACTAACCTCGATGGTTTCTACAACGTGCTGCATCCCCTGGTGATGCCAATGATCCGCCGCCGCGCCGCGGGCCGCATCGTCTGCATCACCTCCGTGTCCGGCATCATCGGAAACCGCGGCCAGGTGAATTACAGCGCCTCCAAGGCTGGTGTCATCGGTGCGGCGAAGGCGCTCGCGGTGGAGCTGGCCAAGCGCAAGATCACCGTGAACTGTGTCGCTCCGGGCCTCATCGATACCGACATGCTCGACCCCGACGTACCGGTCGAGCAGATCCTCAAGGTCATCCCCATGGAGCGGAGCGGTACGCCGGAGGAAGTCGCGGCCGCCGTGCGCTTCCTCGTCAGCCCCGAGGCCAGCTACATCACCCGGCAGGTGCTCGCGGTGAACGGCGGGCTTTGCTGAGCGGGAAGCGCGCCCCCCGGGGTAACCTAGGCTGATGGTTGCCTTCCGACACCTGGCCGAATCCGATCGCTTCGCCGATGTGTTGCGCGTGTTCCTGGCGCTGGCCGGGATCACCGCATGGTGTACGTGGCACGGTCCGGCGGATGCGATCGTCCCTGCCCTGCTGGGCGCCATCGCCTGTGCACTCGCCGAAACGGACGACGCGTGGCGCGGGCGCCTCCGGGGCCTCGTGGTGACCCTGCTGTGCTTCGCGCTAGCGGCAATGTCGGTGAAAGCGGCGATCGGTACGCCGCTGGCCTTCGCCATGCTGCTCCCGGTCGGGACGTTCCTGCTGGTGATGCTCGGCGCGGCCAGTGGCCGCTACGCGACGATCGCCACGGCGACGTTGATCCTGGCGGTCTACACGATGATCGCCTCGGACGCGGCGGGTGGACGCGGTACCGAGGGCACGGTCGCGCTCGTCGCGGGTGCCGCATGGTACGGCGTGCTGTCGATGCTCTGGAGCGCCCTGGCGCCGCAGCGGGCGCTGCGACACGCGCTGGCCAGGCTGTTCGAATCCCTGGCCGCGCTGATCGACGCCAAGGCGGCGCAGTTCGAACCGGTGCAGGGACTCGACCACGACGCGCTCGCACTGGCCTTTTCCCGACGTAACCAGGTTACCGTCCAGGCACTGACCGAGGCCCGGCTGGCCCTGATCGACCGGATCGGCCGCCGCCAGCCGCGTGGGCGCGCCGCATCACGCCTGGCCATGTTCTTCGTCGCGCAGGACATCCACGAGCGGATCACCTCGTCGCATTATCCCTACGATGAACTCACGGCGGCGCTGTACCACAGCGACTTGATGTTCCGCTTCGGCCGGCTGCTGCGCCTGCAGGCCCAGGCATGCCGCGAGCGCGCCGACGCCGTGCGTCGCAATGCCCCGCTGAGCTCGATCGCACTGCCCCGCGCCGCGCTCGAGGATCTGCGCCAGGCGCTCGCATTCCACCAGCGCACGCAGCAACGGGACGAGGCCCTGGACGACGCGCTGGTAGCGTTGCTGAAGAACATGGTGAGCCTGCAGGCGCTTATCGAGGACGAGGGCAGCCTGCGCGAGGACAGTGACATCGCCCTGCAGGGCAACGAGCCGTCCACCTTCGCCGACGCGATGCGCCGCGTTCGCCTGCGCCTCAACCGACGCTCGATGCATTTCCGTCACGCGATGCGTCTTTCCATCGGCATGCTCGCCGGTTATCTCGTCATGCTCGCGCTGCACCCCCAGCACGGCTACTGGATCCTGCTGACCACCCTGTTCGTCTGCCAGCCGGGATATGGCGCGACCCGGCGCCGGTTCGTCCAGCGCATCGTGGGTACGACGACGGGCCTTCTCCTTGGCTGGGCCCTGCTGCGTGCGCTCCCGGCCGGCGACTGGCGGCTGCCGGTACTCGTCGCCACGGGCGCCGCGTTCTTCGCCTTCCGCCTCCGCCGGTACGCGCTCGCCACTGGCGCCATCACCTTGTTCGTGCTGCTGTGCTTCGATCGCGTCGGCGCGGGTTTTGACGCGATCGGGCCGCGCCTGCTCGATACCCTGCTCGGCGCCGCCGTGGCTGCCGTGGTCATCCGCTATGTCCTCCCTGACTGGCGCGTGCGACGCCTGGACGACCTTGTCGCGGATGCCCTGCTCGCCTACGCCCGGTACCTCGAGCGGATAGCCGCCCAGTACGTTAGCGGGCGCGTGGACGATCTCCCCTACCGGATCGCGCGCCGCGATGCCCACGCCGCGCAGGCGGTGGTGGCCGGGAACGTGGCCGAGCTCCTCGGCGAACCGGGGCACGCACCGGCCCAGGGTGAACGCGGCCTGCGCCTCCTGACGGCCCTGCAGGCGGGTCTCTCGCATCTCTCTACGCTGGGCACGCACCGCGAGGCCATGCCGGCGGCCGATGCCGCGGCCATGGAAGCCCACGCGCGCGAACTCGCGGTGGCGTTCGCCGCGCTCGCCGAGCACCTGCGCGCCGGCACACCCGCGCCGCTGCTGGCCGCGCCTGGCGAGGAGACGGGGAGCGCCCTTTCCGGCGCGGCCCACGGTGGGACACTGCGCCTTTTCGAGCGCCAGGGCCTGCTCCTGCGGCGCGTACACGACCGCATCGCCACCATCGCCCTGGCCTGATTGCTGCGTCGCGCCGTGGCTCCGGCGCCGCAAAACGCTAGCATGGTGAGGTTTTCCCCGCCTTTTCCCCGGAGTTGCACCCATGCGTCCGTTTTCCCTTGGCGAAGACCTCGACCTCCTGCGCGAAACCGTCCGCGCGTTTGCCGAGAAGGAGATCGCCCCGCGGGCCGACCGTATCGACCGCGAAAACCAGTTCCCCGACGACCTGTGGGCCAAGCTGGGCGAGATGGGCCTGCTGGGCATCACGATCCCCGGCGAGTTCGGTGGCTCCGACCTCGGCTTCCTGGCCCACATGGTGGCCATGGAAGAAATCTCGCGCGCATCCGCCTCGGTGGGTCTTTCGTACGGCGCGCACTCGAACCTGTGCGTGCAGAACATCTACCACAACGGTACGGATGAGCAGCGCCGGAAGTACCTGCCGAAACTCGCCAGCGGCGAGTGGATCGGCGCGCTGGCGATGAGCGAGCCTGGCGCCGGCTCCGACGTGGTCGGTTCCATGAACTGCAAGGCGGAACTCGTCGGCGACACCTGGGTCGCGAACGGTTCGAAGATGTGGATCACCAACGGCCCGGATGCCGACGTACTGCTGGTCTACATGCGCACCGCGCCGCGCGCCGCGGGCAGCCGCTGCATGACCGCGTTCATCATCGAAAAGGGCATGAAGGGATTCAGCACGGCGCAGAAGCTCGACAAGCTCGGCATGCGCGGCTCGAACACCTGCGAGCTGGTGTTCGACAACTGCGAGATCCCCGCGGCGAATATCGTGGGCGAAGTGAACGAAGGCGTGCGCGTGCTGATGAGCGGCCTGGATACCGAGCGCCTCGTGCTCTCCGGTGGTCCGATCGGCATCATGCAGGCGGCGGTGGACCTCGTGCTTCCTTACGTGCGCGAGCGCAAGCAGTTCAATGCACCGATCGGTACGTTCGGCCTCATGCAGGGCAAGGTGGCGGATATGTACACCGCGCTGCAGTCGTCACGCGGCTTCGCCTACATGGTGGCCCAGCAGTTCGATAACGGCGTGAAGTCGCGCATCGATCCGGCCGCATGCCTGCTCAATGCATCCACCAACGCGGTCACCGTGGCGCTGGAGGCGATCCAGGCGCTCGGCGGCAACGGCTACATCAACGAGTTCCCCGCCGGCCGCCTGCTCCGCGACGCGAAGCTGTATGAGATCGGCGCGGGTACCAACGAGATCCGCCGGATGCTGATCGGCCGCGAGCTGTTCCACGGCAAGTCGTAAACGCGATGTAGGAGCCCACCTTGTGGGCGACATCTTTCGCCCCACCGCAGCAGACCCTGTGGCGATACCGCGAACGGCGTCGCTCACAGGGTGAGCTCCTACTCAATCACCTGGGTTACCAGGCCACCTTGACGCTGGCAGTCGCCGAACGCGAGTGGTCGCGGCTGGCGAAACGCTGGTCCACGCCAAAGGCGAGTTGCGTGCGCGCGCCGATGTCCATGCCGGCATTCAAGCCGAGCGTGGCTGCCTGCCGCGAGAGGCCGATGCCGTCGACCGGTGCCCACTGCGCCAGCCCCGTGTAGCGGGCCGAGAACACCTCCCCACGCGTGGCGAACGCGTTCTGCCAGCCCAGCTTCATGTCCATGCGGAACTTGCCGTACGAGGTAAGCCACGAGCTGCCGGCACGCAGGCCAAGGCCAGCCTGCCAGCGCGACGTGGTGTGCCCGTCGGCCGCCAGGCCGAAGCCATCGCCACCCAGTTCCTGGAACCCATCGCGGCGGATGCTGGCGTACTGCACAGCGGCATACGGCGTGAAATCGAACGCACCCAGGTGCGTGCGATAGCCCAGTTCGCCGTAGGCGACGTTGTAACGGCCGCTGTAGTCGCCGCCGGTAAACGCCGCGCCCATGTCGCCGAAGCGCAGCAGGCGCTGCGTATCACCGCGATAGCTGCCGAACGCGACACGGCCCACGCTGTACCAGTTGGCGCCTTGCGTACCCGCGTACAACGAACCTTCCGTGGCGCGGTTGCGCTGGCGATCGAAATTACCCGAGAGCTGGCCGTTGCTACGCATCTGCGACACCGCCAGGCCGGCGAAACCGCTGGAACCCAGGCGGATATCGTTACCGACCATGTTGCCGCCGATGTTGAAGCCGACGTTGCCGTAACCGCTCCGGCTCATGCCACCTTGCGAATCCAGCGACTGCATCCACGCACCGCCCTTGCCCATCTCATCGAGGTGCTGCATCAGCGCATCGTTGCCAGCATCGATACCCGCCAGGGTCACCGCCGTTCCCGCCGCATACAGCTGGCCCGAGAGCGATTCCAGCGAGGCCTGGGCCGCACGGGTGTTCGGTGATTGCTGGATGCCGCCGGCGGCGATGAGCATCGAGGAATCGATGGCTCCTGCCGAGGCCGCGCCCGCGGCGAGGTTGTCGCTGATCTGGGCCATCGCCCCATCCACGCGGCGCGCCGACGACGTGGCGGCAAGCGACTGCGCCATGGTGCTGCTGGCCGTGACGGAGATACTTGCCGACGACGTATCGGCCCACACTTCCGTCGGCGTGTACTGCAGCGTGGTCGTCAGGAACGCGCCGGTCATGACCGTCTGTGAGAACGTGCCCTGCAGGCTGGTCGCCGAGACCAGTTGCTGGTGCGTTGTCCTGGTGTAATTGGGAATCGCGCCACTAAGCTGGAGTACGCCCGCTACGGTGGCGTTTCCACCGACGATCAGCGGCGCGCCGAGGTACACCGAAAGCGTGCTGTTGTTGCCGAGGACCACGTTGCCATCGACGTGCTGTGTCGCGGCGCCCGTCTGTACCACGCCCTGGCTCGTGAGGTCACCGTGCAGCGTCGCCCCCAGAATGGCCCTGCCGCCATTCAGCACGTTCAGCGGGCTGGTCAACTCGTTCATGACCGCGAGCTTCGCATTGCTGTTGACCGTCGTCGTCCCGGTGTAGGTGTTGATACCGGTGAGCGTCAGCGTGCCGGCGCCCGTGACGTTGAGGCCACCGCTGCCTGCAATGGCATTGCTGAACGTCGCGTCGTTGTCGAGGTTCGCGTTGAAATCGCCCCAGTCGAATCGCGCCGGGCCGAGCACCGCACGACCCACGTTCAGCCGGCCGTACCCATAAATCGCATCGGGGCCCGGGTCACCCAGGTCATCAGCCGTGCCAAGGATGATCTGGCGCACGGCGTTGTAATCGAACCCGGGGAACGCACTGTGCACCACGGCAGCGGCGCCCGAAACCTGTGGCGCGGCGAGCGACGTGCCTTCCCAGATCTGGTAGCTGGCCTTGCTGGTCGTCGAGTCGGCCGATGCGACGATGACATCGCCCGGCGCGGCCAGGCAGTAATCCTTCGCGATGCCGCAACGGTTGGAATACGAGGCGATCTGGGTCGGGTTATTGCTGTCCAGCGCGACTACCGCCAGCCAGCCCTGTTCGACATCGGGCGAGCGCGAAGGCAGCGCGGCGATGTCCGAGGGATCGGCGCGGCCATCGTTGCCGGCGGCGAAAACAAACAGATGGGCGCCATTTGCGGTGAACGGCGCATAGGCGTCGTGGAAGCTCTTGTTGGCGGCCGCATCGGTCGCGCCCCAATAGATGCCGCCCCAGGAGTTGTTGATGATGCGCGCGCCCTTCGCGACGACGTCGCCGTTCACGGTGCCGAGCGGATCGGCGGAGGTCGCCTGGTTACCCTGGCCCGAACCGTCATCCGTGGGCGCCTTGTCGTTGATGATGCGCGCCGCAACAATATTGGCCTGGGGCGCGACACCGCCGGCAAAGCTGCCGAACGGCACGCCCGCGGCGATCTCCGCGACCGCCGTGCCGTGGCCGACCACGTCGTCGACGCCCATGTTGTTCGTCGACGGATCGACATAGACCAGGTTGGCCGTGACTCGCCCGGCCAGCGCCGGGTGCAGGTGGGTCACGCCCGTATCGATCACACCGATGGTTTCACCCTGGCCGTTGAAATTGGCCGCATGGGCTGGCGCGACATTGGTCAGGGCGATCTGGGCGTCCACGGGGGGCTGGGCCGGCTGGGTAGGCTGGGTTGGCTGCGTCGGATTGGTCGGGTTCGTCGGGGGAACGACCACCCCGCCACCGCCACCGCCACCGCCGTTGCTGACGTTCGTCGGCCGGCTCCCACCGCCGCCGCCACCGCATGCGGCCAGGCCGAGGCTCACGCAAACCGCAAGCGCAAGATCGCGCTGACGCAGGAGATTCCTACCCATATTCAGTTTTCCCCAGAATTCGACATCAATGTCGCGCCACCGCCCCTTGCCGCGGCGCCGGGCAGGATCTTGGCACAGAACGCTGCGGATAGTCTGTGACGGATGCGGCGGTGCGCATTGCCCCGCCCCGGGGGCCACTGCGATACTCGGCAGGTTTCCGTCCCCTCTGGGCCGGCCATCTGAAGTTCCACGGAGTTCCCATGTCTGACATCGTCATCGCGGGTGCCAAGCGCACCGCCATCGGTTCCTTCCTCGGCCAGTTCACTGGCGTACCCACGCCGGAACTCGGCGCCATCGCGATCAAGGCCGCCCTGGAGCAGGCCGGCGTCGCCGCGGCCGATGTCAGCGAAGTGATCATGGGTTGCGTGCTCCCGGCCAACCTGGGCCAGGCACCGGCGCGCCAGGCGTCGCTCAAGGCGGGCCTGCCGACGGCGACCGGTTGCACGACGATCAACAAGGTGTGCGGTTCCGGCATGAAAGCCATCATGCTCGCCCACGACCTGATCAAGGCGGGCTCCGCCTCCGTCGTCGTCGCCGGCGGCATGGAATCGATGACCAATGCGCCGCACATGGTCAACGCGCGCACCGGCATCCGTTACGGCGATGGCCAGCTGGTCGACCACATGGCGTGGGATGGCCTGACCAACCCGTACGATGGCAAGGCCATGGGCGTGTTTGGCGAGCAGTGCGCCGACAAGTACCACTTCACCCGCGAAGAGCAGGACGCCTACGCGATCGCCTCCGTGGACCGCGCGAAGGCCGCGCAGGCCGCCGGCGCATTCGCCGGCGAGATCGTCCCGGTGACCGTGCAGGGCCGCAAGGGTGCACAGGATTTCGCCGAAGACGAACAGCCGGGCCGTTCCGACACCGCCAAGATCCCGACCCTTCGCGCTGCGTTCCGCAAGGAAAACGGCACGATCACGGCCGCCAGTTCATCAAGCATTTCCGATGGCGCCGCCGCGCTCGTGCTGATGTCCGCCGATGATGCGAAGGCGAAGGGCGCGACGCCGTTGGCGCGCGTCGTGGCACACGCCACGCATTCGCAGGAGCCGGAATGGTTCACGACGGCGCCCGTGGGCGCGATCCAGAAGGTGCTGGACAAGGCGGGCTGGAAGGTGGAAGACGTCGATCTTTTCGAGATCAACGAAGCCTTCGCCGTGGTGCCCATGGCGGTCATGCGTGAGCTGGGCGTGGCGCACGACAAGCTCAACGTCAACGGCGGTGCCTGCGCGCTGGGCCACCCGATCGGCGCCAGCGGCGCCCGGATCGTGGTGACTCTTCTCAATGCGTTGACGGTTCGTGGGGCAAAAAGGGGCGTCGCCTCGCTTTGCATCGGTGGCGGCGAGGCAACGGCTATCGCCATCGAACTGGTGTGAAGCCCACGTCGAAAGAACGGGCGTTATTAGCGCCAGCATCACGCGGTTTGCATGGCGTTTAACGCGCCCTGAAGATGATCCGGTGGTTTGCTGGCGATGCCCAGACAACTGAGCTATTAATGTGCCCGCCTAACGGCATTCCACGGCTAAGGAGAACCACAATGAATTTCACGCGTACCCTTCTCGCCTCCGGGCTCGTCGCACTTCTGGCAGCTTGCAGCAACGGCGCGCAGGATTCCGCGCAGGATGCCCAGAAGTCCGCTTCCGACGCCCAGCAGCAGGCCGACAAGGCCCAGCAGGCCGCCGATCAGTCGCAGAACGCCGCGACCTCGCAGGCGGCCGACCAGGCCCAGCAGTCGGCTGACCAGGCCAAGGATGCCGCCGCCCAGGCCCAGAACGCCGCCTCGGCGTCGACGGCCGGTGGCGCGTCTGAGGCCGCCAAGGATGCCGCTTCCAACGCAGCCGACCAGGCCGACAAGTCGGCTGACCAGGCCAAGGATGCGGCTTCCAACGCCAATAGCGCAAAGGACGACAGCACCAAGAAGTAATTCTTCCTGGATTCCTGTCCCTGGAAACGGCCACCCTCGCGGTGGCCGTTTTTCATGGCGCCTGCCGCAGCGCAGCGTTTTAGATCCCTGTCCGACGGCTATCATGGTGGTTTGACCCGCTCGACGACGGCCCGCCATGCCCATCCTTACCTCGCAGCTCGACACCCGGTCACCGGATTTCCAGGCCGCCAGCCTGCGCCTGCGCGCGCTGACCGAGGACCTGCGGGACACGCTGAAGCGCACCGCCGAGGGCGGTGGAGCCAAGGCTCGCGAGAAGCATGTGGCGCGTGGCAAGCTCCTGCCGCGCGAACGAATCCGCGCCCTGCTCGATCCGGGTTCGCCTTTCCTCGAGATTGCCCCGCTTGCCGCCCACGGCATGTACGACGATGCGGCACCGGCCGCCGGCGTCATCGCCGGCAT